>DASYEE010000110.1:0-64043 GCA_036499165.1 Galbitalea sp. | reverse complement strand
GCCAGCAAACAGGCCGTGCTGGCGGCGCTCCTGGTGGATGTCTCACGAGAGCTGGTCGACGGAGGCGAGGCCGTCATCGCGGCCGCGCCCGACGCTGAGGCGGCGCTCCGCGGGCTCATCCAATTCCACGTCGAGTTCGCGCTTTCGAACGCGGACGTCATCGTTGTGCAGGACCGCGATCTCGACAGCCTTGCGACAGAACACAGGAACGCCGTGCGCACCCTGCAGCGCAGCTACATCGAGGCGTGGGTCGGAGTGTTGGGCGTCATCCATCCCGCCACCCCCATCGCGGAGCTGCGGATCCGCGCCCGCGCGACTTTCGGACTCATCAACTCGACGCCACACAGCGCTCGCTCGGCGTCCCGGGCATCCGTGCGTGCCCTGCTCGAGTCGATGGCACTGGCGGCACTCACCACCCCGTAGCCGACCGACGCAATATGGGCCAACGATCTCTGCTAGACCATTGTCAGGGCCATGCCCGGATTCTTCAGGATCGCGCCGATGTCGGTGAGGAATCGCGACCCCTGCTCGCCATCTACGAGCCGATGGTCGAAGCTGAGGCTGAGCGTCATGACGTCCCGCAGTGCGATCTCGCCCCTGTACTCCCACGGCAGTCTGCGCACCGCGCCCATCGCGAGGATCGCCGCCTCCCCCGGATTCAGGATGGGCGTGCCCGCGTCGACTCCGAAGACGCCGACGTTGGTGATCGAGATCGTCCCACCGGTGAGCGACTGAGGAGTCGTCGCGCCCGACCGTGCCGTCTCGGCGAGGTCAGTGAGCGATGCGGCCAGCTCGACGAGAGAGAGTTGGTCTGCATCCCGGATGTTCGGAACCATGAGCCCGCGCGGCGTCGCGACCGCGATCCCGAGGTTCACGTAGCCGAACTGCACGATCTCGGCCGCGGCGTCATCCCACCGGCTGTTGACCGACGGAGTGCGATCGACAGCAAGGAGCAGCGCCTTGGCCACGAGCGCGAGCATCGTGATGCGCTGGCCGGCGAAGGCCTTGCTCTCGCGAAGCTCCGCCAAGAGCTCGGAGGCGGCGGTCACATCGATCGTGAGGAACTCCGTGACGTGCGGGGCCGTGAAGGCGCTCTGCACCATCGCCTCCGCGGTCGCCTTGCGCACGCCCTTGATGGGTGTGCGAGTCTCCCGTTCGCCGCTCTGCGGCGCGCGAACGGGCGTGGGCGCCGCGAGCCCCGCTGACACCGTCCCAGCAGACACCGTCCCAGCAGACACAGAGGTCGCCGTCTCCGTCACTGTGGATGTCGCAGCCAGCACGTCGCTCCGGGTGATGGTGCCAGCGTCGCCGGTTCCGCTCACGAGAGCGAGGTCGATCCCGAGGTCCGCAGCAAGCTTGCGCACGGGCGGCGTCGACCTCGGGGTGTCCTGCACCACGCGCTCGGCCGCCGGGCCGGCCGGTGCGACCTGCGCAGGCAGCGGACGGGAAGCCCGTTTGCGTTTCGGACGCTCCCCTCCCTCGACAGGAGGGCCGTAACCGACGAGCACTGCATTGCGGGCCGGCTTCGCGGCGGCGTCGGCCTGGGGTACCGGCTCGGCGTCATCAACGACCTCGACGTCCGCTGGTCCGTCCAACTCGAACGCGACGAGCGGGGATCCCACGGTCACGGTCGTCCCCGGCTCGACGTAGAGCGCAGAGATCACTCCGGCAAAGGGCGACGGCAGCTGGACGATCGCCTTGGCCGTCTCGACCTCCGCGATCGGCTGGTTCAACTCGACCAGGTCGCCGACGACGACGTGCCAGGCCACGAGCTCGGATTCGGTGAGGCCCTCACCCAAATCCGGCAGCGTGAAGTCGCGCGTCATTTCGCACTCCAGCCCGTGAGAGAGTTCTCGCGTCCGAGGACGCGGTCGACGGCGTCAAGGATCCGGTCGAGGTCTGGCAGGTACTGTTCCTCGAGTTTCGCGGGCGGGTACGGCACGTCGAACCCCGTGACTCGCTGCGGCGCGGCCTCCAGGTGGTAGAAGCAGCGGTCGGTGATACTCGCCGCGATCTCGGCACCCAGTCCGCCGGACTGTGCTGCCTCATGCGTGATGACGAGGCGCCCGGTCTTCCGCACAGAAGCCTCAACGGTCTCGAAGTCGACCGGCGCAAGAGAGCGAAGGTCGATCACCTCGACCGAAACCCCGTCTTCGACCGCGGCGGCAGCGGCATCAATCGCGGTCGCAACGAGCGGTCCGTAGGTCACCAGCGTGACATCCGCACCGGTGACGACGACCTTGGCGCTCCCGAGGGGTTCCGGCTCCGCCTCGAGGTCGACCTCGCCCTTGGCCCAGTAGCGGCGTTTGGGCTCGAAGAACAGCACGGGATCATCGCTGCGAATCGCTTCGCGAATCATCGAGTACGCGTCCTGCGGGTTGGAACAGCTGACCACCCGGAGGCCAGGAGTGTGGGCGAAGTAGGCCTCGGGCGACTCTGAGTGGTGCTCGACCGAGCCGATTCCACCGCCGAAGGGCACGCGGATCGTGATCGGCATCGAGACAGCGCCGCCGGTGCGGTAGCGAAGCTTGCCGAGCTGTGCCACGATCTGGTCGAACGCGGGAAAGATGAAGCCGTCGAACTGGATCTCGACCACCGGCCGGAACCCGCGGTAGGCGAGACCGATCGCTGTACCGAGGATGGCTGACTCGGCGAGTGGCGTGTCCATCACCCGCTCGGCTCCGAATTCGGCCTTCAACCCGTCGGTGACACGGAAGACTCCACCAAGGTCGCCGATGTCTTCTCCCATGAGGAGGACCCGGTCGTCATCTGCCAGCGCACGACGGAGCCCGGCCCCGATCGCCCGTGACAGGGTCAGCTGCTCGCTCATCGCGTGCTGCCCTCGACGTAGGAGAGATAGGCGGCAAACTGCTGCTTCTGGCGGTCGAGCGCGGAATGCGGCTCCGCGAACACGTTGTCGAACACCGTCATCGGCTCGGGATTCGCCATCCCGATGCACTCTGCACGGAACTCTCGCGCCACGTCGTCTGCCTTGGACTTCACGGCGGCACGCACCTCGTCGGTGAGGATCCCCTCGCCTTCGAGGTACTGAGTCAGACGGAGAATCGGATCTTTTGCTGCCCACTCCTCGTGCGAGGCGCGGTCTTCGTACTTCGACGGATCGTCGGATGTCGTGTGCGGCCCCATCCGGTAGGTCACGGCCTCGATGAAGGTCGGGCCTCCGCCCGATCGGGCGCGGTCGAGAGCGATGCGCGTCGCGGCCATGACCGCGAGCACGTCATTGCCGTCGACACGCATGCTGGGGATGCCGAACCCTGGCGCGCGGTCGGCGATCGGGCGCACCGCCTGCAGCCCAACCGGCTCCGAGATGGCCCAGTGGTTGTTCTGGCAGAAGAAGATCACGGGGGCGTTGAAACTCGCCGCGAAGATCATCGCCTCATTGACGTCGCCCTGGCTGGTTGCGCCGTCGCCGAAGTATGCGACGGCGACGGAATCGACGCCATCCTTCTTGCATCCCATTGCGTAACCGGTGGCATGCAGCGTCTGCGCGCCGATGATGACCTGGGGGGTCGCCATGCCGACATCGAACGGGTTCCACCCGGAGAAGGCGGTGCCACGCCACACCTTGACGAGGTCGCCGAGCTGCACGCCACGGCAGTATGCGACCGCGTTCTCGCGATAGCTGGTGAAGACGAAGTCGTCTTCACGCAAAGCCCTCGCCGAGCCGATCTGCGACGCCTCCTGGCCGAGAAGCGGGGGCCAGAGGCCCAGTTCGCCCTGTCTCTGCAGGGCCGTGGCCTCGACGTCGATGCGCCGAACGACCGTCAGGTCTTCGAGGAGGGCCACGAGAGCGTCCGCGTCGATGTCGGAAATCCACCGGTCGTACAGCGGCTGCTCGAGCCGTTCCCCGTCTGGGGTCAGAATCTGTACGAGCTCTTCGCGCGGTTCAGGCCATTCGTTCATGTCGGCGTTTTCGCGGGGACTGTCTAATGCGGCTTCAGTGCGCACTTCAACTCCTTGGGACACATCCTGTGGGGGTCGGTAAACCACTCTAGGACGATCTCTGCGGCCGCAGGCGGGTAAGCCGTAAGCCGCCCCAGGCTCCATTGCCTTAGGCAGGAGTGACGCTACCACCTGCAGCCCGGGGAATCGACACAGCGCGCTGGCTCGCCGCTCTCGCGGCCGCCCGGCTCAGTCCGCTGTGAGGACGCGGTGCACGAGCGGGACCCCGGGCCGGTACGCGAGATGAACGTAGGTCGGAGCATCGAGGAACACCAGGTCTGCCCGCATACCTACAGCGATCGAGCCGATGTCCGTGCGCTGGAGGGCCGCTGCTCCCCCGGCCGTTGCAGACCACAGCGCCTCCGCCGGCGTCATCCCCATGTCGCGCACGGCGACCGCAATGCAGAAGGGCATGGAGGAGGTGAAGCTGGAGCCGGGATTGCAATCGCAGGCGAGCGCGACGCTCACGCCGGCGTCGATCAGCCTGCGGGCATCCGGGTATGGCTGCCTGGTCGAGAACTCGACCCCGGGCAGCAGGGTCGCAACGGTCGAGCCTGCGGCGAGCGCGTCGACATCTGCCGCCGAGAGGTACGTGCAGTGGTCGACCGATGCTGCGCCGAGCTCGACGGCAAGGCGCACTCCTCCGGACTCCCCCAGCTGGCCGGAGTGCATTCGCGCGCCGAGGCCCCGCTCGATGCCTGCGGTGAGGATGGCACGCGCCTGATCGACGTCGAACGCGCCGTCTTCGCAGAACACGTCGATCCAGCGAGAGTGCGGGGCTGCGGCGTCGAGCATCGCCCCCGTCACGAGGTCGACATAGCCCGCGACGTCGCTCGTGTACTCGGTCGGTACGACGTGGGCGCCGAGGTAGGTAGTTTCGGGGGTGAGGGTCGATGCCAGGGCCAGCGCGCGGGCCTCGTCGTCGACCGTGAGACCGTATCCGCTCTTGATCTCGACCGTTGTCGTGCCCTGCGAATGCATTTCTGCGACAAGCCGTCGTGCATTCGCGAGCAGTTCTTCGTCTGACGCAGCCCTCGTGAGTCCGACTGTGCGGCGAATGCCACCCGCGGAATATTTGCGACCGGCCATCCTGGCCTCGAACTCGTCCGCCCGGTCGCCGGCGAACATGATGTGGCTGTGCGAGTCGACGAAACCCGGGATCACGCATCGGTCGCCAGCATCGATGCGCTTGTCTGCCGCGGGGGCAGCGCCTGCCGGACCGATCCAGGCGATCAGGCCATGCTCGATCACGACGGCTGCATCGGGGATTTCTCGATCCCGGGCCACCAGCAGGCCGATGTTGTCGACCAGCGTGCTCATCGCGACGCCAGCCCTGCCGCCGCCTCGAGCACGCAGAGCGCAACGAGGCGAATCGTGCGATTGTCTGGGGCGTCAGCCGTTGCATCCACCTCGGTGAAATCGATCGACTCGACGAAGGCGTGCGACGTCGCTGCACGGACGGCGGAGCGCAGCTCGTGCGCGGCAATGCCACCGGGGATGGACGCGGGGCAGGCCGGCGCAACGCTGCGGTCGCAGACATCCACATCGAAGTCGACGTGTACCGGACCACCTGCACCACTCGCAATCTCGAGCGCCTCAGCCATAACATCCGCCATCGGGCGTGAGTGCAGGGCATTGCGACGGATCACCGTGATGCCGAACTCCGCCGCCCGCGCCGCGTAGTCCGCGGAGTTCGCGAAGTCGGCGATCCCCACCTGGACGACGCGCCTGCCGTCGAGTCCGGCCTCGACCAGCCGCCGGACCGGCGACCCGTTCGACCTGCCGTCACGGAGATCGTGATGCGCGTCGAGGGTGATGAGGCCGGCTGTGGCCACGCGTGCTCCCCATGCACCGAGCGCCGCGGGCACGGTCGCCGCGTTGTCACCGCCGAGTGCCACCACGAGGCGAGACGCGGCCGCCGCACGCGCGACGAACGCGGTTGCGGCATCCTCGTTGCGGTCAGGATCGCCGGCATCGCCGAAGTCGGCAAATCGCAACGTCAGCTGGCGGTCGGTGAACTCGCTGTAATAGCGCAGAGCGGCACGGACTGCCGCCGGCGTCTCGTTCGCGCCCGTTGCGGAGAGCGAGGTCGAAAACGTGGGCAGACCGACGAGCGCGAGATCGATCTCGCCATCCCGCGACGGATCCCCCGTCGGCGCTGGCCAGTCGCCGGCGCGCGGCCAGCGAGGGTCGACGCTCAGTGAACCCGCAACTCGCGCCACTAGTTCTCCTTCATGGGGATGCGGACACCGCGCGCCTCCGCGACGGCGATGGCCTCATCGTATCCAGCGTCCACGTGACGGATGACGCCCATCGCCGGGTCATTGGCCAGCACTCGCGCGAGCTTCTCTGCGGCAAGCGGCGTCCCGTCCGCAACGGTGACCTGCCCCGCATGGATCGAACGGCCAATTCCGACTCCCCCGCCGTGATGGATCGACACCCAGGTCGCCCCGGACGACGTGTTCACGAGCGCGTTCAGCAGCGGCCAGTCCGCGATCGCGTCCGAGCCATCCTTCATCGCTTCCGTCTCGCGGTAGGGGGATGCGACCGACCCGGAGTCGAGGTGGTCGCGACCGATCACCACCGGCGCGGACAACTCACCGGAGGCCACCATCTCGTTGAACCGCAGTCCCGCCTTGTCGCGCTCGCCGTAGCCGAGCCAGCAGATGCGAGCGGGCAGCCCCTGGAAGTGCACCTTCTCGCCCGCCAGCTTGATCCACTTCGCCAGGGACTGGTTCTCGGGGAACAGCTCGAGAACCGCGCGATCGGTCTTGTAGATGTCCTCCGGGTCGCCGCTGAGAGCCGCCCAGCGGAACGGCCCCTTCCCCTCGGAGAAGAGCGGGCGGATGTACGCGGGCACGAACCCCGGAAACGCAAATGCGTCTGCGAAGCCCGCCGTCAGCGCCTCCGTGCGGATGTTGTTGCCATAGTCGAAGACCTCGGCCCCCGCCTTCTGGAAGCCGACCATCGCCTCGACCTGGAGAGCCATCGAGTGCCGCGCCGCGTCCGCAAAGCCGATCGGGTCAGCCTCACGGCGCGCGTTCCACTCGTCGAACGAGAACTCGACCGGCAGGTACGCAAGAGGATCGTGCGCGCTCGTCTGGTCGGTGACGATGTCGATCTCGGCGCCGCGAGCAAGGAGCTCCGGGAATACCGCCGCCGCGTTGCCGAGCAGTCCGATCGACAGTGGTGTGCGGGCATCCCGGGCGGCGTATGCCAGCTCGAGCGCATGGTCGATCGACCTGGCCTCGACGTCGAGGTAGCCGTGCTCGATGCGCCTGGCGATGCGCGACGGGTCGACCTCGACCACGATTGCGACGCCGTCGTTCATCGTCACCGCGAGCGGCTGGGCGCCGCCCATGCCGCCGAGGCCGCCGGTGAGTGTGATTGTGCCAGCCAGGGTCCCGGCGAACCTCTTCGCCGCGACAGCGGAGAACGTCTCATACGTGCCCTGCAGGATGCCCTGGGTGCCGATGTAGATCCACGACCCTGCCGTCATCTGGCCGTACATCGTCAGCCCGAGCTGCTCGAGCCTGCGGAATTCTGTCCAGTTGGCCCAATCGCCGACGAGATTGGAATTCGCGATCAGCACGCGGGGCGCCCACTCGTGCGTCCGCATCACGCCGACCGGCCTGCCAGACTGCACGAGCATCGTCTCGTCGTTCTTCAGGGTCGTCAGGGTGCGCACGATCGCGTCGAAGCTGTTCCAGTCGCGGGCCGCCTTGCCCGTGCCGCCGTAGACGACGAGCTTGTCCGGGTGCTCAGCGACCTCCGGATCGAGATTGTTCTGGAGCATCCTGAGAGCGGCTTCCTGCGGCCAGCCCTCGGTGTGCAACTCGGTTCCACGATAGGCCTTCACCGGCCGGGGACCACTGGTCATACGAGAACTCCTCCTGTTAGTCGAACTGCGGATGCCGCAGCATCCAGCAGAGATCCGTTCAGTACTCCGGCCACCGCGGCCGCTATCTCGGGGGCGAGGTATCGATCCGTCGCAGGTCCGGGGGTGGTCTCGCGCAGCTTGGCGACCACGGCGCGCGACACGGGTGACGGCTCAATCGGCGCGCGCATGTCCATTGCGCGGGCAGCCGTCAGCAACTCGATGGCGACGACACGACTCGCACCGTCGACCGCGCGGCGGAGCTTCCGTGCGGCGCTCCAGCCCATCGACACGTGGTCTTCCTGCATGGCAGACGACGGGATGGAGTCGACGGACGCCGGGACAGCCAGCCGCTTGAGCTCGCTGACGATGCCCGCCTGCGTGTACTGCGCGATCATGTGGCCTGAGTCGACGCCCGGGTCGTCGGCGAGGAATGCGTGCAGCCCGTGGTTGCGCGAAACATCGAGAAAACGGTCGGTGCGGCGCTCGCTCATGCTCGCGAGATCTGCGCTGACAATGGCCAGGAAGTCGAGAACGTAGCCGACTGGCGCCCCATGGAAGTTTCCGTTGGACTCGACCCGGCCATCCATCGTCACGACGGGGTTGTCGACGGCGGAGGCGAGCTCACGGCCCGCGACGAGGGCAGCGTGGTCGATCGTGTCGCGCACGGCACCGTGCACCTGGGGTGCGCAGCGAAGCGAGTACGCGTCCTGCACGCGCGTGAATCCCTCTGGCCTCGACAGCATCGGCGACCCTGCGAGCACGGCGCGGAGGTTGGCGGCAGACTCTGCCTGGCCGGGATGCGGGCGAAGCTGCTGCAGGTCGTCGGCGAAGACCGCGTCCGTGCCGCGTAGTCCCTCGACGCTCATCGCGGCGGCGAGGTCGGCGGTCGTGACCAGCGCGCGAAGATCGTGGATGGCGAGCACCAGCATCCCGAGCATCCCGTCCGTGCCGTTGATAAGGGCGAGGCCCTCCTTCTCCTGCAGGACGAGCGGCCGGATGCCCGCCGCAGCAAGCGCATCGGCCGCGGATACGACAGCGCCAGTCGAGTCCCGCACCTCGCCTTCGCCGAGCAGCGCCAGCGCGCAGTGCGCGAGCGGTGCAAGGTCGCCCGAACAGCCGAGGCTGCCGTATTCGTAAACCACAGGCGCGATTCCGGCGTTGAGGACGGCGGCGTAGGTCTCAGCAACAAGCGGGCGCACGCCCGTTCTCCCGGTCGCGAGCGTCGACAGTCGAAGCAGCATCAGGCCACGGACGACCTCGCGCTCGACCTCGGGGCCCGATCCCGCCGCGTGACTGCGAACCAGCGATCGCTGCAGCTGGGCGCGGCGCTCGACCGGAATCTGCTTGCTCGCGAGGGCCCCGAAGCCGGTGGAAATGCCGTAGTGCGGAGCGGCATCCGAGGCGAGCGCCTCGATGATGCCCCGCGTGCGCGCCATCTCGGCGAGCGACTCGGAAGTGAGCTCGATCGTGGCGCCGTGCCGCGCGACGGCCACTACGTCATCGAAGGAGAGAGCGCCGATACCGACCTGGACGGGAGTTTGCGAGGTGATCACCTCGTCATTGAATCGTGAAGCGACAGTCTGCGGGGTGGCCACCGGGCATAAGCTGTCTGCGATCGCAGACATGCGGAAGGTGACGAGGTGAAAGAGATCCCGGCGGCACGGAGCACCCTCCGAGTGCTCAGCTATCTCTCGCACCGCGGAGCGCCCGTGCGCGCATCGACCCTCGCCCGCGACCTCGAGTTACCGCGCTCGTCGACCTACCAATTGATCGCCGTCATGATGGACGAGGGATTCCTCGTGCATTACCCGGAAGACCAGGCCTATGGGCTCAGCACGGTGTTGTCAGAGATCGGCACATCGTCGCTCAGGGCAACCCGACTGGGGCGACTGGCCGGGCCGCTGCTCCACAAACTGGTGGCGGATGCTGGCATCCCGGTGGTTGCACATCTCGCCGTGTTGAGCGGCGCCGACGTCATGTACGTCTCGAAAGTGCAGGGATTCCGTGCGCCGACCACGGTGTCGATCATCGGCGTGCGGCTGCCCGCGCACCTGACCGCAACCGGTCGGTCGATGCTGTCGCTGCTGCCTGGCCCACAGGTGAGAGCGCTGTATCCGCACCGCGACGACCTGATCTCGCGCCACGGGAACGGCCCGAAGACGCTGGCCGAACTCGACGCGATCCTGGCAGACGGGCGAGCACGCGGCTGGTCGCGTGAGGATGGCGAGATCACGCCGGAGTACGCGTCCGTCGGCGCGAGCGCCCGCGACCACAACGACTACCCGGTCGCGTCGGTCGGCATCACGTTTCGCGCCGACGCGATCGAGGCGGACGGCTGGGATGCCCTCGGTGCCGCCACCGCGGCGACCGCGACATCCCTCACCGCCCGCCTGCTCGGTCGCGCGTAAGTCGGATCGCTAGGCGAGGGCGGAGGCCAGCCCATCGGCGAGAGGCGTGGTCGGGCGCCCGATGAGTCGCGCAAGGTCGCCGCTCGTTTCGGCGAGCAGGCCGTCGCGAGTGTTGCCCTCCAGCGCGACTACAAAGCCAGCTGTTCCGTCGTCGAGGCCTGCCGCCTTGAGGGCCGCGAGGTGCTCATCGGCCGTAACCGGCGTGTACTTCACATCGCGCCCGATCGCCTGGCCGATGGCAGCCGCGAGATCGTCGAAGTTCCAGGCGATATCGCCGCCGAGCTCGTAGGTCTTGCCCTCGTGGCCGTCACCGACGATTGCTGCGGCAGCGGCATCCGCGTAGTCGACGCGGCTCGCGCTGGCCACGCGACCATCCCCGACGCTGGCGACGACCGTGCCGGTCTCCTTAGCCTGGTTTGCCGTTCCGACGTAGTTCTCGGTGTACCAGCCGTTTCGAAGGATCGTCGCGGGAATCCCGGATGCGAGAATCAGCTCTTCCGTCGCCTTGTGGTCCGGCGCGAGGACCAGCGCGGAGGTGGTCGCCCGCGGTGCACTCGTGTAGACGATGCGCGAGACGCCTGCGCCAACAGCAGCGTCAATCGCCGCCTTGTGCAGCGCAACTCGGTTGCCAGGCTCACTGGCCGAAACGAGCATCAGGATGTCCTGGCCGCGGAGCCCTGACGCGAGCGACTCCGGATCGGCATAGTCGAATCGCACCGCATGCACACCGCGCGCTGCGAGGTCGTCGAGCTTCGCGAGATTGCGGCCGCCAGCGGTGATGTCTGCTGCAGCAACGCCGTCGCGCAGCAGCGCCTCGACGATCAGGTGGCCGAGGGAACCGGTGGCTCCGGTGACGAGAATCTTGGGCATTGGTGGTCCTTTCCTGGGGTGACGCTCGGTCCAACCCGGCGCTCGGCCTGATACTTCCCAGTCGAGGTGTCGAGGGCATCAGCGAGAAGATGCTCGCCCAAACGCTCAAGACTCTCGAGGCGGACGACATCCTTGCCGGCCGGTCCACAGCGTCCAGTTAGCCCGCCGCTCGCTCCGATTCACTGCGCTCGATGCAGAACTCGTTGCCCTCCGGGTCGCACATGACCACCCAGCCTTTGCCGTCCGGCGTTCGCCTGTCGTCGTAGACGCTTGCGCCAAGGCCGAGCATCCTTTCAACCTCCTGGTCGCGCGTGAGATCGGTTGACGACACGTCGAAGTGCACCCGGTTCTTCACGGTCTTGCCCTCGGGAACCCGGATGAACAGCAAGACCTGCGACCGGTCGGGCGAGAAGATTGCCGCCTCGTCGTGCTCGGGCAGGTTGGGGTCATCCGGGTTCTCGGCGAAACCCATTGCGGCCGACCAGAGCGCGGCGACCGCATCCGGCTGATGCGCATCGAACGTGACCTGGTTGATTTTCAGCAACTCACACTCCCAGGTAGGCCTCTTTGACAGCCGGGTTTACGAGCAGTTCCTTACCGGTGCCGCGGTGCGTGATGGTTCCCGTCTCGAGGACGAGAGCGCGGTCGGCACGAGCGAGCGCCTGGTTCGCGTTCTGCTCGACTAGCAGGATTGTCGTCCCCTGCTCGTTGATCTCGCTGATGATCGTGAAGATTTGCTTGATCAACTGGGGCGCGAGCCCCATCGATGGCTCATCGAGGAGCAGCAAACGGGGATGAGCCATGAGCGCGCGTCCAATGGCGAGCATCTGCTGCTCGCCACCCGACATGGTGCCGCCGAACTGCGACTTGCGCTCAGCGAGCCGCGGAAAGAGCGAGAACACCCGGTCGAAGTCGCCTTTCATCTGGCTGCGGTCCTTGCGCGCATACGCGCCCATGTCGAGGTTTTCCATGACCGTCATGCCGGGGAAGATCCCCCGCCCCTCTGGCGCCTGCGAGATGCCCCTGATGACGCGGATGTGCGCCCGCATCTTGGTGATGTCTTCGCCTTCGAACAGAATCGAGCCGGATGACGGGTTCAGGATGCCCGAAATCGTCTTCATCGTCGTCGACTTGCCCGCACCGTTCGCGCCGATGAGGCTGACGATCTCGCCCTCCTCGACCGAGAAGTTCATCTGGTGGATCGCCTGGATGCGCCCGTAGTGCACGTCCACGTCTTTCAACTCAAGCAGCGTCATCTTCAGGCTCCCCGAGGTAGGCGGCGATCACTCGCTCGTCGTTGCGGATGTCGGCAGGCAGGCCGTCCGCGAGCTTCTTGCCGAACTCGAGCACCACGATGCGGTCGGTGACACCCATGACCAACTTCATGTCGTGTTCGATGAGCAGCACGGTGTAGCCGTCGTCGCGAATCGATCGGATGAGCGCCATGAGTTCCTCCTTCTCCGCTGGGTTGAACCCGGCTGCAGGCTCATCGAGGCAGAGCACCTTCGGGTCAGTTGCGAGCGCACGAGCGATCTCGAGCCTGCGCTGCTTGCCATAGGGGAGGTTGCGCGAGAGCGTTGCGGCCTCGTCGGCAATGCCGACGAACTCGAGCAACGCCATCGCGCGGGTAATCGCCGAGCGCTCTTCTCGCCAATGACGCGGCAGGCGAAGGAGCGCTCCGACGACACTCGTCTTATGGCGGGCGTCGAGGCCAACCACCACATTTTCGAGGGCTGTCATCTCACCGAACAGGCGGATGTTCTGGAACGTTCGCGCGAGCCCCAGCTGGGTGATCTTGTGGCGCACCTTGCCGCCGATTGACTGGCCTTCAAGGAAGACCTGGCCACTCGTCGGTTTGTACACTCCGGTCATGGCGTTGAAGCACGTGGTCTTCCCCGCGCCGTTCGGGCCGATGAGCCCCAGGATCTCGCCGCGCTTGATGGTGAAGCTCACGTCATCCAGTGCGACAAGGCCACCGAACTTCACCGTGAGGTTCTGAACGACCATGATGTCGTCGCCGACGGCGACCTCGATCGCGCGCTCAGGAGCGGCTGCCTCGGCGACCGCTTCTTCGATCTCGGGAGCAGGCGTATTGGTTGAGTCACTCATGGCTTCGCTCCATCCTCGGCAGCGGCAACGGTCTGCGCGGGAGCCGTCGGAGGATGCGCGCCCGGCTTCGGCACACGCGCGTACGCCGTGCGCCCGAAGGCGAGCAGCTTCTGCCTGGCTCCGAGGATCCCGCCCGCGCGGAAGATCATCATGACGATCAGCGCGAGGCCGAAGATCAGGTACTTCCAGTCGGCGATCGCTATGAAGCGGTCGGGCAGATAGGCCACGATAGCCCCACCGACGATGGCACCGACCTTGTTCCCAGCACCGCCCAGCACGACGGCGGCGAGGAACAGGATCGAGGTCTGGACTCCGAAGTTCTGGTTGTTGATGAACCCGACCTGGCCCGCGGAGAGCGCACCGGAGAGACCTCCGATTGCGGCGCCGATTGCAAATGCCCAGACCTTGAACTTGAACACGGGCACGCCCATGATCTCGGCGGCATCCTCGTCTTCGCGAATTGCGACCCAGGCGCGGCCGACCCTCGAGCGCTCGAGGTTGCCCGCGAGCAGAAGCACGATGATGATGACAGTCAGTGCCAGCCAGTACCATGGCTCGCCGTTCGAGTTCGAGAAGAACGGCGTGCCGTCCGGGTTCTTTCCGGGCGGCTGCGACAGCTGCGAGAAGCCGACGTTGCCCCGCAGGGCCGGGATGATCGTGGCAAGGATCCGCACGATCTCACCGAAGCCGAGGGTGACGATGGCCAGGTAGTCGCCGCGCAGCCGGAGGGTCGGAACCCCGAGAAACACGCCGAAGAACATCGTGACCGCCATCGCAACGGGGACCGTCCACAGGAACGGGATGTGGATGAACGGGGAATCCGGGCTCGTCAGCATCGCCGCAACGTAGCCGCCTACGGCGAAGAAGGCGACGTATCCCAGGTCGAGCAGCCCCGCGTATCCGACCACGACGTTCAGGCCGACGGCGATGAGGGCGTAGAGCGCCATGTGGAAGCAGGCGATCGGCCAGTCAGTGCCGGGCTCGGTCGAGAGGATGGGAGGGTTCAGCACGGGCAGGAGATAGGCAAGCACGACGATGATCGCGATGAACGCCCACTGCTGTGGCCGGCGGAGGTTGTTCCACCAGTCGCGAAGCGGCGTCGGTCGGTTCCTGCGTCGATTGCTCGTTTCGCGGTCGATCTCGTCCTTCGCCGACTCTGCGTCCGGCTGGAGCGTTGGTCCGTTGACGGTGCTCATGCCTTGCTCCTTCCGAGCGAAGTGCCGAGGATGCCGCTCGGCCGCACGATCAGCACGAGCACGAGCACCACGAAGGCGACGACGTCGATCCACTGCGAGCTGCCCAGGAGATCGGCGCCATAGTTGCCGATGACACCAAGGATCAGTCCACCGAGGAGGGCGCCGCGGATGTTGCCGATGCCGCCGAGCACCGCAGCGGCGAAGGCCTTGATGCCGAGGACGAATCCACCGTTGTACTGCACTCCGGACGGGATCTTCATCACGTAGAAGAGCGCTGCGGCGCCCGCCAGCAGGCCCCCGATAATGAACGTGGTTACGATGATCCGCTCGCGGCTGACGCCCATCAGTGTTGCCGTGTCCGGATCCTGCGCAACCGCGCGGATGCCGCGGCCGGTACGGGAGCGGCGGATGAACTGGTCAGTCACGACCATCAGGATGACCGCGGCAATGACGATGGTCAGCTGTTGGCTGTCAATGATCGTGCCGAAGACGTCGAAAATCGGTGTCGGTATGAACATGGTCACGGCCGGCTCCGGCTGCGCGCCACGCCAGAGGAAGAGCGCGTACTGGATCGCGAAGGATGCGCCGATCGCCGTGATCAGGAACGCAAGGCGGGGAGCGTTGCGCCGCCGAAGTGGCCTGTACGCCACTCGTTCGATGACGAACGCCGTGGCGGCCGACGCCAACATTCCCACGATCACCGCAAGGAGCAGGTCTCCAATGACCGCCCAGATCGAGATGACAGGGGGGTTCGGACCGAAGCCGAGGGCCGTCAGGACGAACACGACGCCATAACAACCGATGATGAACACTTCGGAGTGGGCGAAGTTGATGAGGTTGAGCACGCCGTAGACGAGCGTGTAGCCGAGGGCCACCAACCCGTAGATCGCCCCGTAGGTCAACCCGTCGAAGGTCGATGGCCAGAAGTTTTGGATGAATGCTGGAACGTTGAACGTGATCCAGGGATTGTCGTCGAGATGCACCACGGCGAGGTGGGCAATCAGCATATGAATCAAGAAAGGCCCTCGTTAGTACAGGCGGTCGGCCGCGGACGGCGGCTTCGCGCTATTGGCTGATGGGGGTGGTTAGGCGTGGATCGAACAGAAAAGCGCCGTGGGGAGGGACCCGCAGGTCCTTTACCCACGGCGCTTCATGAGGTGTGACTACTTGCCGATGACACCGATCGGAACGATCGTGCCGTTCTTGACCTCGTAGCCGTAGACCGCAGGCGCCTGAAGCTCGCCTGTCGAGTCCCACTTGTAGTGCTTGCTCAGCCCGTCAGCGTCGTAGCTCTTCACGTATGCGAGAAGCTTCGGGCGGCTGTCGTTGCCCTTGTCGATGCCCGAGAGCAGGACGGTCGTGGCGTCGTAACCCTCGATCGAGTACGTACCAGGCTCTGCGCTGAACGCTGCCTTGTACGCCTTCTCGAAGTCCGGGATGAGCTCGCCCGGGATGCAGGGGCAGGTGAAGTACGCGTTCGATGACGCGTTGCCTGCCTGCTTGATGAACTGGTCGTCCTTCACACCATCCGGGCCGATGAAGACGCCCTTGTAGCCCTTGGAAACGAGCTGCTGGTCGAACGGAGCACCCTCGGCGTAGTAGCCCGAGTAGTACACAGCGTCGGCCTTGGAGCTGATGACCTTGGATACGGTTGACGAGAAGTCTTTCTGGCCGGTGATGACCTTGTCGCTGCCAACCTCGGCGCTGCCAAGAGCGTCACCGGTGGTCTTCGCGAGGCCAATGCCGTAGTCCGAGTCATCCTGAACCAGGAAGACCTTCTTGGCCTTCAGGGTTCCCGTGACGAACTTGGCTGCTGCAGGCCCCTGGACCGCGTCGTTACCGAGCGCGCGGAAGAAGGTGGTCCAGCCGTTCTTGGTGAGGCCAGGGTTCGTTGCGGAAGGCGTGATGTGCACGAGGCCCTTCTGCTCGAAGATGTTGCCGGTCGCCTGCGACTCACCCGAGAACGGGAGGCCAACGGCACCGACGATCGCCGGCGTGTTGACGGCCTGCGTGACAGGACCGGTCGCCTTCGTCGGGTCGCCCTCTGTGTCGAACTTGGTGAACTTCACCTGGCAGCCGGGGTTGGCCTTGTTGTGCTGGTCGATCGCGAGTTGCACACCGTTGTAGATGTTGATGCCCAAGGCAGCGTTGGCACCGGTTTCCGCGCCGATGTACGCAATCGTCGTGCCAGCGGCGCACTTGCCGCTCCCGTCGCCTGCAGGCAGGACCGCGTTCGGCGGGGTGGAAATCGAGGTGAGGGCGGGGAGTGAGATCTTGGTCGGGCTCGCTGCCTTGGTGCCACCGGAACCGGTGTTTGCACAACCAGCCACGAGCAACCCCAGTGCCGCTACCGCGGCCAAACTGGCGATGATTCGTTTGTTGTTCATGTAGTTCGATCCTGCCTTCCATGCTGTTACGCACCGCCTGAGGCGAATTCGCCAAAGAGGGTTATGCGAATGGTGTCCCGATACTACCTGTACCTTCACGGCAAATTGGCAGAACTGACCCAGTCGTTACCTAGGTTAAACACGGCCGCAAAATAGTTGCGCGTGATGCGCACCTCTTGTAGTGCAAGCGCTTGCCGTCGTGATGGCTGCCGTACGCTCGTACGGAAGGAGAAACGAAGGGGTTTCAGCAATGAACGAGCGCGCGGACGCAATAATTGTCGGCGCCGGCCTCGCAGGGCTGGTTGCCGCGGCCGAGCTGATCGACGCAGGCAACCGGATCATCCTCCTCGAGCAGGAATCCGAGGCGAATCTCGGCGGCCAGGCCTGGTGGTCTTTCGGGGGTATCTTTCTCGTCGATTCCCCGGAGCAACGCCACCTCGGCGTACACGACAGCCTCGATCTCGCACGCCAGGACTGGCTCGGGACGGCCGGTTTCGACCGCGATGAGGATGCGTGGCCGAGGCGATGGGCGGAGGCATACCTGGCCTGGGCGGCGGGCGACAAGCGGACCTGGCTTCGGGAGCGGGGCATCCGGTTCTTCCCTGTCGTCGGCTGGGCCGAGCGTGGCGGATACACGGCAACGGGGCACGGCAACTCTGTGCCGCGCTTCCACATCACCTGGGGAACGGGCCCCGGCGTCGTCGAACCATTCGCAAGAAAGCTGCGTGCCGGAGTGGAAGCCGGTCTTGTGACCGTGCTCCATCGGCACCGCGTCGATGAACTGGTGATGGAAAATGGCGCCGTCATCGGGGCTCGAGGCAGCATTCTCGCGCCGGATGACGCCGAGCGTGGCATCGCGACCAACCGGGATGCCGTCGGCGAGTTCGAGGTGCGCGCGGCCGCCGTCATCGTGGCAAGCGGTGGCATCGGAGGCAACCACGAGCTGGTGCGCGAGTTCTGGCCTGAGCGACTCGGCACCGCGCCCGAGACCATGCTGAGCGGAGTCCCGGCCCACGTCGACGGCCGGATGCTCGCGATCACTGAGCGCACCGGGGCCCGGGTGATCAACCGTGACAGGATGTGGCACTACGTCGAGGGGATCACCAACTACGCGCCCGTCTGGGCCAAACACGGCATCCGGATCCTCCCCGGGCCATCCTCCATCTGGCTCGACGCGGAGGGCAATCGGCTGCCCGTGCCACTGTTCCCCGGGTTCGACACGCTCGGAACGCTCGAGCACATCGTCGCGACCGGCCACGACTACAGCTGGTTCGTGCTGACGCAGAAGATCATCGAAAAGGAGTTCGCCCTCTCCGGCAGCGAGCAGAACCCCGATCTCACCGGCAAGAGCATCCGGCTCCTCCTGAAGCGAATCGGCAAGGGGGCACCGGGACCGGTCGAGGCGTTCAAGGAGAAGGGCGAAGACTTCGTGGTCGCGGACACGCTCGACGAACTCCTCGCCGGCATGGTGAAGCTCTCGCCGGATGTCGACCTCGACGTGGAGCGGGTCCGCTACGAGATCGAAGCGCGCGACCGCGAGCTGGCCAACGACTTCACGAAGGATTCGCAGGTGAGCGCGCTCCGCCAGGCGAGAAAGTACCGCGGAGACAAGCTGATCCGTGTCGCGTCCCCGCACCGAATCCTCGACCCTGCAGCGGGGCCGTTGATCGCGGTCAAACTGCATATCCTGACTCGCAAGAGCCTCGGTGGAATCGAGACGGACCTGAACGCGCAGGCGCTGAAGGCGGACGGCGAGCCGATCCCCGGCCTCTATGCGGCGGGCGAGGCAAGTGGATTCGGTGGCGGAGGCGTTCACGGATACCGCGCGCTCGAGGGAACCTTCCTCGGCGGCTGCCTGTTCAGCGGTCGCGCCGCCGGTCGCGCCGTCGCCGCCCTCTAATCCGCGAGTTCCGGAATGGATAGGCTCGGGTCATGAGCGACTGGAACGACAAGATCATCGCGGAGTTCCGCGGCAACAACGGAGTGGTCGGCGGCCCCTTTGAGGGTGCGCACCTGCTTCTCCTGACCACGACGGGGGCAAAGTCGGGCGAGCGCCGCACCAGCCCCATGATGTATTTCGCAGAGGGTGACGGCTCCCGGATCGTCATTGCATCGAAGGGTGGCGCACCGACAAACCCCGCGTGGTATCACAACCTCGTTGCGAATCCCGACGTGCACGTCGAGGTAGCCGTTGACGGCGGCATCGAGGAGTACGACGCAGTCGCCGCAACGGTCCCGGAACCACGCAGATCGCAGCGCTACGCCGAGATCGGCATCACGAATCCCGGCTTCGCCGAGTACCAGCAGAAGACGACGCGGCAGATTCCCCTGGTCTCGATCACCCGCAGCTAGGAATGCTGGTCGGCCTCGCGCTCGTCGGCTCCACGGCGGTCAGCGCGAGAGCGTCCACGCCTTGCGCTTGATCAGCACGTGGCCGCGCGCGGTCGTGAGGCGCGTCCACGGACCGGTTTCGTAGATCCTGACCTCGCCCTCCGGCTCATCGCCAAGGAATCCGAGCGACAGGGCGGCAAAAGCGCCGCCCGCTGGGACGTGCTCAAGGCCGTCGATCGGGCGACCCCAGACCTCGGAGCGCACGCGATGAACCAGCTGCTGCCCTGTGCTCGCCGGGACGGCTTCGGCGACCTCATCGATGCCGGCTCGCGCCGTCGCATCCAAGAGTCCGGTGTTGGTCGGCATCTGGGTTACCCAGCCGCCCTTCGGCGGCGAAATAGCAGCCCAGGTGACCGTGTGCACCTCGATCGGGAGCGACATGGTGATGGGCAGGGCGTCATCGACGATTGCCTCCACCTGGCGTGCAACGCGCTCGATGAGGGAGCGCACCGGAACGACGGCATCGAACGACTCGGTCTCTTTGAGCGCGAAGGTACGGAGCCCGAGCACCGTCGGGACCTCATCCAGCAGCCCCATGGGGTAGACGACCGCCACGTAGACAGCCAGCACTCCCCCGGCGGAGATCAGCCGCACTGATCCCTCTTCGATTCGTGAAGCGCGCGACAGGTAAACCTGGAGGTCGCGCAACGCCATGGCGTCAACGAGGGTGAATGTTCTACTCATCGAGGTTCTAAACTACAGGGCATGAGCGACCCATTGTCGGGCATGCTGGCCGCACTCGATCTCACCGACACCGGGGCACGCACAACCGAAGACATCTACACAGGCCCGAGCCAGTGGCAGCCGCACGGACGGGTGTTCGGCGGGCAGGTGCTCGCACAGTCCGTCGTCGCGGCCACGCGCACGATCTCGGATGACCGGATCATCCACTCGATGCACGGCTACTTCCTGCGACCCGGCGACATCACGCTGCCGATCACGTTCTCCGTCGACCGCATCCACGACGGCAGGTCGTTTGCGACACGCCGCACTCAGGCGTACCAGAGCGGTGTTCCGATCCTGTCGATGATCGCATCGTTCCAAACGATCGACGATGGCCTCGAGCATCAAACACCAATGCCGGCGGGCATCCCGGCGCCTGAGTCGCTGCCGAGCAGCGCCGAGACGCTGGAGGGAATCGACCATCCCGTTGCGAAGGTGTGGGCTCACGGTCGTCCGTTCGACATGCGCCACGTGCCTTCCCCGATCTGGTTCGCGGTCGAAGGCGAACCCGTCGCCCACCAGGCGGTCTGGATCAAAGCGATCGGCACCCTCCCCGACAACGAAAACCTGCACAGGGCTGCCCTCGCCTACCTGAGCGACTACTCACTGCTCGAGCCGGTGCTTCGACGCCACGGACTACCGTGGGCGACCCCGGGGCTGAAGATCGCGAGCCTCGACCACGCGATGTGGTGGCACCGTTTCGCACGCGTGGACGAATGGCTGCTGTACGTGCAGGAATCCCCGAACGCGATCGGCGGTCGCGGGCTGTCCCTCGGGCGCATCTATCGTCGCGACGGAGTGCTCGTCGCGAGCGTCGCCCAGGAGGGCACGATCCGCATCCCGAAAGGCTAAGCGCCGAGCGACCTGAGCCCGCGTGTGACCAGGTCAGCGTCTCTTCGTGAACGCGACCGGGTCGCCGATGTACGGCGTCCACGCCTCGCGAAGTTCTGCGGGCACGCGGGTCGGGCGATTCGTTTCAGCCGACACCATCACCACGGTGGTCGCAGCACGCGTGAAAAGAACGCGTGGCTCGACCCCGATGGGGGTGAAGATCTCGTAGCAGACGTCGATACTCGCCCCGCCGATGCCGCCCGCCCACATCTCGATGTCGAGCGGCGCCCGCATGTATGGAATCGGTGCGAGGTATTCGATCTCCTGGCGCGCGATCAGGGCGAGCGTCGCAGCTCCCGGACGAACATCCATCACGGCCGTCGGAACTTCCCTGTCGACGCCGTTGTCAGGCCGCCACATTGCCTGGATGCGCGCCTCCTCGAGAAGGCGCAGCATCTCGGCGTTGTTCACGTGAGCGTACGCATCGAAGTCAGACCACCGGAGCGGAATCTGGACGTGGATTCTGAGCAACCGGACCGGCCTCCTCCTGGTAGTCGAGTAGCGGCGCGACGAAGGAGCCCGCGTTATCGAGATTAGTCGCGCGTCAGCTTGCGATACGCGCTGCGGTGCGGCTTCGCGGCATCAGGCCCGAGGCGCTCGACCTTGTTCTCTTCGTACGCCTCGAAGTTGCCCTCGAACCAGTGCCAATACCCGGGGTTTTCTTCCGTCCCCTCGAAGGCGAGGATGTGCGTTGCGATGCGGTCGAGAAACCACCGGTCGTGAGTGATGACCACGGCACAACCGGGGAACTCGAGGAGCGCGTTTTCGAGGCTGCCGAGAGTCTCGACATCCAGGTCGTTCGTCGGTTCGTCGAGGAGCAGCAGGTTACCGCCCTGCTTGAGGGTCAGGGCGAGGTTCAGGCGGTTGCGCTCACCACCGGAGAGTACGCCGGCCTTCTTCTGCTGGTCCGGGCCCTTGAAGCCGAACTGCGAAACGTATCCGCGCGAGGGGATCTCCGTCCGGCCGACCTGGATGAAGTCCTGGCCGTCAGAGACGACCTCCCAGAGCGTCTTGTTCGGGTCGATGCCGCCGCGGTTCTGGTCGACGTACGAGATGTCGACGGTCTCGCCGATCTTCAGGTCACCACCGTCGAGTGGTTCGAGCCCGGTAATCGTCTTGAACAGTGTCGTCTTGCCTACGCCGTTCGGGCCAATGACTCCGACGATGCCGTTTCGCGGCAGCGTGAAACTGAGACCGTCGATGAGGACGCGACCGTCGAAGCCTTTCTCGAGCTTCTTGGCATCGATGACCTGCGAGCCGAGGCGTGGGCCGACGGGAATCACAAGCTCTTCGAAGTCGAGCTTGCGTGTCTTCTCGGCCTCGTTGACCATTTCCTCATAGCGCGCGAGACGAGCCTTCGACTTGACCTGGCGGCCCTTCGCGTTGCTGCGGACCCATTCGAGCTCGCTGGAGAGGCGTTTCGCGAGCTTGGCGTCCTTCTTGCCCTGCACGGTGAGGCGTTCCTGCTTCTTCTCGAGATAGGTCGAGTAGTTGCCTTCGTACGGGTAAAGGTGGCCGCGATCGACCTCGGCGATCCATTCGGCGACATGATCGAGGAAGTACCTGTCGTGAGTGACCGCGAGGACGGCACCGTGGTACTTGGCCAGGTGTTGCTCCAGCCAGAGGACGCTTTCGGCGTCGAGGTGGTTAGTCGGCTCATCGAGGAGCAAGAGGTCCGGCTTCTGCAGCAGAAGTTTTGTCAGCGCAACGCGGCGCTTCTCACCGCCGGACAGGTTCGCGACAGTCGCGTCGCCCGGAGGCGTACGAAGCGCATCCATTGCCTGCTCGAGTTGGGAGTCGAGATCCCAGGCGTCTGCCGCGTCGATCTCTTCCTGCAGCGGGCCCATTTCGGCGAGCAGCGTGTCGAAGTCGGCGTCGGGGTCTGCCATCGCCATCGAGATCTCGTTGAAACGGTCGACCTTGGCCTTGATCGGGCCAACGCCTTCCTGCACGTTTTCGAGCACGGTCTTCGATTCGTCCAGTTCCGGCTCCTGCATGAGGATGCCGACGGAGTATCCGGGGCTCAGTCGCGCTTCGCCGTTGCTCGGGGTGTCGAGCCCCGCCATGATCTTGAGGATTGTCGACTTACCGGCGCCGTTCGGCCCGACGACACCGATCTTCGCTCCCGGAAAGAACGACATGGTGACGTCATCGAGGATGAGCTTGTCACCAACCGCTTTTCGGGCGCGGACCATCGAGTAAATGAATTCGGCCATGGCAACCAGTCTAGGGTTCGGCGCCGCGGCTCACTTCTGCTCGACGGGTGGATCTGCTCAACTGCCAGTTCTGCCGGACTACCAGTCGATTGTGCGTGTCTGCCCGATGAGACACTTCTCCGAGGCAAGAAGGGGCGCTGCGAACGACTGGAATCCGACGTTGCCTGTCTGCCCGATCAGGCAGCTGTCGTTCATCTTCACGGAGAACTCGATGTTCCATGCCGCGAGGCCGATCGAGGTCTTGTCTGGCGTGATCTCCATGTCTTTCTTCACGAACCCCGCTGCTACCAGGTCGTCGACGATGGCACGCCCGAGTATGTTCGGATGCCCTGCGAACTTGTTGTGCCCAACCAGGTTGAAGTACGCAAGATTGGCCGCGGCGGTGCCATTCGGCTCAAGGACCGGTGGGCCGGTGGGCGTCGCGGTTGGCGTTGGGGTCGGCGACTCGGATGCCGCAGCGATCGGAGTGGGCGTCTTATCGACATCCCTGGGGCTTCCGACGCAGGCCGTGAGCAGTATCGCGCAGGCGGCAAGCGTAAGGCCGGTCGCACCGGCCCTGCCGAGTTTCGCCAAACGCATTCTCCCGCTCATTCCACGCCCCCGGTTCCGGCCGCGCGGTTCACGAAGCACGTCTCACCCCACGTCAGCCAACCGCGAAGGGTTGGAGCCGTCGAATCGAAATTCTAGACGGAGCCGCCCGTGAGAGGACGTATAGACGCTGAAAGGTTGCGAGCGTAGGTTAATCGGCAATGAAGAGCCACGCCACACCAGGGCAACCCGAACTGGCTGAGGTGAGCCGCGAGGATACCGACGGCGACACCACGGTGGTGTTCGTGCGGCACTTCGACAGCGCGCCCTCTACCGTCTGGGCAGAAGTCACGGACCCCAAGCAACTCGCCCTCTGGGCTCCACACACCGCCGATCGCGATCTCTCGGCCATCGGTGCGGTCGTCTTCACGATGCTCGGGGACGACGATCCGGATGGAGTGCCAGCCTTTGACGTGCCGGGCCACGTGCTCGTGTCCGATCGCCCGTACGAGCTCGAACACACTTGGGCCACCGATGTGCTCGATTGGCGTCTGCAGCCGGACACGGATGCCACAGGCACGACGCTGACGCTCCGTCATCGCCTCACCGATGCGGCCATGGCCTCAGCCGTTGCGGCTGGGTGGCACCTCTGCCTCGACGTCGCGGCGGACGCCATGGCCGGTAGGCCGACCGTGCCCGTGCGCGGCATGGCCGCGATGCAACACGGCTGGTCGCAGCTCAACGAGCGGTACGCCGAAGCGCTCGGCGTCGTGCCGTCCCGACTTGAGTCTTAGAACGGCGTCTCGATCTCGCCGGCCGGGGCTGTGAGAGCCCCAACCAGGACGGGAGCCTCGCCAGACCCATGCTCGCCAAAAGGCGGCTGGGCGGTGTCAAGCGCGCCCGTCTCGGGCGGGAAGCCAGCCGCGTCGCCGGAAGAGGGGATGTCTGTGCGCGCCGACACGGTGTTGCGAGAGAACGCGGCGGTACCCCACGAGAGGTCGTGACCGATCGCATCCGCGTCGACCTCGATATTGGTACCCGACCTCTCACCGGTCGACCAGTCTTTGACCCGCAGACGACCAGTCACGACGACTCGATCGGTCTTGTGGATCGACACCGCACAGTTGGCCGCCAGCTGGCGAAACATGGTGATCGAGTACCAGTTGGTGTCTGCGTCGATCCACTTCTGCTGCCCGCGGTCGAAACGGCGCTGGCTCGAAGCGAGCCGAAAGCTCGTGATCGCGAGACCCTCGCTCGTGGTGATCGAGCGGGGCTCGGATGCGACGATGCCCGTGAGCGTGATGTTGTCTGACAAAAGTTTCTCCCTCGTTGAGCCGCAGCAGGCTCGAGTGCCTTGCTGGCGACGGAGCCGCAACCACACTCGTGCCGGGATAGCAGCCGCGGCTCCGTCGAACCCAAGTCTTCGAGAGCTCGGTCGCAAAAAACGCCGGTCGTCCCCATCCGTGGAGACGACCGGCGATGTACTGCCTGTGCGGGAGTAGAGCGGGCGGCGATGATCGCCGCTAGTGCTCCTTGAACTCGGGCCAGTCCGAACCCGGCTCGAGCGCGGCATAGAGCGCGCTCTTGGCGACCGCGAGGCTCGGATACGTCGCTCGCGGGACGGAGTCGCCCATGAGCTTGAAGGTGAAGCCGCCGTCGGCGGCATGAATTGAGCCGAGAGCACCGGCGGGGCCGAATGCGACCCAGGTATGCGTCTCGAGCGTTGTGTCACTCATCATTGAGTTCCTTTCTTGTGCCAGCGGGCGTGCGCGGCACCGACCGCAACACCTGCGATCACGTTCAGTCTAGGAACCCTGTCTGGGGATTCAAGGGGGTGGCGATGAACACTTCGTGCGGATCGGCGAAGTGTGCGCTCACTTAGGCTTGGTGTCATGCCCTTTGCTGCCGCCGAAACCCGATACGACTCCATGCAGTACCACCGCGTCGGAAAAAGCGGACTGAAATTACCCGGCGTCTCGCTCGGCCTCTGGAACAACTTCGGAACAGACCGACCGCTCGACACCCAGCGAGCGATCATCCGCAGGGCGTTCGATCTCGGAATCAACCATTTCGACCTTGCGAACAACTACGGGCCGCCGGACGGCTCGGCTGAATCTAATTTCGGTCTGGTCTACGCGTCCGACTTGAAGCCGTACCGCGACGAACTCATCATCTCGTCGAAGGCCGGTTACTACATGTGGCCGGGGCCATACGGTGAGTGGGGTTCTCGCAAATACCTGCTCGCGTCGCTCGACCAGAGCCTCACGCGGATGGGCCTCGACTACGTCGATATCTTCTACTCCCACCGCCCCGACCCGAACACGCCGATCGAAGAGACGATGGGCGCGCTTGCGACCGCCGTGCACTCCGGCCGGGCGCTCTACGTCGGCGTCTCGAACTACAGTCCGGATGAGACGCGGGCCGCAGCCGCGGCACTGGCCGTCCACAACATCCCCCTCGCCATCCATCAGCCCCGGTACAACATGTTCGACCGCCACATCGAAGCCGGCCTGTTCCCGGTGCTGGACGAGATCGGCTCGGGGGCCATCGTGTTCTCGCCTCTTGCGCAGGGGCTGCTCACCGACCGGTACATCGATGGCAACATCCCGCCGGACTCGCGCGCAGCGGAGGGGCGCTGGATCGACTCGACCCGCATCACGGACGACTATCTCGCCCGCGTGCGCGCACTGAACCACATCGCGAACGACCGCGGCGAGTCCTTGGCACAGCTTGCGCTGCACTGGGTGCTCAGGCAGCCCCAGGTCGCGTCGGCGCTCATCGGAGCGAGCAGCGTCGCCCAACTCGAAAACAATGTCGGAGCGCTGGCGAAGCCCGCGCTCACGGCAGACGAGATTGCTGCCATCGAGCCGTTCGCCATCGACGGAACCAGTCTCAGATAGCGAATGGGCTACGTTTACGCCCTTCTCGCATCCCTGCTGTTCGGGTTGAACGGCACCGTAACCAAGGTCATCGTCGACGCCGGAGTCACGCCGACCCAGCTCACGCTCTTCCGGGTGCTCGGGACTGCTGTCGTCGCGGGCGCTTGCCTCCTCGTTTCCAACCGGAGTGCCTTCCTGGTCAGCAGGCGACAATTCGCGACGCTCGCGTTTCTCGGCGTGATCGGGGTTGCACTACTGCAGGCGAGCTACGCTGGCGCACTGCAGCTGCTCCCCGTCGGCATCACCCTCCTCGTCGAATACACCGCCGTGCTCATGGTTGCGCTCGTCGCCTTCCTGTTCCTTGGCGAGAAGGTGCGCGCTCGGCTGTGGGTTGCCATCGGATGCGTGCTGGTCGGGTTGGCGGTCGTGGCGGAGATCTGGTCTGGCAGTCTCGATCCGGTCGGCGTCATCCTTGCGCTCGTCGCCGCCGTCACACTGACCGTCTACTTCGTCGTCGGCGAACGCCAGATGACCTCGACGCCACCGCTCGTCGTCGCGTTCTGGACGATGGCATTCGCTGCCGCATTCTGGGCGATGTTCAGTGGATGGTGGACCCTCGAGCCAAGCACCCTTGCCCGGGCTGTTCCGCTCGGCGGCAACCTGGCTGGCGTGGTGGTGCCGCTGTGGATTCCGATCGTGTGGAACATCCTGCTCGGCACCTTCGCTCCATTCTTCCTCTCGTTCCGTGCGTTGAAGACGCTGAGCGCGACCGCGGCAGGCGTCGTCGCGACATCCGAGGTGATCTTCGCGTTCCTGTTCGCGTGGCTGTGGCTCGGAGAGGGCCTCGACGGAGTCCAGCTCGCCGGTGCAGCCGTCGTCCTGGTCGGAATCGTGCTTGCCCAGACCGCGAGATCGGGTCGAGTCGTCGACGCCGACCTCGCGCTCAGATCCGGTCAGGTGCACTGAGCGGAGCGCTGCTGCCTGCCGGCATTTCTTGGATGTCGGGGGTCGTTTCTAGCATGAAGATGTTCTTGTCAGTCGGGCCGGCTGCATCATCGGAGAAAAAATGACGACCTTGGATTTCGTCGAATCAACCGCCGTTACACGTTTCGGCGTCACTCTCGTCCAACTGCACGACGAGCTGTGGCGGGTCACCCGCCGCTCGGGCGAGGTGCTCGGCTACATCGAGGCATTCATGCAGGCAGGAGACCGGCGGTTCTGTGCCAAGCGGATGTTCTCGGCGCAGCGCCCATCGCTCGCGCTCGGCGAGTTCTGGCAGCTGGATGACGCCGTCGACTGCTTCCGATTCAGCTAAAGCCAGCAGGCAACTCGGGGCAATTTGTCGACGTCACCGGAAACTGCTTTGCGGAAACCCCGCCAGCCGCCCTTGCGCAGTGAAATCTCACAGGTAGGGTGCGAAACATGCAGTGGTGGAACGACATCGTGTCCTGGTTCAACTCTTCGGAGGGAACGCGGGTCATCACGACCGCGATCCTGCCCTTTATCGCGATCGTCGTGGCCGGTCTCGTTGCGGCCTGGATCGCCAGCGGTTTCGCTCGCAGAATCATCGATCACCAGGATCGCGAGATCAAGGCCGCCGCCATCATGGCGCTGATCGGAGCGGGTCGGCGTGCCGCGCTGTGGTCATCTCTCGGCGGGGACGAGAAGCAACATGTCGACGCGCTGATCAGCGAGTCAGACCTCAGGATGCGACTGCTCCCGGTCGCGGGAGCAATCGCGGCCGCCGACTGGGCGACTCACGAGCTGAACGCGATGAAGAAGAACTCGGCGAGTTTCAGCTTCCAGGCCGAGCAGACGTTCTTCGACTTCCGTGATCGCCTTCTCGATTGGCAGGCTCGCCCACGCCGGGCGAAGAAGCTGTTTGCCTTCGACCTCGTGCAGTGGCAGTACGACGACGACTCGGCCAGCCAGAGTTCGCTGGTTGCCCAGCAGCGCGAGTGGGCTTCCGACCACGTCGAGCCTCCCACCGGAACGACCCCAACGGCTGCGACGGCAGCCACGACGACGGGCGCCTCAACACAAGCCACTGCGGCGCCATCCACCCCGTCGCTGGCCAGCCAGCTGGCCGCCGCGCCTCCGCCCCTCATCGCGAAGCCAGCCAGCGAGACCGAGGTCGTCCCCGCGACGGCCGCGACTCCCCTACAGCCGGCGGCGGCTTCGACTCCCGTCCAGCACGAGACGGGCACAGCACCGATTTCGATTCCGGTCGCGACCGAATCCCCCGACGATGACGACGATGACGACGCAGGAGCAGTCGACGACGGGGACGACGCGGAGTCGCCGTACTCACCGCCGGTCACGGCTGGCACCGTCCGTAATCGCATCGCGCCGGAGCGCCGCCTGGACGACTAGGAGAAACGGGTCAGGCGCTTCGTCGGCCGATCGCTACGGTTGCGTCGAAGTCATCTGAGTGTTCGACGCGCGCGTGGAACCCATTGCTCTCGAGGATCGCGGCGCTCGCGGTCGCCTGGCGCACGCTCGTCTCGACCAGCAGGTGTCCCCCAGCCCGCAGCCACGCGAATGCGCCTGCTGCGACCCGCCGCTGGATGTCCAATCCGTCGGCCCCACCGTCGAGCGCAACACGATTCTCGTGGTCTCGGGCTTCAACTGGCATCATTGCAATCTCATCGGTCGGCACGTAGGGCGCATTGACCACAAGGATGTCGATCCGGCTTCTCAAGTGCGCTGGCAGCGCGTCGTAGAGATCCCCCTCGAACACGCGGTCCGCGGGCAGGTTTCTCCGCGCAACACGCACCTCGTCCGGGTCGATGTCCGCCGCGTAGACCTCGACGCGGGGCAGAGCTGCCAGCACCGCCGCGCCCATCGCGCCCGTGCCGCAGCACAGGTCGACGACCACGGGATGCTCCGCCTCGAGTTCACTCGCCAGCCCGATCGCCTGCTCGACCAGGAACTGGGTGCGGTACCGCGGCACGAACACCCCGGGTTCCACGGCAATACGCAGCCCGGCAAACTCCGCCCAGCCGACGATTACCTCGAGCGGCTCGCCGGCCACGCGGCGTCGAATGAGGGATTCCAGTTCGTCGGGCGTGCGCGCCGTCTCGGCCAGAAGGGATGCCTCATCCTCGGCAAAGACGCAGCCCGCCGCGCGGAGCCGGGCGACGATTTCTTGCTGGGTGCTGGGGGTGATGGCGGCATCCTTGTGTGTGCGTTTCGCGACGCAGACCGCGTCGATCAGGGATTCTCGAGCAGGCCGAGGTCGCGCAGGTTTTCTGCGCTCTCCACAATGGTGGTCTCTGCCGGGCGCGGGCGCCAGCCGAGTTCATCGCGAGCGCGATCGTTGTGGATCCTGAGGTTCGGCAACTCGTCCCCGGGCGCCTCAGTTGTTGCGCCGCACGAAATCGATTGACTGCTGGCTCACTCGACCTTTGTGGCGAGGAGTCGTTCCAGCATTCCGCCGAGCACAGCGCGCTCCTCCGCGTCGAGCGGGCTGAACGACTCGCTGACGACGCGCTCTGTGACCTCGCGTCCGGCAGCGAAGATGCGCTCCCCCTCCGGCGTCAGCTCGGGGCGGATGGCGCGACCGGCACCGTTCACTCGCTGGATGAGTCCTCGCGCTTCAAGCCGTGCTGCAAGGGTTCCGAAAGCCTGGTCGGTCTGAAACGTGAGTACGGCGAGGTCGTGCTGCGATGCGCCGGGATGGGCATGCAGATGACGGAGTGCGTCCCACTGCACGAGGGTCACGTCCAGCGGCCGCAACGCTTCGGTCGCCGCACGGTGGTGCTTGACCTGGAGGCGCTTCACCGCGAGACCCAGTTCAGCTATCGACATTGCCATTCTTCGATTGTAGTCGAAAAAGCAACTTGCTTATATAAACATGTGGATATACGATTTTCGCATGACCGCTTCTCTCTCCCTCAGCGTCCCGACCTCATTCGGCGACATGCCTCTCACCGCAGCCGAGCGCGGAGAAGGCCGCCCGGTCGTCATCCTTCACGGCGGCGCCGGGCCCGTCTCCGTCACCGGCTTCGCCGACCTGCTCGCGGGCGAAACCGGTACCCGCGTGATCGTGACGACCCACCCCGGGTTCGGCGGCACACCGCGGCCCGAGGCGCTCACATCCATCGGCGGCCTTGCCGAACTGTACGCTGGCCTGCTGGATTCGCTGGAACTCACCGACGCAATCGTGATCGGCAATTCGATGGGCGGATGGATCGCAGCCGAGCTGGCGCTGCTTCACCCCGCGCGGCTCGGCGGCATCGCGATCGCGGATGGCGTCGGTATCGAAGTCGAAGGCCATCCGGTCGCGGGCTCGCCGGCGCCGGCGCAGCTCGCCGAGTACAGCTGGTACGACCCATCCAAGGCGCCGAGTCTCGACCCCGACTCGATGCCCGCAGCGGTGCAGCAGATCTTCGCTGGCAACCGCGCTGCGCTCGCCCTGTACGGCGGAGGGATGTCCGACCCGACCCTTCGCGCGCGGCTCGGCACTGCCGATGTACCCGCCCTGGCCCTCTGGGGCGAGGCCGACCGGATCGCGGATGCCGACTATGGTCGCGCCTTCGCCGCCGCCATCCCGGGTGCTCGTTTCGAGCTGCTGCCCCGCACTGGCCACGTTCCCCAGATGGAGACGCCGGATGTGCTGCTGGATGCGCTCAGGGCGTTCGTCGGGAAGTAGCTGGCGCTTCTCTGCCCTGTGCTTGAGCACACATCTCGCGCGATCTGCGTGTGCCCCCGGCAGGATTCGAACCTGCGACCAAGAGATTAGAAGGCTCCTGCTCTATCCCCTGAGCTACGGAGGCGGCCACGAGAGTCTATTACGTCGAGCCGCAGGACGAGCCGGAATCCCGGCCGCCGGACTGCACGGGCGAGACTGACATACTGGCAACCGTGAACAGCGACGACTACGCGGAATTCGAGCCGAGACTGCGACCGGGAGAGCGCCTGCTCTGGGTCGGCCATCCCGATACTCGCGTGTTGTTCGCGCCCGCAGATGTGTATCTCGTGCCGTTCAGCGTGATCTGGTGCGTTGTGCTCGCCGTCATCGTCGGCCAGTTCCTCTCGCACAGCACGCGCCAGGAGGGTGAGCTCGCGTACCAGGTGTTCATCTGGCTGGCCGTCCTGGTCGGCCTGTACCTGCTCGTCGGCCGGTTCATCTACAAACGCATCCGCAACGCGTCGACGCGGTATGCGGTCACCACCCAGCGCGCGCTCGCGCTCATCGGCTCCCGCGCGTCGCTCGAGGTGCCCATTGTCGGCCGCAGCACCGCGACGCGACTCACGCGAAGCGGCAGGCACATTACCGTGACCTGGGCGCCCGAGGCCGCGACTGCGACGAGCGGCGCCCTGCGCCAACAGGGAACGGCCCCCAACACCGGCACCGACTGGATGAATCGTGGCCGGCCGGCACCGTTCGCGTTCTACGACGTCGAAAACCCCGACGAGCTGCGTGAGGCACTCGAGACGGCAGGCCACGCGGCATGATCGCACCCAAGAATTAATCCGGAAGACTGGCAACGCGCACATCCGCGCGCCATAGTGTGAATTTATGGCGAACTCCGATTCACAGCCCACCCGCAATCTTTCCATCGTCAACGACTGGTGGCGGGCAGCCAACTATCTCTCCGTCGGTCAGATCTACCTGCTCGATAACGCTCGACTCGAAAGACCGCTCGCTGTCGACGACACGAAACCGCGCCTGCTCGGCCACTTCGGCACGACTCCCGCCCTGAACCTCGTCTGGGCGCACATGAACCGGCTCATCATCGAGCGCGACCTCGACGTCGTCTACATTGCGGGCCCCGGCCACGGAGGACCAGGGATCGTTGCGAACGCGTGGCTCGACGGCACGTACTCCGAGTTGTTTTCCGGCATCACCCGCGATGGTGCGGGCATGCAGAAGCTGTTCCGGCAGTTCTCGTTCCCCGGCGGAATCCCCTCTCACGCGGCCCCTGAGACTCCGGGTTCGATCAACGAGGGCGGTGAGCTCGGCTACTCCCTCGTCCACGCATACGGCGCGGCTCTCGACAACCCGAACCTCCTCCTCGCAACGGTCATCGGCGACGGAGAGGCCGAGACCGCGACGCTTGCGACCAGCTGGCACCTCAACAAGTTCCTGAGCGCGAAGACGGACGGCGCTGTACTGCCGATCCTGAACCTGAACGGCTACAAGATCGCGAATCCCACGATTCTGGCCCGCATTCCGGAAGACGAGTTGATGCTCCTGATGCGCGGCTACGGCTACTCCCCCATCCTCGTCTCTGGTGGATTCGACGGCGAAGACCCGATGGCCGTTCATGCTCGACTCGCCGACGCGCTGGAGAAGGCACTGGATGAGATCGCAGCCATTCAAAGGTCGGCTCGCGAAGACGGAAACGAGGCCCGCCCAACCTGGCCGATGATCGTCCTGAAGACCCCGAAGGGGTGGACGGGGCCCAAATTCGTCGACGGCCTGCCGGTCGAGAACACCTGGCGAGCGCACCAGGTGCCGATCGCGAACGTGCGCGATAAGCCCGAACACCTTCGACAGCTCGAGGAGTGGCTGCAGAGCTACCAAGTGGACGAGCTGCTCGATGAGGATGGCGCCCCGATTGCAGCGCTTGACGCAAACCGGCCAGCTGGCGATCGTCGGATGTCGGCCAATCCCCATGGCAACGGCGGTCTGCTGACCCGCGCGCTCAACCTGCCCCCGCTCGAAGATCACGCCATCGACTTGACCAACGGTCGCGGCGTCGTGATCGAGCCGACCAGGATTCTCGGTGGCTGGTTGCGCGACCTGATCTCGGCGAATCCCGACAATTTCAGGATGTTCGGACCAGACGAGACGGCGTCCAACCGCCTCGACGACGTGTACCAGGTGACGGCGAAGGCCTGGCAGGCAGAGACACTTCCTGTCGACGAACACCTCTCGCACGACGGCAGGGTCATCGAGGCGCTCAGCGAGAACCTCATGCAGGGCCTCCTCGAGGGTTACCTCCTTACTGGGCGGCATGGCCTCTTCAATTCATATGAAGCCTTCATCCACGTGGTGGACGCCATGTTCAACCAGCACGCAAAATGGCTGGAATCCGCGGCCGAGGTCGACTGGCGCCGGCCCATCCCGTCGTTCAACTACCTGCTCTCGTCGCACGTCTGGCGCCAGGACCACAACGGCTTCTCTCACCAGGACCCGGGGTTCCTCGATCACGTCGTCAACAAGCAGGCGAGCGTCGTGCGGGTCTACCTTCCCGCCGATGCCAACCAGCTCCTCGTCACCATGGAGCACACGCTCGCCACGCGGGACTACGTCAACGTGATCGTGGCAGGCAAGCAGCCGACGCCCACGTTCCTGGGCCTTGAGGAAGCACGCGAGCACGGAGCCCGCGGACTGGGCGTCTGGGGGTGGGCTGGCACCGAGATCCAGGGCGAAGAACCGGATGTCGTGATCGCCTCCGCAGGGGATGTGCCAACGATCGAGGCGATGGCCGCAGTGCAGATCCTGAAGAGGGAGATCCCTGATTTGCGGATGCGTTTCGTCAACGTGGTCGACCTGATGCGCCTGCAGGACTCGACAGAGCATCCGCACGGGCTCGACTCAGACCAGTTCGACGCGATCTTCACCGCGAACAAGCCCGTGATCTTTGCGTTCCACGGCTACCCGTCGCTCGTGCATCGGCTCACCTACCGCCGGACGAATCACGCCAATATTCACGTGCGCGGCTTCAAGGAGCGCGGAACGACCACCACGCCCTTCGACATGCTGATGCTCAACGATCTCGATCGGTACAGGCTCGTCATGGATGTCATCCGTCGCGTTCCATCGCTCGGCACGAAATACGCGGGCCTCAGCCAGCGAATGGACGACGAGCGTATGTCGCATCGGGCATATACCCGCGCGCACGGCGAGGACCCGGAAGACGTGTCGACGACAGAAGGCCTGCCGTTCGCGTCATCCAAGATCCGCGTCGACGCCACAGGTGACGACAACGCCGACGACACCGCAGCGAAGAACTAGCGAGGACTACTCGACGTCGCTCGACTGCTTCCAGAGGTTGATGTCCGCGTCTTTCGCCTGCTTGTCGATGGCGGCGAGTTCTGCCGGGGTGAAGTCGAGGTTCTGAACGCTCGCGAGGTTGTCGTCGAGCTGCTTGACGCTGGATGCGCCGATCAGCACCGAGGTGACCCGCGCGTCGCGCAGCGCCCAGGAGAGCGCCAGCTGGGCGAGCGTCTGGCCGCGCCCGACTGCGATCTCGTTCAGCTCACGCACTCGACCGATGGTCTTTTCCGACAGCATCTCTTTCTGCATCGACCCCTCTCGGGACGCACGAGCATCCGCCGGGATCCCGTCAAGGTAGCGATCGGTCAGGAGCCCCTGGGCGAGCGGCGAGAACGCAATGCAGCCGACGCCGAGATCGCCGAGCGTGTCGAGCAGGCCGTCTTCGATCCAGCGATTGAACATCGAATACGAGGGCTGGTGAATCAGGAGAGGGGTGCCGAGGTCTGCGAGGATCTCGGCGGCGCGGCGCGTGCGCTCGGGTGAATAGCTCGAGATGCCAGCGTAGAGGGCTCGCCCGCTGGCCACGGCGGTGTGGAGGGCGCCCATGGTTTCCTCAAGCGGCGTGTTCGGGTCCGCCCGATGCGAGTAGAAGATGTCGACGTAGTCGAGGCCCATCCGCTCGAGCGACTGGTCGAGGCTCGCGAGGAGGTACTTGCGCGATCCGAAGTTGCCGTATGGGCCCGGCCACATGTCGTAGCCGGCCTTGGTCGAGATGACGAGTTCGTCGCGGTATGGCCTGAAATCCTGGGCGAAGATCTCACCGAAATTGCTTTCGGCGCTGCCGTAGGGGGGACCATAGTTGTTCGCCAGGTCGAAGTGCGTCACCCCGCTGTCGAACGCCCGACGAAGGATGCCGCGTTGCGAGTCGAGTGAGGTCGTCTCGCCGAAATTCTGCCAGAGCCCCAGCGAGACAGCGGGCAGATCGAGGCCGCTGCGGCCGGTCCTGCGATAGGGGAACGATTGGTAGCGAGTGTTCGATGCCTGATAGGTCACGTTCAATTATCGCTAAAGTAAGGCCGTGACTTCTGCAACGACTGAAACAACCCGAACGTCCACCGAAAATCTCCCGCTTCGCAAGCGTCCGGTCGACATCTTCTTCATCTGCGTTTTCTCGATCTTCATCGTGACGTGCATCATCAGCGACTCCGTCGAAGGCCTCGGTATCCCGCAGGTCGCCCACAGCACCAACCTGCTGGCGCAGTGGAACTACACCTACGCGTCGAACTATGACCCGCTGTACCAGCGCGAGGACGTCTGGCTCCGATTCATCTCGGGCACCTCGGCGTTCCTCTACCTGCCGTTCTACGTGATCCTGATCATTTCGCTCGCGAAGGGCTGGAATCGCATCCAGATCTTCGCGGTCATCTACGCGACGATGATCATCAGCCTCACTGCGATCCCGATCTTCGGCGATGAATTCTTCGGGCCAGCAGCCGATCGGACGCCAAACCCGGCGATGTTCATGGTCTACAACGGTGCGTACGTGCTGATCCCGCTGATCCTGCTGCTGCGCATGCGAAAGCCATTGCCGTTCCGACGCAAGTTCTAGGCAGCTGCACGGTGACACCGATCACCGCCGGGCAGACACGGGTTCTCGTCGTCATGGGAGTTTCCGGTTCCGGAAAGTCGACGGTTGCGGGTCTTCTCGCCTCCCGACTTGGCTGGGACCTGGCGGAGGGCGACGCGCTTCACCCCGAGGCCAATGTCGCGAAGATGGCCGCAGGTAATCCGCTGACCGACGACGATCGGTGGCCATGGCTCGACCGTGTCGCGGACTGGGTGGATGCCCGGCTCGACAGCGGCGGGAACGGGGTCATCACGTGCTCGGCACTCAAGCGCTCGTATCGTGACCGCATCGATCGCCGCGGATCAGGCGTCCAATTTGTCTATCTGCGAGTGGACCGGGCTGAGCTCGAGGCCCGCGTCGAACGCCGCGAAGGCCATTTCATGCCGGCGTCCCTCCTCGAGAGCCAGCTGGCGACCCTCGAGGAACCCGGGCAGGATGAGCCGGCCATCCGCGTAGTCGCCGAAGATGAAGCCGACGCGGTCGTCGACGCGATCCTCCGGCAGCTCGGCGCGAACTAGGCCCGCACCGGTCTGATTCGGTCCCCGGCATCGCGAGAGAGCACGACCGCCTCAACCACCGCAATCAGCGTGAGCGCGGCAAGGATCGCGAAGGCGATGCGGTAGGCGGCGACCATGCCCTGCCCTCCGGCGATGGACAGGCCCGCTCGCAGCGCGATTGCCCCAACCGCAACCCCGAGGCCGGCCGCGAGTTGCTGCAGCGTCGATGAGAGCGTGTTCGCCTGCGTCATCCTGTCGCCGGGCACGTCGGCAAAGGCCAGCGTGTTGTATGCCGTGAAGCCGATCGAACGTGTGATGCCGCTGAACAGCATGAGCAGCACGATGAGTGCAACGGGCGTTGACCGCCCCACGAGCGCTGTCAGGACGAGGCTTGCGACCGCGCCAACCGTAGCGATCACGACAACGTTACGAAATCCCCACCGGCGCAGCATCGACGTCGTGAAGGGTTTGATGGCCAGGTTTCCGACGAAGAGCACCAGGAGTACCGAACCCGCCTCGAGCGGCGACCAGCCGAGCGCGTCCTGGAAGAACAGCGGCACGACGAATGGCACGGCGGAGATCGTGAGCCGAAACACGCCACCACCAGCGTGAGCGACACGGAACGACTCGATTCGGAACGCGGTGAGGTCGAGCAGCGGATGCCGCGTCCGCAGCATCCTCACGACGGCAAGGACGCTCGCACCCACTCCGAGCACGGCAGACACCACAATGACCGCGACACCACTCGCCGGTGTCGACAACACGGAACCCAGGATGACGAGGGACGCGATTCCAACGAAGCTGAGCGCGAATCCGGCAGAATCGAGCGGTGGGGCGCCGAGCGCTTCTGCGCGGGGAACGACGCGGAGCGCGGCGACGAATGCCACGACGCCGAGCGGCAGGTTGATCACGAAGATCCACTGCCACGTGGCATACGTGGTGAGAAGCCCGGCAATGAACGGTGCAATGACGGGGGCCGCGAGCGCGGGCCAGGTCAGCCAGCCGACCGCCCGCACCAATTGCGACTTATCGGTGACGCGCAGCACCGTGAGGCGCCCGACGGGCACCATCATGGCGCCGCCGATGCCCTGCAGCACCCGCATCACCGTGAGTTCGGGGAGGTTGACGCTCACCGCGCACAGCGCCGAGGCGACCGTGAACACGGCGATGGCCATGAGAAAGATCCTGCGCATTCCGAACCGGTCGGTGAGCCAGCCGGTCAGGGGGATCAGCACCGCAACGGTCAGGAGGTACGCGGTGATCGCAACCCCCACCGCGTCTGAGCTGACGCGGAAGGCACGCGCAATCGTGGGAGCTGCGGTCGAGAGGATGGTGCCGTCGAGCATCTCCATGAAGAAGGTGCCGGCCACGAGGAGCGTCAAACCGCGCTCGATGTGACCGGTCATTCTTCCGATGCTAGCGGCGCATCGGAGCGTCTCAGGCCGCGAGCACCGCTTCGTGGCTCGTCTCTCTCACCCGCACGAGCGCAATACGCCCGCAGTCGAGCACCAGTTGGACCTCATCGCCGGCGTCCGAGCGCAACACGAACTCCGAGTCCATCGCGTAGACGACACGCCACTCGCTTCCGGCGGTGAACGCCGGGCTGGTCGCGAGCAGGCTGCGAATGCCATCCGCGCCCGGGTAGCGCCCGCCCACCGTCAGTCCGACAACGCTCAGCGCCAGGCCACGATCGAGCGACGCCAGATCCTTACCGCTCACGCCATCGAGAAAATACGAGACGGCTGCGGGGAGAGAGGGGTGCGACATTGGTGAGTCCTTCTTTGGGAAAACGGTGACGGTAGCTTCCGGGGTGGTGTTGCTAGGCGCGACGCGACATCCTGACCTGGATGGCCAGTCCGATCGCGGCGGCGATGAGGATCGCGGCGCCATACCCGATGACCGTCGGCAGCAGCCCGAGCGGACCGACCAGCTGGCCGACGACAATGGCGGGGATTCCAAAGGCGAGGTACGCGACGATGAAGACGGCCGCGAACAACTCGGCGCGTTCGTGCGGCTTCGCGAGTGGACTGATGGTGCGCAGCGCACCGGAGAAGGATGCGCCGAAGCCGACACCCCCGATGATGCCGCCAAGCCAGAGCAGCGGCAGGATCTCGAACGCGATGCCGGAAACGATGACGACCGTCCCGAGCAGCACGCCCACTCCCCCGATGATCGTGGTGTGGCGCGCCGTGAACCGCCCGAGCACAAATCCGACGACGGCCGCAGCCCCGGGTTCGAGGAACGCCGTTGCACCGTTCAGCAGGCCGCTGTCGATGTGGAAGATGTCCTGGATGATCGTCGGGGCCAGTCCCATGAACAGCGCCGCGAGCATCCAGGCCGCGAGATGAACGGGGATTGCGGCGGCGAATTCGCGGCGAGCGACGAGCGGGACCCGCACCTGTGGCACGAGCGATCGCAGCGCTCCCGGCCGACGGGTGACCGTCTCCCGCGAGAAGATCGCGACGATGCCCCCGAGCAGCATGATGGCTGCAAGGGAGATGAACACGATCGCGTTGGCCGCCGAGCTGAACTGCACCGCGACGCCCGTCAGCAGGGCACCGAGACCCAGGCCCCCGGCTGGCGCGACGCTGCCGATGATGCCACCAAGCTTCCTGAAACGGTCGGGCGCAAGCTCAACCACGGATGCCGAGAATGCACTGGTCGCGGCTCCTGTCGCGAGCCCCTGCACCACGCGGGCCACGATGACCCATTCGATGTTCGGCGCGAAGACGAAGAGCAGCATCGAGCCGAGCTCGACTGTGAGGGCAGCGATCAGCACCGGCCGACGACCGATGAAGTCGGAAAGCGAGCCAACGACGACCAGCGAGACCAGAAGCGCGATCGCGTATGCGGCGAAGGCAATCGTGAGCATCCCCGGCGCGAAACCCCACTCGTGCTGGAACTGCACAAGCAGCGGTGTCGGCGCGCCCGCGGCGAGATAGAGGCTTGCGTAGGCAATCGCAACTCCGGCGAACGCGGCCGTGCGCGGAAGGGCCAGGCGAGCCCGGTGGGGCTGGGAGTCGGCTACAGCAATGCGGCCGGTGGTGGTTTCGACGGCTGTCGACATCCGATATCTCCATCAAGAATCTGGGCCCGGAGGGGCTATCGCTAAAAGCAACTATTGTTGCGTTACTAGAAGCTATACCCGCTTCCCGCTTAATGCAACTGTTATTGCTTTAGTTGCATTCCCGAGTATGATGGTCGTATGCCAACCCAAGAAGCACAGGCAAAATCCGTGCAGAACAAGCGACCGGGGGGCCGCAGTGCAGCGGTGCTCCACTCGGTCAAACTCGCGGTAGAAGAGCTCGTGGAGGAACGCGGGCGCGAGCGGGTGACAATTCCGATGGTCGCAGAGCGTGCAGGAGTAAACCCCACGAGCGTCTATCGGCGTTGGGGCGACCTTCAGACGATGATCAACGACATCGCCACCTACCGCCTCGACCCGCAGCGGCCGATCCCCGAGACCGGCACGCTTCGGGCCGACCTCACAGAGTGGGCGCGGGAGATCGTGACCCACTACAGCAATCCCGTGAACGCGGCGCTGCTGCGCGGTGGCGCCGCATCCGCCGGCGAGACGGAGTCCGACTGCCTGCGCAACAGGCGCGCTGAGGCGGGGATGCTCGTTGAACGGTACGGCGAAGACGCCACTGTCAGCGTCGACCAGGTCATCAATCACCTCGTAGCACCGATCATCTATCGAGTGATCTTCCTGCCGTGGTCTCTCAGCGACGACACCGCGGTCGGTCTCATCGATGAACTCTTCTCGGCGGAGCGTTCGGCAGCGAGTTAGGCAAACAGACCCGGCATACTGGGAGGCATGGCCCCTCGCCCCGTGCTCGTCCTCCAACACGTCGAGTGGGAGCGCGCGGCGATTGTCGGCGAGATACTCGACCAGGAGTCGATTCCATGGTCGTCGCGAATCCTCGTCGACTCATCCGAGCCGGACTCGATGCCGTCCCTCGACAGCCTTGGCGGCATCATCGTCATGGGCGGCCCGATGGGCGCCCTGGATTTCGTGGAATTTCCGGGGATCGGACTGGAGTCGGAGCTTGTTCGTCTTGCCTTCGATGCGGAGGTCCCCCTGTTCGGCATCTGCCTCGGTCATCAGGTCATTGCGACCGCGCTCGGCGCACGTCTCCACTCGCGCGCCGCATCCGAGGTAGGCATCGGCGAAGTCGAAATCGTTACCGACGACGGCGTGTTCGGTGAGGTGGGCAGCCGCCAGCCGGTGCTGCACTGGCATCACGACGTGGTCGAGGTCCCCGACGGCGCAAAGGTCCTCGCGAAGACGGCGCAGACGCCCAACCAGGCCTTTCGCATCGGCAACTCTGTGTTCGCGACGCAGTTTCACCTCGAGGTCGATCGACCGATGCTCGACACCTGGCTCGCCGTACCGGAGATGGCGTCCGACCTTGACCCGGCGACGCGGGCGACGATCGAGGGGGATTTCGACGCCGCGGCAGCCAGCATGCGCCAACTCGCCACTCGTGCGTCCGTCGACTTCGCGGCGGCCGTGCGTGAGCGCGACTGATCCTGCATCCAACCAACGGGAAGGCACAACGCAATGAAGCGACTCGGCGTAACGATCGATTATTCGGAGGACTTCGCTGTCGCGGCCTCAGACGTCCAGGAATTCGAGCGAGTCGGCGCGGATGTCGTGGCGGTCGCTGAGGCCTACTCCTTTGACGCGGTCTCCCGCCTCGGCTACCTCGCCGCCGTCACCAGCACCATTACCCTCACCTCGGCAATCCTCCCGATCTATTCGCGCACGCCAACGCTGCTCGCCATGACGGCCGCCGGACTCGATTCGATCTCCGGCGGACGGTTCGAGCTCGGTCTCGGCAGCTCAGGCCCGCAGGTGATCGAGGGATTCCACGGCGTGCCGTTCGATGCCCCGCTCGGACACCTGCGCGAGACCGTCGAGATCTGTCGTTCGGTCTGGCGCCGCGAGCGCGTGCAGCATGACGGGCGCTACTACCAGGTGCCGCTACCTGCCGACCAGGGCACAGGACTCGGCAAGCCGCTGAAGCTCATCAACGAACCCGTTCGCTCCGCGATCCCGATCTCAATCGCTGCCCTCGCCCCGAAAGGCGTCGAGCAGACGGCGGAAATCGCAAACGGATGGCTGCCGCTGTTCTACTACCCAGAGCTCGCCGAGGCCGCCTGGGGGGCACCCCTTGCCGCCGGGCTCGCGAAACGCGACCCCGGGCTCGCCCCCCTCGACACCGTCGTCAGTGTCCCGCTTTATCTCGGCGACCACACCGATGCCGTGCTCGACCTGTACCGCCAGCGCATCGCCCTTTACGTCGGCGGAATGGGCGCGCGCGGCGCCAACTTCTACAACGATCTCGCTGTGCGCTACGGCTACGCAGACGCGGCAGCCGAGGTGCAGGACCTCTACCTGGCCGGCGAGAAGGCCGCGGCCGCTGCGGCCGTCCCCGACGACCTCGTGCGTGCAACGGCGCTGATCGGTGACGAGTCGCACGTACGCGAGCGTCTGGCCGCTCTTCGGGCGGCCGGCGTCACAACCGTGCTCGTGCAGCCCCTTGCCCAAACCTCAGCAGGGCGCATCGAACACGTCGAGGCGGCGCGCGCGCTCGACGCGGCCTGAGTCAGTTTCGCCGCGCGATAGAATTTGTGGACACCGTGACAATCGAGGAGTTACAGATGGCCGCAGCGCGCGTCAGCCCACCGGTTCCGAAGGCTATCGCCGGCCTGATCTTCCTGCTTTTCTGGGCGATCGCGATCGTCGCGTGGTGCCTCGTGAACCTCTCGACCGACCACGGCGTCCGTGGCTTCATCGCGGATCTCGGCATCGCGTTCGCGAGCGCCGGCACGGCTGGGCTGTTCGTCAAGTACCGCTCTGGCTGGGTCGCCATCATGGTCCTGACCATCATCGGCATCGGCCTATTTGCGGTTGGCGACCTCGCTCACATCCTGGTCCTGACTTACTTCCTGCGCATCATCGGCCCGGTGCTCGCGATCGTCATCCTGCCGACTCTCAAGCTGGTCAACGGCATCAAGGTCTTCGCTTAGGCGAGGTCGAGACCTAGTCGAGGTCGAGACCGAACAGGTCGGCACCGTTGATCGAGATCATCTGGCGGATCTCCCCCGGCGCGTAACCAAGCCGCAGGCAGATTCGAATCGTCTCGCGCATCCCGTCAATCGGCAGGACATTACCGAGCTGCCCAAGGTCGCTGGCCAGGATGGTCCGACCAACGGATGCCGCGTCAATGAGCGGCCGCAGTTCCCTCTCATCGATCGCCTTGAAGGTCGAACCGTCGACGAAGAGGTTCATCGAGTGCTCGATGTACGCGCCGGCCGAAGCGAGTTCCGCGATGTCGGCCAGCGTCGCGTGAACGATCTCCTCCGGGTGAAGCACGAGGAGCCGCCTCACACCGCGACGAATGGCCTCCGCGAAGACCACGCGGATCTCATCGATATGCAGGTGTCCCCCGGCGAGCACCTGACCGGTTCTTGCAACAACGTCGAGCACCTGCTTCAGCTCGTCGACCACTTCGCCCGCTGCGGTGAGCACGTCAACCGGTAGCACCGGCAGGGTGCCATGCGAGACCCCTGGATGCGAGTAGGCGGCCTCGGCGGCCTGCCAGGCGATGTGGTTTCGCGCGGTGAAGGTGGGCAGCCACACGATGCGCCCACCCAGGTTCGCGGATTGCTCAACGGCATGCGGATTCAGGCCACCGACGGCGTTGTTGAGTGCCACCCCCGAAATCATCGTCGTGCCGAGCTGCCCGAAGTGGGCGTTGACCAGCGCAGCGACGGGAGCGCCGTCGTAGTAGTGATCCTTAGTGACGATCGCGCGATAGCCGACCCCGGAGGCTTGTTCGACCATCTCGATGTGATCGATGGCGCGGGGAACGGTTGATGGACCGCTGTGTACGTGAGTGTCGACTACTCCGACGAGGAGGCTCTCGACGATCGCTTCATCGACGTCATTCTTCGGCCCGTTGTCCATCGCAAATCTCCTCATAAACAAGACGCTGTCCCGAAAGCATACGACAGCAGGAGTAGGCGCGAGAATGGGGATATGTTGACCAATAAGCTGCCGACCGCGGCCGTGGCCGATGCCGCGGTGCGGCTCGGCATCCCGATCCGATCGGCGCCCGCCGCACTCGTGCCGATCTTCCCCGGCGCAGTATTTGCTGGCCCGGCGGCGCCAATCACCCACCTCGGAAGCGTTGACGTGCTCCTCGAGACGATCGACGATGCGCCGGATGGCGCGGTGATGGTCGTCGACAACGGTGGCCGTCGCGATGAGGCCTGCGTTGGCGACCTCATCACGCTCGAGGCGAAGCTGGCGGGCTTAGCCGGCATCGTCATCTGGGGTCTTCATCGTGACACCGCCCAGTTGAACGAGATCGGCCTGCCCGTGCACAGTCTCGGTGCGACCCCATTCGGTCCGCGCCGAGTGCCGCCCGCCGGAACCCCGATGCGATCCGCCTTCGTCGACGGTGCCGCCATCGCCCAGTCCGACTGGGTGTTCGGGGACGATGACGGCGTGCTCTTCGTTGGCCCGGATCGTCGCGATGAGCTGCTCGAACTGGCAGCGACCATCCTCGCCACGGAAACCGCCCAGTCGGTGCGGATGTCGGCTGGAGCGAGCCTGCGCGCCCAGGTCGACTTTGACGGCTATCGGGCGAAGCAGGCTGCCGACCCCTCGATGACGCTGCGCAGGCACCTGGTCGAGCAGGGCGGAGCGGTGGAGACCTAACGGGCGATTCAGCACTGTACGCGGTACAGTTGACGACATGGCACGAACCGCAACCACCGCACCGCGCGAGCGACTGAGCCGCGACGCGATCGCCGCGGGCGCACTCGAGCTCGCTGACCGCGAAGGACTCGACGCCGTCACGATCCGTCGCCTCGCCCAGGACAACTCCGTCACGCCGATGGCGCTGTACTGGCACTTCACCGACAAGGACGCGGTGCTCGACGGTATTGCCGAGCAGATCTTCGCGAGCGTCCAGGTGCCGGCCGCGACGGACGAGCCGTGGGACAAGCAGTTGCGCACCGTGCTCGACGCGCTCCTTGCCGCCGTTCGACCGCATCCCCTCGCTGCGGAGCTTTTGGCACCGCGTGTGATGACGTCGGAGCCGGGGCTCGCGCTCGCCGAGAGAGTCATCGGCATGCTGCGCCAGGCCGGGTTCTCCACCTCGGCGGCCACCCAGACCGCCTCGTTCCTGCTCTGTTCCATCGTCACGCTCGTGACGTCCGAGCCCGGCAAGGCCAGCGCGCTCGAGGGCGAGGCGAAGGATGACGCCGACCGGGCCAAGCGCGCACGGCTCGAGTCCCTTCCGCCGAGGCTCTACCCCAACCTTGTCGAGTCGGCGCAGTTCTTCCTCGTCTGCGAAGACGAAGACAGCTATTTCGCCAATGGAATGGACTTCCTTGTCGAGGGCACGCGCGGCATCCGGCCCGCCTGATTCGTTCGGCGCCGGTCCGGCGCACCCCACGGTCATCCCGGCCCAGTTTGATCCTTTGTTTCGTTGTGGTGTTGATTCCTATACAACGTAGATGTACCGTGTACATGTACGTTGCAGAAGCAGCGCCGGGAGCAAGGGAAAAACTAATGAGACGCAGCCCATGGGCCACCCTGGTCGTGCTGGCCATCGCCCAGTTCATGGTGGTGCTCGACGTCACGATCGTGAATGTCGCACTGCCGCATATCCAGTCAGACCTGAAATTCAGCACAGATGACCTGCAGTGGGTCATCAGCGCTTACACCCTCATCTTCGGCGGCTTCCTGCTTTTGGGCGGTCGCACGGCCGACCTGCTCGGCAGGCGCCTGACCTTCGTCTCCGGCCTCGTCATCTTCGGGGCAACCTCTCTCGCCGCGGGCCTCGCGGCTACACCGCTCGAGTTGGTGTTGTTTCGCGGCCTCCAGGGCTTCGGTGGCGCGCTACTGTCGGCATCCGCTCTCACGATCCTGACCGTGACCTTCAAGCACGGGCGACAGCGCAATATCGCGCTCGGTGTCTGGGGCGGCCTCGCAGGCCTCGGCGGCACCATGGGAGCGGTCCTCGGCGGTGCCCTCGTCGACAGCCTCAGCTGGCGCTGGGTGTTCCTCGTCAACGTGCCGATCGGCATCCTCGTGATCATCGCGTCGTTGCTGATCCTGCGCGAGAGCCGTGCTGAGCGCGACGGTGCCCGGACCTTTGACGTTGCTGGTGCGGTGCTGTCGACGGCCGGGCTCCTCGCGATCATGCTCGGCTTCATCCAGGCGCAGCCGCTCGGCTGGGGCTCGTTCGAGGTGATCGCGCTGCTGGTCGGCGGCGTCGTGCTCCTCGCAGCCTTCGTTCTCGTCGAGTCTCGGTCGAAGGCACCACTCATTCCCCTGCGACTCTTCCGCTCGCGCAGTCTTTCGTTCGCCATCGTGGCGGTGGGGCTCAACAGCGCGGGCTTCCTGTCGATGTTCTTCCTCACCGCGATCTTCCTGCAGCAGGTGCGCGGGCTTTCTGCCCTCGATTCCGGGCTGGAGTTCCTCCCCATGGGCATCGCCGCGATCGTCGGAGCCCTGCTCGGTTCGCGGCTCGCGACCGCGCTTGGCACAAGGCCGGTGCTGATCGGCGCGTCCATCCTGAGCGTCGCCGGGCTGCTTCTCCTGTCGCGCGTCGGAGCGACGGACTCGTATGCGACTGGGCTCCTGCCCGGCTTCATCCTGTTCGGTATCGGGATCACGGCCGTCGGGGTCGCCGCCCAGGTCGGCGGAGTTTCGAAGGTCGCGAACAATGACGCGGGAGCCGCGTCCGGCGTCCTGAACGCCGGGTACCAGGTCGGCGGCGCGCTTGGGCTGGCCGTGATCACGACGCTCGCAACCACCCACATCACCGATGCGATCACCTCGGGTGCAGCACCCGTCGCCGCGGCAGTCGGCGGTTACCAGTTCGGAATCGTGCTCGCAGCAGCCTTCGCAGCCGCGAACATCGTCATCGCAGTGCTCTCCCCCTCCACGCGGGTCACGCCGGCTGAGGCTCTCGAGGCTGCCGAGATCGAACCGGCTGTCGTCTAGCCATCTCTTACGATCTGGGCCAAGAGAGACAAGCTGTCCCGCCACGGCGGGGCAGTTTGTGTTTATTGGCCCCTTGTGCAGGGGCGACAACCTCGAGACAGCGCGCGACAGTGACATGACAGCGCCTCGGGGTGAGGATGGAGGCAGGCAGATCGAGAGAAGGGTGAGACCGGGTGTCGAACACGTCGGGCACGTCACACATCGCGGTGATGGTCCATGATCCCGAGGGGCGTCCAAGCACGCGCGCGATTCGCTTCTGGACCTGGAACGCGATCATCGGCTGGTTGTTCTTCGTCGCCCTCCAGCTGGCCTGGATGCTGGTCAGCGACACCTGGACCAGCCCGCTACATCTCGGCGGGCTGGGGCTGAGCGTCGTCGTCGCGATCATCCACGTGTCGATCATGCCCCGCTGGCGCTACAGCGTCCACCGTTGGGAGGTCACGGACGACGCGATCTTCGTGCGATCGGGCTGGCTGACCCAGGAGACACGGGTCGCTCCCATCTCGCGGCTGCAGACCGTCGACTCCCGCCGCGGGTTCCTGTCGAGGCTGATGCACCTGACGACCGTCAAGATCACGACGGCGTCATCCGCCGGCGCCCTCACCATCCACGCGCTCGACGACTCCGTGGCGGAGGAGGTCGTGGCGAAACTCGCCACCATCGCTCAGCAGAACGCGGGCGACGCAACGTGACGAGCGCCGAGCCGCCGGTGCAGGATGGCGTCGATTCCGTCCCACAGGCGATCACAGAGGACACAGAGGACACAGAGGACACAGAGGACACGGATCAGTCGAACCAGCCGTGGCTTCGCCTGAACGCGCGGATGCTGCTCGTCCACCCGCTTCGCGAATTGATCCGCTACCTGCCAGCCATCCTGATCGCCCTCATCGCCGGGTCTGTCGGCGGTGAACCGTGGTGGGTCTACGTGTTGTCCGGCTTCGGCATCGTGATCGGGCTTCTGCGGTGGTTCACGACCAGCTATCGACTCACGGAGTCGCACGTGCAGGTGCGCCGTGGGATCCTCAATCGCACGCTTCTGTCTGTTCCGCGAGACCGGATTCGCAGCGTCGACGTGAACTCGACGATCCTGCACAGGATCTTCGGACTCTCGGTCGTGAAGGCCGGCACCGGCGCATCGCACGGCACCGACGACCTCGAATTCAACGCGATGCGTACAGAAGACGTGCCAGCGTTTCGGCGTGAATTGCTGCGGCACGTATCGAGCGCGACGCTGGCCGCCCCTGCCGCCGATACCCCGACTCCGGAAGAGGTCGAGGATGCTGCACGCGAGAGTTCCGGACGGAACTTCAGTCGCTGGCAGCCGTCGTGGGTCCGGTACGCACCATTCACTCTCTCCGGCGTCACCTCGATCGTCGTCGTCGTGTTCTTCGTGCTGCAGATCCAGTTCTTCGAGAATGGCCTGCTCACCCGGCTCGCCGTCGTGAAGACCACGCTCTCGCAGGTCGAGCACCTGCCGACCCTGACCCTGCTCGTGTGGGGCGTGCCTGCGCTCATCATCGTCGCCGCGGCCGTCGCCGCCGTGCGGTACGTGCTCGCGTACTCCCACTTCGCGATCAGCCGAGTCGATCGCTCGACGCTGCACATCACTCACGGCCTGCTCTCGACTCGCCAAATCACGCTGGATGAGCGCAGGTTGCGCGGGGTTCAGCTGTACGAGCCGCTGTCGCTTCGGCTCGTCGGCGCGGCGGCGACTCACGCGATTATGACGGGGCTCGGGCGCCAGCGCGGCGGCGTTGCGTTGCTCTCACCACCCGGTCCTCGTGCCGAGGCGCTCCGCATCTCGGCGGACGTGCTCGCGATTGACACGCCACTGACGAGCGAGCTGGTGCCGCATGGCAACCGTGCGCGTCGGCGAAGGTACACTCGGGCCGCGACATTTGCGGGCATCCTTGCGGTCATCGCGCTGGCCGCGCAGGTCGTCGGATACACCGGTCCGTACATCTGGTGGGCGTTCGTCGTCATCGTGCCGTGGTCGGCGTTCCTCGCGTGGGATCGCTTCCGCGGGCTCGGTCACGTGCTGCTGCCGAAGTGGCTGGTTGCGCAGAGCGGGTCACTCAGCCGCACCCGAGTCGTCCTTGCCACCGAGGGCATCATCGGGTGGAATATCCGACGCAGCTTCTTCCAGCGTCGCGCCGGGCTCGCCACGCTCATCGCGACGACCGCCGCCGGTCGCCACCGCTATGCGATTCCGGACATCCCCTTCGCCGACGTCTGGCCGCTGATCGAGCAAGTCAACGCGCAACAGGCGAGGAGCCCCGTCGTCACCACGTAGCGACGGCCTGCGTTCCTAGGCCGTGCGCTCGTCGCGCGCGCAGCGGAATCCGACATGGCTCATCCCGGTGTCGACCATCTGGGCGCGGCGCGCGGCCGGGCGGTAGCGCTGACAGTAGCTGTCCGCACAGAGGAACGAGCCGCCCTTCACGACTTTGCGGGGTACCGCGAACTGCTCGGCAGGGTCGATGCTCGAGGCTTCCGTGCCGCCGCGCGGGTTGTCTGGCATGCAGCATCCGGGCGCTGAGTCGTGCGCCTCGTACCAGTCGGCCGTCCACTCCCAAACGTTGCCTGCCATGTCGTAGAGTCCGAAATCGTTGGCCGGGAACGATCCCACGGGCGCCGTCGAGCCGTAGCCCGCCTGCGCACGCCAGGGAAACTCGCCATGCCAGTAGTTCGCAAGGCGCTTTCCCTGCGGTTCCGGCTCGTTTCCCCAGGTGAACTGCAGGCCGTCGCGGCCACCACGGGCGGCGAATTCCCATTCGGCCTCGGTCGGGAGGCGCGACCCTGTCCACTCCGCGTAGGCCAGAGCGTCCTCGTATGCGACGTGGACTACCGGATGCTCGGCTCGGTTACCGATCGAGGATCCGGGACCGAACGGTCGTCGCCAGTTCGCGCCCGGCGTCCACGCCCACCACTGGCTCAGGTGCCGCAGGTCCACGGGACCGGACGTACCCGTGAAGACCATGGACCCGGGAACGAGATTCTCCTCGGGCGCACCAGGAAACTGGGTCGCATCGAGCGGGCGCTCTGCCACCGTCTGGTATCTGGTTGCGCTCACGAATGCCGCGTACTCGCGGTTCGTAACCGCTGTGCGGGAGAGCCAGAACCCATCGACGCTGACGCGGTGGGCCGGGCGCTCCTCCGGATAGTGGTCGTCCGAGCCCATCGCGAATTCGCCCCCTCCGATCCACACGGTTTCGGACGGCCGTGCCTTCGCGATGACGCCAGCAGCGACGCTCACGACGCCCCTAGTCCGCGCCGCCGAGGAACGCCTCGAGCTTCGCCATCGTTTGACTGATGTTAAAACTCGCTGCCTTCTGCCGGGGAGGCCATTCCTCGAACGTTGCGAGGAACTGGGCCATCAGCGACTGCGCAGCAAACATGAGGTAGTCGTTCTCGAAAAGCCAGTCGTAGTAGGTGTTCGACGTGATCCGCCCGCGCTCGAACGGGTCGGTGCGCAGGTTGAACAACAACGGCACCCGCAGCTCGACGAAGGGCTCCGCCCAGATCTGGAGCGTCCCATCGATTCGCTGCTCCATGAAAACGACCTTCCAATTGTCGAACCGGATTGCCAGCACGTCACCGTCATCGGAAAAGTAGACAAGGCCGGGGCGCGGACTCTTCTCCACCTCGCCGGTGAGGTACGGCAGTAGGTTGTAGCCGTCGATGTGCACCTTGTAATCCTTGCCACCGATGGATTTGCCGGTCTTCAACTCTTCGACCGTCGTCATGTCGCCCGCCGCCGCCAGGAAGGTTGGCAGCCAGTCGTGATGCTGGATGATCTCGTTCGACACCACTCCAGCAGCAATGTGGCCGGGCCACCGGATCATTTCCGGGATCCGGAACGCACCCTCCCAGTTGGTGTTCTTCTCGCTGCGGAATGGTGTCATCCCGCCGTCTGGCCACGTGTTCATGTGCGGGCCGTTGTCCGTGGAGTAGATCACGATCGTGTCGTCGGCGATCCCGAGTTCGTCGAGCTGGTCGAGCAAGGTTCCGACCACCTTGTCGTGGTCGATCATGACGTCGTGATACTGCGACTGCCAGCGCCCGGCCTGCCCGATGCTCTCGGGCTTCGGGTGGGTGCGGAAATGCATGTGCGTTGTGTTCATCCAGACGAAGAATGGCTTGTCCGATTCGACCTGGCGGGAGATGAAGTCCTGCGCGGCCGACGCGAACTCGTCGTCGATACCTTCCATCCGCTTCTTCGTGAGCGGACCGGTGTCCTCGATTTTCTGCTTCCCGACGCGACCGTAGCGGCCTTGTTCCGTGTCGTCATCCTCGTCCGTCGCCCAGGAGTGGATGACCCCCCGCGGTCGCGCACGCAAGTTGAACTCCGGGAACTCCTCCTGCGACGGCCAGTTGACCGCCTCCGGCTCCTCTTCCGCGTTCAGGTGGTAGAGGTTGCCGTAGAACTCATCGAACCCGTGCGCCGTTGGAAGGTAGATGTTCTTGTCGCCGAGGTGATTCTTCCCGAACTGCCCGGTTGCGTAACCGAGCGGCTTCAGCAGCTCCGCAATCGTCACATCCTCCGGCTGCAGACCGACGTCAGCTCCTGGTATGCCAACCTTGCTGAGACCGGTGCGGAATACGCTCTGGCCCGTAATGAAGGATGATCGGCCTGCTGTGCAGCTCTGCTCGCCGTAGGAGTCCGTGAACCGCATGCCCTCATCTGCAATGCGATCGATGTTGGGGGTGCGATATCCCATGAGTCCATCGCTGTACGCGCTCAGGTTCGTGATCCCGATGTCGTCGCCCCAGATCACGAGGATGTTTGGTTTACCGTTTGGCATTATTTCTCCTTTGTCGTTCGCGTCACTGTGTTTGTGGTCATGTGTCAGCCGAAACCGGCGGGAAGACCGCCGACCAGTCATCCTTAACGGAGACGACCGTGAAGCCCTCGTCCACGAGAGCCTTCTCCGCTCCCCTGTCGTACGGCTCATCGCCGCGACCCGTGTCGTCGTCGTGACGGATCAGCAGGCTGAGGCTCAGCGGGTTCTTCTGCACGTACTGCAGCATCGGAATGTCGCCGTTGGAATTGCCGACAGCCAGGAGTGGCCTACGCCCAATCCGCGTCCAGATGCGCACGGGCTTCTCCGGTCCGTCATCGAAGAAGGACAGCGCCGTGCTGTAGCGCACGTCGCCGTCCTCGAAGGTCATTCCGAACGCCGACCCGATTACGCGCTCCGGAGGGATGCCGTAATTGGACATCGTCATCGGCCGCATGAAGTCCCGCTCTCCCCCGGAGACGATGTACGAGGTGAAGCCGTTCGCGTCGAGGTATCGGAGCAGCTCGACCATCGGCTGGTAGACGACCTCGCTGTACGGGCGACCGAGCGTCAGGTGAAGAGCATCGCGAAAGAACTCGTCGACCACCGCAGCGTATGCCTCGACCGATAGTCCGGCCGTCGATCGCACGAGAGCACCGATGATGGTCTTCAGGTCGTCGTCATCGCCCTCGTAATGCTTATCGACTGCGGCACCCAGCCAGCCGAAATCGCGGGAAGCCGCTGCCTTGTACGGCTGCACATTCGCCAGCGACGGATCGGCCTTCACCGCCTCCGCCCACTGCAACACGACGAAGTGCAGCTGTGTCGGCATCGGTTTCTCTGTCCAGAGCGTCCCGTCGTTGTCGAACACCGCGACACGTTCTTCGAGGGGGATCGCGGCAGGCCCCGGCTCGGCCACGCGCCGCACGAAGTCGGTGATGGCGTCAGTCGTCCCACCCTCGCGCCATGATGCGAGAAGAGATTCGTGTGACACAGTCGGCCGCCTTGGCTGCAAACACCGCGGGACCACCCCGGGATGCTTCCACTGTGCCACCCGGCCCCGCACCCAAAACGGGTGAACTTAGCGGGCGAGGGTGAGCACTGGTGCCGTGAAGTCGACGATTCGACCAACAACGTGCGATAGCAACCGACAGGTGGAGATGGGGGGAATTGAACCCCCGTCCACTGCTGTAATCCTGCGCCTTCTACGGGCGTAGCTTGTGAAGGCGTTCTACTCGGCTCTGACCTTTGCCACAAGCATCTAGGTCAACGAGCCCAGCCTGAGTTCAAGTCCCGCATAGCCCTCAGACGTAACTACGCAGCAATCTCTCTAGCTAATGCCGGAACCCGGGTAGAGAGCATCCCCGGACCGACAGACTCCTTAGTGCGCTCGCTTAGGCAGCGAGGGCGAAGTCAGTGCGTGATTTATTGGCACTTATATTTTGCAGGTGGCGTTAACGAGATAACCCTGCATCCTCGACCCGCTTCTCGCAGTTTTGCAGGCAATGTCGAAACCGATCATCCCCATGCGTCAGTCCGTCACAGAACTGGGTCGCTATCGCACGCTGTTGAATTGTCAATCGCTGCGCGACTTGCCGCGCAGCCCTACAGACTACAACGAAAAGGGCGCTACGCCCATTCCTTCTTGTCACCGTCGGCGATAGCTCGCGCAATGCTGGTGGAGGTTGGCAGCTGGCTGATCAGCACGGCCTGGTAGGCGTGGTAGATGTCCGGCTTTCCGTCCCACACGCTCGACGCTGGATCGTTGTTCGCATCCAACTGGTGCCGCCACGAGCCGCGCTCGCGATCGACGACGTACTGGGCGACGTAATCCCACCAGTCCGCGTACAGGTCTGAATAGGATGCCTCGCCCGTGCCGCCCTCGGGAAACGCCGCAGTAAGGACGGCGGCGGCACCGATCGCCTCGGCGGCGACCCAGTGCAACCTGTCGGACACGATGGGCGCGCCCGACCAGTCTGTCGTGTAGACGAATCCCGGCTGCCCGTCCGGCGCCCAGCCATCGCGCACCGCCCCGGCGAACAGGGCCCTGGCTGCCGCAACGAGCGGCGACGGGTCGCTCGCCAGCGTCGACGCCTGCATCATCAGCCGCGACCACTCAAAGGCGTGGCCGACGGTCGCGCCGTACGGCTTGAACTGGTCAGCAGGATGCTCGCGATTGAACTCCAGATCCGCAACCCAGCCCGCGTCGAAGTGTTCTGGGACGCGCCAGCCGTTCCCCTGCGCTCGAGCCGCTACCCACTCGCACACCCCGAGCGCACGCGACGCCCACTTCGGCTCCCCGGTTGCGTCGCTCGCGGCAAGCATCGCCTCGACCATGTGCATGTTGGCGTTCACCCCGCGGTAGCCGTCTTTCGCGCTCCAGTCACGCGACCAGGTGTCGGCGAAGAGTCCGAATTCCGGCTCCCAGAATTGAGCGTCGACAACTTCGAGCGCCTCGTCGAGCACGCGCAGCGCCGCGATGTCGCCGGCCATCGTTCCGGTTGCCCCTGCCAGCACAACGAACGCGTGCGCATATGCGGACTTGTCGGTCCCCTCCGTCGCGGGAACCTCCGTGTCCCACCCGCCATTCACGCTGTCGCGCACGACACCGTCGAGCCCGCGCATGAGCTGCCGAGCGATTGGCAAACAGCCTGGAACACCGCGGAGGCTGCCGAGGTAGTAGACGTGCGCCATCCGGGCAGTGAGCCAGGTTTCGCTCGCGTGTCCGGCATCCGGCACTCCGTCGTCGTCGAGCCAGGCGGCCGTGCCGTCGTCCCTCGCGACTCCCCGCCCGAAGTCGAGGAGACCGAGCTCCTCAGTGCGCAACCACGATTCGTGAGCTGGTGTGTTTTGCCATTGGCGCGCCATGGTGCCTGTTGTCTCCTTCTAGAGCGCGGTGAGCCAGGTGAGGGCAGAGCCGTCGCCCTCAATGAGGTCGACGAGCTCGCTGTTAAATGTTGCCCCATAGTCGGCGCCGACATGCGCTCGAAAGGCATCGGCGTCAACGTATTCCTCGTAGATGAAGAACTGCGCCGGATCGTCGCGCTTGTGATGTGCAGCGAAGGCCAGGTTGCCGGGCTCCTCGCGAACTCGCGTGCTCAGGGCACGCACGAGCTCCGCGACCCGTTCTTCGTTGCCCGGCAGAGCGGTGAACTCGGCGTACAGGATTCGTCGGCCATCACTCACGACTCGGCCTGCGTGATGAGACCGGTGATGGTGCCGAGAAGGGTCTCGGCATTGAACTCCGAGGTCGGGGCATCCCGCACAATGCGGCCGAGCCGAAGAACGACGATGCGATCGGTCACCTGGAGAACGTGGGGCAGCGTGTGCGAAATGAAGATGACGCCCAGGTTCTTGGCCTTCGCTGCCTTGATGACATCCAGCACTTCGTTGGCCTGGCGGGCGCCGAGGTGGTTGGTCGGCTCATCGAGGATGATGACCTTCCGCGCCCAGGCGACCGCCCGCCCGATCGCAACGGCCTGGCGCTGGCCGCCCGAGAGCTGAGCTACGGCCCGGTCGGATGACGCGACACCGATGCCGACCCGCTCGAGATCCGCGTGGGCAGTGGTGTCCATCTCCTTTTGCGCGAGAAAGCCGAGCTTGCCGAGAACGCCCTTCTTGACGAGCTCCCGACCGAGGAAGACATTCGAGGACACGCTCAGGTTCGGGGCGAGCCCCGAGTCCTGGTAGAGCGTCTCGATGCCTGCCTCGAGCACGTCGTGGGGCGCCTTCCAGTGCTTCTGCTCGCCCTCGAGGTAGATCTCACCCGAGTCGGGCTGATGGGCCCCGGACAACACCTTCACGAGAGTCGACTTTCCCGCACCATTGTCTCCAACGAGGCCGAGCACTTCGCCCGGATAGATCGCGAGGCTCACGTTCTCCAGCGCAATCACGTTTCCGTAAAACTTGTCGATGTTGCGCACCTGGTAGAGGGGCGTTGCTTGTGGAGTCATGATTTTCTCCTGTGGATACCGCGCAGTGCCTGCAGCGATGCCGCTGCAGCGATGAGGATGGCGACGACGATCTGGTTCCAGTTCGCGTCGACATTGATGATGATGAGACCGCTGGTGAGGGTACTCAGCAGAAGCGCGCCGAGAATGGTGCCGCCGATGTTGGCCGCTCCCCCGGCGAGGCTCGCGCCACCGATGACGACCGCAGCGATGGCGATCAGCTCGTCGCCGTAGCCCGCGCTCGGCGACCCCGAGCCGAGCTGGAGGTAGAGCACCATACCGGCGGCACCCGCGAACATCCCGGACAGCGTGTAGACCTTAGCGACGTGTTTTCGCACGCTGATGCCGGATGCCGTCGCCGCGAACGCGTTGCCGCCGATCGCGAAGGTGTACCGGCCAAATCGAGCCTTGTGCAGAAAGAGACCTGCGATCACGACGATCACGATCACGATGATCGCTGGCCACGACAATGGTCCAAGCCATGGAACAGCGAGCCCCTGGGCGCTCGGCGGACCGCCGGCAACCGGGCCGCCTCCGGTGAGCACGACCGCGACACCGGCCCCCGCTCCAAGAGTCGCAAGAGTCGCGACGAACGGGACCAGCTTCGCGAAGTTGATGAGCAACTGGTTGATTGTTCCGACGACAGCGCCAAGCCCAACGGCGACGACGGTGCCGATCAGCAGCGTCAGCCAGTCCGGCCATCCAGCCCCGGTCAGCCCCGCCATGGCAAAGGCCGCGATGACGCTCGACACCGTGAGGGTGGAACCGACCGAAAGATCGATCCCGCCCGTCACGATGACGAAAGTCTCACCAACCGCGATGAGCGCGATCGGTGCCCATTGCACGAGGATATTGCCCGCGACGCCGAGCGAGAAGAAGATCGGGTTGAGCACGCCAAACAACACCACGATCACGATGATCACGATCACCAGCAGCGACGCCTGGTTGCCGATGATCCGTGCGGCGAAGCCGGGGCGCCGCTCCCGCGGCACTCCCGGTGGCTCGTCGACCACGGTTGTCACACTCTTCGTTTTGACCGGATTGGTACCCGACACGATTCCCGCCTCTGCTCGACCCTGATGCAATGGATGGTGGTTGTGGTGCGACCTAGCCGTTTTGCACGTAAGTGTACTTCTGCAGGTCTGCGGCCGATGAGGCCTTGTCGAGGACGATGTTCGGCAGCGTCACGTTCTTGTCGATGCCTGTCGCCTTCTTGCCAGCACGGATGTACTTGTCGAGCGTGTCAACCGCATCCTTGCCCTCCTGCGCCGGGTTCTGGGCGATCAGGGCGGTGAAGACACCCTTGGCGATCAGGTCGACGTTGGTCTTGTATGCGTCGTATCCGATGAGCGCGACCTTGCCTGTGAGACCCTTCGATTGCAGCGCCGCTGCGGCGCCCGTCGCGTTCGTGCCGTCGATGGCGAAGATACCGCTCAGCTTCGGGAATTCGGTCAGCCAGTTATTGATGTTGGTGTTGGCCGTCGTCGAGTTCGACTGCGAGTATCCGGTGGCGACGATCTTGATGCCGGGGTACTTCGCGGCGATCTCCTTCTTGAAGCCGTTCAGGCGAGCGACGTTCGTGGATGCGGTCGCCGAGGTCAGTCCGACGACGACCTGGTAGCTTCCGCCCGACTTGTAGCCGATCGCGGTAGCCATTGTGTCTGCCGCCTTCTCACCACCGTCGTTGTTGTCACCGGTGATGAACGAGACCACGTTGCTGAGGTCGTTGACCTGGCTGTCGACGTTGACTACGGCGATGCCTTTGCTGTGCGCGGTGGTCACGAGTGACTGCAACGCGGTCGGGTCGGTCGGGGCGAGGGCCAGGCCGTCCGGGTTCAATGCGAGTACCTGGTTGACGATCGGGATCTGGGTCGCCGGCGAATAGGTCGTCGCGTTGCCCTGGAAGATGAGCTTGTCACCGAGCTTGTCTGCCTCGGCCTGCGCGCCGACCTTCATGGCCTGGAAGAACGGGTCGGAGGATGCGCCGACGACGAAGCCCAGCGTGAGCTGCTTCTTGCCAGAACCACCGCTGCCGGTGGAGCTCGAGCTGCAGGCGGTAAGGCCGAGAGCCGCGAGTGCTGCGACCGACGTAATGGTGACCAGGCGCTTTGCCCACGTCTTTGATGCTGTGCGATTCGACATTGAATTACCTCTTCATTCGTTAGGGCACTCCTGTGCCTGACAACGGTGTCATAAGCAGGTCTAGGCTATCGATGCCGTATAGTCAAGTCACGTCATCACATTGGAGACCGAATCGTGACACCGTTGTCAGGCTCTCAGGGGCCGCGAGTGGAGCCCCAGCAGCGCCCAACCATGCGCCATGTCGCCGCCCTCGCCGGGGTCGGCATCAAGACGGTTTCGCGTGTTATCAATGACGAGCCCAATGTCTCCGACGCCACCATCGCGCGGGTCATGGATGCCGCTCAGCGCCTCAACTACCAGCCGAACCTTCATGCTGGCAATCTCCGCAGGGCAGACAAGAAGACGCAGACTCTCGGCCTCCTCGTCGGTAGCGTTGCCAACCCATTCGCCGGCGCACTGCACCGTGCGGTCGAGGATGCGGCTCGCGAGCGCGGCACGGCGGTCTTTGCATCGAGCCTCGACGACGATCCCCAGCGCGAGCGCGGCATGGTCGAGGCGTTCCTGCGCAGGCGGGTCGACGGGCTCATCCTGACCACCATCACGAAGAGCCAGGGTTACCTGATCCCCGAGCAGGAACGTGGAACCCCGCTTGTGTTCGTCGACCGCGAGCCCGTCGGCATCGACGGCGACGTCGTTGTCAGCGACAACGCGATCGGCGCAGCCACGGCAACACGACATTTGATCGAGCACGGCCACCGGCGCATCGCATACCTGGGCGACCGGCACGACATCCACACCGCGGTCGAGCGCAAGCGCGGATTCCTTGAGCAAATGGGCGCCGCGGGCATCGCGACCAGCACCATCTCGATCATCGAAGACCTGCACGACGAACAGTCGGCAAGGCTCGCTCTTCTCGGCCTCTTCGCGGCAGATAACCCGCCAACGGCGATCTTCAGCAGCCAGAACCTTGTGACCATCGGCGCCATCCGGGGGTTGCGTGAACTCGGCCGTCACACGACGACGGCACTCGTCGGCTTCGACGACTTCGCGCTCGCCGATATGCTCGAACCCGCCATCACGGTTGTTGCCCAGAACCCGGCCCGGATCGGGGCGCTGGCGGCGGAGCGCGTCTTCGCCCGGCTGGATGGCGACCAGGCGCCGGACCAAACCTACGTCGTACCGACGCAGCTCATCGTCCGCGGTTCAGGGGAGATACGTCCACGTGACTGAGAATGCGGCCGCGGGGCAGAACGTCGTCGTCATCGGCGACGCCCTTATCGACGAGATCCACCGCGACGGGGCGGTCAACGAATACGTGGGCGGCGCAGCGCTCAACGTAGCCGTCGGCCTAGCGACGCTCGGTGTGAAGACGTCCCTGATCGCGATGGTCGGCGATGACGAAGACGGCACGACGATACGCCGGTTTCTCGATAACCACGGCGTCCGCCTCATTGCGACGACCGGACCGCTCGGCAGTTCGCGCGGGGTGTCCGACCGCAGGGATGGCGAGCCGTTCTACGTGTTCAACGCCGCTGCGCAGGCTCGGCGCATCCGGTTCGGACGGGCGGAACGCGAAGCCCTGGATGCGGCGACCCTGGTCGTCGTCAGCTGCTTTCCGTTCGATGATGTCGAGCAGTCCGATGACCTGATTGCCGCGGTCACGGATTCCTCAGCCCGACTCGTCATCGACCCGAACCCCCGCGAGAGCATGATGCACGATGCCGACAGGTTCCGCGAGACGTTCGATCGGCTGGCGCCACGATCACTCCTCGTGAAGGTCGGCGACGATGACGCTGCGCTGCTGTACGGCTACAGCGTCGGTGAACTGTCGTCGCGGCTTCTCGCCGAGGCAACGCCAGCCGTACTGTCGACCGCGGGCAAGCACGGTGCGTCCGTCGCGACCATGACCGGGAACGCCGTTTCCCAGCCGATTGCGACGCTTCCTGGCCCGATCATCGACACGATGGGAGCCGGCGACGCGACGCTCGCATCGGTCATCCAGTCGATCCTCGTGGACGGGTTCCCGACCGACGCCGCACGCTGGCACGACGTGTTGGAGCGCGCGATGCTGATCGCTGCGGCAACCTGCAGGCACGAGGGCGCGCTCCTGCGCCAGCCGTAGCGACGCGAACGTCGACCGAGTCGGTCAGTCGCCGAGGTTGCGGTGCGTGCCCATGGCGCGGTCTGCTTCGCGCTTGTCCTGGCGCTCGCGCAGCGTTTGGCGCTTGTCGTACTCTTTCTTGCCCTTAGCCACCGCGAGTTCAACCTTCGCGCGGCCATCCAGGAAATACAGCCGCAGCGGAACGAGCGTGTACCCGCCTTCTTTCACCTTGTTGTGGATCTTCAGGATCTGCTGCTTGTGCAGCAGCAACTTGCGCTTGCGGCGCGGCGGGTGGTTGTTCCAGGTCCCCTCGTTGTACTCGGGAATGTGTACAGCGTCGAGCCAGGCCTCGCCGAACTCGACGAACGCGTAGCCGTCCACCAGGGATGCACGACCAGCCCGCAGCGACTTCACCTCGGTTCCTGTAAGGACCAGTCCGGCCTCATAGGTGTCTTCGATGGTGTAGTCGTGGCGGGCTTTGCGATTGGTGGCGACGACTTTCTCGCCCCGTTCCCTTGGCACGGTTCACTCCTGTTGGTGGTTTTTGACAGCCCACCAGCATACCCCGCCAGCGCGAGGCTCGGGGTTAGACCTTCAGATATCGCGAGATCGCAGCTCCCGCGGATGCCGACGCGAGAACCGCGCCGAGCACGATGAGGATGGGCACGACGATCCACGCCTGCTGCGGCCCAACGAGGGTCGTCGTCGATCCGAGCACGGCCGCAGAACCCAGGTATCCCTTGACGAAGAACTGCACGATCGCCACGATCGCAACTCCCGCGAGCACAGACCCGATCAATGCAGCAAACACTCCCTCGAGGATGAACGGGGTCTGGATATATCGATTGGATGCGCCGACAAGGCGCATGATCCCGATCTCGCGGCGCCGCGAGAACGCGCTCAGCCTGATGGTGGTTGCGATCAGCAACACCGCGGCGACAAGCATCAGCACAGCGAGACCGATGGCGGTGAGACTGGCGGCGTTCAGCACCGAGAAAATCTGGTCGAGATACGCGCGCTGGTCCTCGACAGCCTGCACACCTGCGAGCCCACGGGTGTCTTCGATGATGATGGCCGCGTCTTTGTTCGGGTCGTTCAGGTTGACACGATAGCTCTCGTTGAGATCGCTCGGCTTCGTGAACGACACGAGTGCACTGCCCGGGAACTGCTCCTTGAGGTTCTTAAACGCCTCGGCGTGGTCCTCGAACGAGATCTTCTTGATGTAGGGCTTCAGCGTCGCGGACTCGAGCTGCGCCTTCACGGCCGCGATCTGGTCGGCCGTCGCGTTCGCAGACGCGCAGTTGCCCGTCACGTCGTTCGCCGTGCAGAGATAAATGGCAACCTGCGCGCGGTCGTACCAGTAGCCCTTCATCTGGCCGATCTGCATCTGCAACAGGATCGCCGTCCCGACGAAGGTCAGGGAAATGAACGTGACGAGCACGACGGAGATCACCATCGCGACGTTGCGCCTGAGGCCCTGCCCGGCCTCCCCCAAAACCAGTCCGAGTCTCATGCGCGCAGGCCCTCCGGGTTACCGAGTCCCAGCGTCTGGATCGGGATAGTCGTTGTCACATAGCTGCCACCGCGCTCGTCGCGCACGATCTGGCCGCTGATGAGTTCGATGACGCGTCGCTGCATCTGGTCGACGATGCCGGCGTCATGAGTTGCCATCAGCACCGTGGTGCCGCCGAGATTGATGCGCTCGAGGAGGCTCATGATGCCCTGGGATGTCTGCGGGTCGAGATTACCGGTTGGTTCGTCGGCGAGCAGGATGGCCGGCTTGTTGACGATCGCCCGCGCAATGGCAACACGCTGCTGCTCGCCGCCCGAGAGCTCGTGCGGGTAGCGCCCGGACTTGCCGGCGAGACCCACCATCTTCAGCGTGTCCGGCACTGCCTCCTGGATGAAGCCCTTGCTCTTGCCGATGACCTGGAGCGTGAACGCAACGTTGTCGTAGACAGTCTTCTGCGGCAGAAGGCGGAAATCCTGGAACACGACCCCGATGCTGCGCCGGAAGTACGGAACTTTGCGACTCGGCAACGTGTTCACGTGCTGCCCGAGCACGTGAATATTGCCGCGTGACGGTTTCTCCTCCTTGAGGATCAACCTGAGGAAGCTCGACTTGCCTGAGCCAGAAGCCCCGACCAGAAAGACGAACTCGCCTTTCAGAACTTCGATATTCACGCCGTTCAACGCGGGACGCGAAGTCCCCGGGTACGACTTGGAAACTGAATCAAACCGAATCATGACGGTTACACCCTAGGTAGGCATATCCGCGAGGTAGTGAGCGACTCGCCTAGTCGAAGGTTCTCATAGGTTCTGTCAGCAAACGCGGTCCGGCAAGCGCGTTTGACCTACGGGCCGTCGATGACGCAGAACCGGTTACCTTCGGTGTCGGCGAGCACGAAGAAATCCGCGTCATCCGGATACAGATCCCAGTGAACATCCGTGGCACCGATGCGCTTCAGCCGCTCGACTTCGATCGTCTTGTCTCCTGGCGCATACAGGTCGAGATGGATGCGGGGGTGCTGCTGCACCGGGGTCTCGCTCAACGCCAGCGAAATTCGCTTACCCGAGCCATCCTTCGCCTCGAGGATTATCCAGGTGTCGTCTCCCGCGGATGTCGGAGCGAAGTCGAGCGCGGCCGCCCAGAATGCGGTCGCGCGCGCGACATCCTGCACTCCGATGACGGTGGATCCGAGAGCCAACATCCTTCGATGCTTCCCCCGGACCACCGCACAGGTCAACCCCGGGACGCCGCGAACACCTGGGGGGAAGCGAGCCACGATAGACGGCCGAGGCGTGGAGCGAGCCAGCGGTCGACGCTCCAGGTCGAGCCGGCCGCAGCGTAGAACAGGGCGAGCGACGCGATGATGTAGCCGACAGACGGCCCAAGGTCGGTCTGCCCGTCCCGACCCCACGGGAGGTGGAAGCCCTCCGCTCCCGACCAGATGCCGAGGGAGAGCAGCGCGCTGCCGATGAAGGCGAAGTTCGAGAATGCGCCAGTCAGGATGAGAACAGCGAAGACCGTCTCGACGATCGCAATGCCGACGGCGAATGCCTGCGGGTTGGAGAGCCCGATGCCGTTCCACAGCTGGAGCCATTGGTGCACGACGGGCACGTCGATCTTTGCCGCTCCCCCCAGTTCGTCGGGCAGCGTCTGCCCGTGTACGAACCCGGGCAGCCACTTGAAGATCGCGTCGATCGCCCACACGATCCCGAACAGAATGCGCACGATTGCTGCTCCCGTCAGCCAGGTGCGGCCGAAGACGCGAGCGCGGGGATGCACGGCGGTGCTCGGCAGCAGGCCAGCGGTGGAGGGGGAACGGGTGTCTGCGGACGAAGCCATCTAGCATCCTTCGATCGGCGCGTAAGGCGCGGTTAGTTAGGTATGCCTACCCTAATTAACATTCGGTCGACTGCGCGACGAGAAAGTCCCCATGTGACGCTGCGTGGGTTTCGACAGACGGACCCAGCGACAGTTTCGACAAGCTCAACCAGCCGGTTTTGGAAGCGGATCCCCCGGCAGTGGCGGCTGGAGCACCAGGGCCTGCACCTCCCACGAGCGCTAGTCGCGCGCGCTCTTACGCCACTTGATGCCGGCGTTGATGAAGCCGTCGAGGTCGCCGTCGAAGACGTTTGACGGGTTATTGACCTCATAGTCGGTGCGCAGGTCTTTGACCATCTGGTACGGCGCGAGCACGTAGCTGCGCATCTGGTCGCCCCAGCTCGCGGTGATGTTGCCCGCGAGTTCCTTCTTCTGAGCGGCTTCCTGCTCACGCTGCAGAATGAGCAGTCGCGACTGGAGGACGCGCATCGCGGCGGCCCGGTTCTGGATCTGGCTCTTCTCGTTCTGCATCGAGACGACAGTGCCTGTTGGGATGTGCGTGATGCGCACTGCAGAGTCCGTTGTATTGACCGACTGGCCCCCCGGCCCACTCGAACGGAAGACATCCACTCGGATATCGCCCTCGGGTACCTCGATCTCACCCGCCTGTTCGATGAGGGGAATCACTTCGACCGCCGCGAAGCTCGTCTGCCGCTTGCCCGCCGAGTTGAACGGGCTCATCCGCACGAGTCGGTGTGTGCCGGCCTCGACGCTCAGGGTGCCGAATGCGTATGGCGCATCCACCTCGATCGTCGCCGACTTGATGCCAGCCTCTTCGGCGTAACTCGTATCGAGGACAGTTGCGGGAAACTTGTGCTGCTCGGCCCAGCGCAGGTACATGCGCAGCAGCATCTCCGCGAAGTCCGACGCGTCGACCCCGCCCGCACCCGCACGGATGGTGATGATCGCGGGATGATCGTCGAACTCGCCGTTGAGCAGCGTCTGCACCTCGAGTTCGCCGAGCGTCTTCTGAATGCTCGCCAGCTCGCTGCGGGCCTCGGCCGCTGCCTCGGCATCAGCCTCGTCGTTGGCCAGCTCGACCATGATCTCGAGGTCGTCGAGCCGCGACCGGATGCCCTCGACCTTCGCGAGGTCGGCCTGGCGGTGCGACAGGGCGCTCGTGACCTTCTGAGCCTTCTCGGTGTCGTCCCACAGATCGGGCGCACCCGCCTGCTCGCTGAGCTCGGCGATGTCG
>DASYEE010000109.1:0-2876 GCA_036499165.1 Galbitalea sp. | reverse complement strand
TGAGCAGGTAGAGCCTCAGGTGACCGTGGCCGAAGACCGGGGTCATGATGTCGGCGCTTCGGCAGGAGCCGCGTGCATGACCGCGATGTTGCCGCTAACGGTGGCGACACGGAAGTCGAGCCAGTTGCGGTCGAGCGTTCCGTATTTGCCGTTGAAGCTGCCGCGGACACCGCTGATCTGGTTGTCATCGAGCTGGAGGCGACCGCTCACGGTGTTGACGGTGTACTTCGCGGGGTAGCCACTTGCGAGACGTGCGGTGACGCTGCCGCTGACGGTGTTGACCCGGATGTCGTCCGGCTCGCCGAGGACGTCGAGGAACACGTCACCGCTCACGCCGTCCGCCGTGAAGTTCAGCACCTCGCCCGTCGCGGTGATGTCGCCGCTGACCGTGTGGGCGGCGATCTTGCCGTAGTGGTTACGCACGGCGAGCTCGCCGCTGACGGCGTTGATTGAGAGGTCGCCGGCGAGGCCGTCGACGACGACATCTCCGCTGACCGTCGAGATCGTGGCATCCTCGTGCAGGCCGCTGATCAGCGCGCCCGCGCTCACGACGCCGAATTTCAGGGCGACCTCGCGCGGCACCATGATGCTGATGTCGGCGCTGGCCGAACCGCGGAAGCTCTTGAACACCTCGATGAAGTTGTCCCAGCGCAACTGCGGGTGATCGATCTCGAGGGAGTCACCGTCAAAGCTCACCCGCAGATCCTTACCTGAGACCGAGTGCACCTCGACCCGAGTGAACGCCTCGTCGTGCCCGACGATGTCGACCTGGCCGCGAATGAGTGCGACCTTGAGCTTGCGAACGGGCCCAAGCTCGATGACCCTGGGGCCGTCGATCAGCCACTTTTCCTGTGCCATTGTTCTCGCCTTGTCTCTCGAATGCGGATGTCGCATCCGCTGCTTTCGCGATATATCGCGTCTTGTGAAACTCACGATATATCGCGTCTTGAAATTCCGCAACCCTTGTTCCGTCTCAATTGCATGCGCGTGCTTGACCTTGACGCTGCGTCAACGTTTAGCGTTGAGCGCGGAAGGGAGGATGCGAGGTGGAATGGTCGATCCAGGAGATAGCCCGGCTGGCTGGCACGACATCCCGGGCGCTTCGCCACTACGGCGAGGTTGGCCTGCTGCCCGCAACACGCATCGGCTCGAACGGCTATCGCTACTACGACGAGAGTGCCGTGACCCGGCTGCAGCGAATTCTGCTGTTGCGGGGGCTCGGGCTCGGCATCCCGGCGATCGCCGAGGTGCTGGACGGCCAGCAGGATGACCGGCTCGCACTGGCGACGCACCTCGCGTTGCTTGAGCAGGAGAAGACCAGGATCGATCGGCAGATCGCCAGCGTCGAACTGACGATACGAAAACTGGAGGGAGGTGAACAACTCATGGCAGAAGAGATGTTGGACGGCTTCGATCACACCAAATACAAGGATGAGGTCGAGACACGCTGGGGCGAGGACGCCTACGCGACGAGCGATTCATGGTGGCGCTCCAAGTCTGAGGAAGAGCGGCGCGCATACCAGGCGCAGCACGACCAGATTGCCGCGGACTACGCGGCAGCTCGCGAGGCGGGCGATGCGGCGGCCAGCGTGACGGCGCAGCGAATCGTGGCCAGGCACGTCGACTGGCTGAACCTCGCGGCCGAAGTCACGGGCGGTCGAATCACGGCCGAACGGCTTCGGTACTACGGCGACATGTACGTCAGCGACCCGCGGTTCGCGAAGAACTACGGGGGCCCGGACGGCGCGGAGTTCGTGCGCGATGCGTTCGCGCACTACGCGGGAACCTCGCTCTAGTCACTGCGGGCTCAATCGGCAACGGCGGCTCAATCAGCCGCGACGACTGGCACCGAAGGGCCACTGGTCGGGCGGGACTGCGGATCCGCCTGGCCACGTCGGATTGGTGACCACGCGCTTGACGCGACGGATGCGCGGAAGCTCGGGCAGCCGAGGCAGAGCAAACGGGATGCGCTCCCGTTTCTGCCCGGGCTGCGGAACGATGAGGCGCGGCATCGTGATCTGCACGAGTGGTCCGATCAGAACCGCGAACGCCACCGTGCCAACGCCGAAGTTGCCGCCGAGTGCCCACCCGATCAGCAGCACGCTGACCTCGATGCCGCTGCGCACCTTCCAGATCTTCCAACCAGTGCGGCGATGGACGCCCGTCATGAGCCCGTCGCGCGGCCCAGGCCCGAGCCGTGCCCCGATGTACAGCCCGGTGGCGATCGCGAGAAGCACGAGGCCGGCGGCGAACAGGAGAAGCTGCACCCACAACACGGTCCCGCGAGGGATGACCGTGAGGCCGAGCTGTGCGCTCGGCCCGATGAGCAGGACGTTCAGCACAGTGCCAATTCCCGGCCTCTGCCGGATGGGAATCCAGAGCAGCAGCACGATACCGCCGATGATGTTCGTCAACCAGCCGAACGGCACGCCGGTGAGCCGCGACACACCTTGCGTCAACACGTCCCACGGGTCGACCCCGACCCCGGCCTGAACCATCAGGGAAATGGCGATCCCGTAGAGGAACAGTCCAACGATGAGCTGCAGGATGCGGCGGACCATGGTTGCTCGGACTGACATACAGATAGCCAATTCCCAAATTGGCATTGGCACAAGAAGCCAATCTGCGTAAAGTGGCCTTATGACGATCCTGTCTGCCCGCTCGCTGGCCATCCTTCTCGAAGGGTGGCGAAACGACCCAAGTCGCCCGGCGTACCAGGCTCTCGCCGACCGCATTCGGCTGCTGGTCATCGACGGGCGCGTACCGCTCGGCACGCGCATCCCCGCGGAGCGCGAACTCGCGACCCACCTCGGAGTCAGCCGCACCACCGTGACGGCTGCGTACGCCGAGTTGCGCGAACAGGGCTACCTCGACAG
>DASYEE010000108.1:0-4947 GCA_036499165.1 Galbitalea sp. | reverse complement strand
CGCGACCGGCACCTTCGAGGCGCCCTCGGAGGTTGCACCCGAACCCAGGACGTAGGCGAACCGGGCCTTGAAGCGCAGGGCCACCATGTCCTTCTCCGCGAGGTTCCCGACGCCGGTGATGGTCGCCTGGTCGAGGAACTTCACGGTGATGTCCTGACGGACACCGATCCGCACCTTCGCCGGGTCGACGACGAACGCGGTCGCCGAGTCCGAGTCCCAGGACCCGTTGCGAACCCAGGTCGTGTCCAGGCCGTTGAAGCTCGCGCCGTTGAGCAACAGGTGCCCATCGGAGCCACGCAGGTTCGACAGCTTGAACCGCAGGCCACCGCGGGCGATGAGGCTCATCGGGTCGAAACCTGCATCGTCGAGCCCCTCAGAGGCCTGGTTGATCGACCCGTACAGGTCATCAGCGCCCGCCGTGGGGTTCACTGTGTAGGTCTGCGAGGCAGCCACGGCAGCCGCGAGCAGGTCCGAGGAGGTCCACGAAACCGGCTTGTTGGTGCCGAAGAACACGGCCTGGTCGAGCGCCTTGCCGATGGCCTGACCGCCCTGTGCGGCGATCTGCGCCAGAACGTCCTCGGTCGCGTCGTCGAGAGTGTTCTCGTGGATCGGGATGATGACCGCGATCTCCTCGGCAACCAGGGTCTTGTCGGCCCAGGTGACCTGAGCAGTCGACTTGACGCCAGAGTTGTCGACGTCAGTGACCCAGGCTGCTTCAGGCAGAGTCGCCAGGACCGGGATGTTCGTGGTCTTGGTGCCCATGTTGTAGTGCGGGAACGCCTGCAACGCAGCGCTTCCCTCGGTTGCGCCGTCGAACACGGTGCCGGCGTACTCCTCAGCGATGAGTGAGGCCACCTCGGCGCGGGTGATGTCAGCCATTTCTGGCTCCTTTCATTTACCCGCCGAGGTGACTCCTCGCGGGGGCTAGTCGGCGTTCCGCAGGGAGCGGAGCGCGGCGGCCGCCTTCTGCTTGCCGGTCATGCCGCTGGTTTCTTCCGCAGCGGCACCCGACTTCAGGGCGGTGACCTTGGGGGCTGGACGCTTGGTGGTCCCAGCCCAGTCGAGAACCTTCTGAGCAGCGGCCTTGATGGACGTCTCATCGGTTCCGTGCAGCACCTCGACCGGAACGCCCATCTCTGCGGCGATGCTGGTCTTCAGTGCCGTGAGTTCGGCGACCTTGGCGCGTTCCTCGGCCTTGACAGCGGCCTCGGTTGCCTTCTGGAGCTCGGTTTTGTTCGCTTCCTCAGCGGCGTCGAACTGGGACGCCTTGTCCTTCAGCGCGTCGTAGTCGGCGAACTTGGCGCGTTCCCGCTCAAGACGTGCGCCAACCATGCGGTCGAACTCGTCCTGGGTGGCGGGTGCCTTGAACTCCGGGGGCTTCTCTTCGGCGCTGGTGCTGTCCTCGCTCATGCGAGTCCTCCTGCAACCGCGCATTGACCGCTGCGCGTAGGCGTAGACCCGACGTATTGCCGGGTGGATCTGGGGTTTCAGTCGAAAACTGGTTCGGCTCCGCAGTGACAGTTGTCGTGAGCCGCGAAGTCCGCGGTTGCCTCGCTGTACACCGCGCCGCGACCGAGCAACATCGCGCAGAAATCGCATTCGCCGACGCCGACCCGCTGCCAGCCACGGGCGCTCGGGTCAGCGGTTGAGGAGCCTGTCACGGTCAGCCGGGAGAAGTTCGCCATCCGCCGCTGCGAACCAGCGAGGATGAACCCCTCGAACGTCTGGTCGTTCGTCGCGGTCGCTGTCGCCCAGCCAATGAGAGCCTGCGTGCCAGAGTCGGCGATGTCGCCCGGGATGGCCGTGAACCGCTTCGGTGCACCGGCCTGCTCGCGATAGGTGTCGTACCAGTCCGCTGCGATGCTGGCGGCCACCGGGCCGTAGCCGTCGATGACGGAAGGCAGCAGGTCGCGCAGGGCCGTGAGCGTGTCGTCCGAGGACTGGTGGAACAACTTCCGAATGTCGGCGGACATCCGCTTGTTCAGCAGCGCGATATCGCTACGCAGCTGGAGGCTGGTTGTCATCAGCGGCCCCCGTTGCGCTAGCCGCACCGCGCAACGCGTTCAGGACGCGAGAACCCGCCCCGCGGCGCAGCGCCGCCCGTGCTGCGTCTACCCGCTGCTGATTCCAGCCTGGGATGTCCTGCAAGAGTTCAGGCAGCAGGGAGGGGTCCGCAGCGACCAGCTTGGAGATCCCGTCGATGACCTGGGCGAAGGACCGCGCCTCACTGGTGTCCCAGACCACCTCGGCGTCATCGGGAACCGTGACGCCGTTCATTGCGGCCTTGAGCGCCAAGTGCTGCTCCCAGGACTCGCCGAACGAACGGCGCTTCGCATCGAGCTTCGCCTGGTAGGGCGCGTCGAGGGCAGCGATGGTGTCCGCGCCCACGTTCTGCGCAGACTCGACCACGGCGCCGACCGGGACGTGTGCAGTCTTCGCGACGTGCACCTTCATCTCACCCAGGATCGCGTTGTACCCCTCGACGGATGCCTGGGCGAAGTCGCCGACCTTGATGTTCTCGTCATCGAAGGCCATCAGCCGGGCAGCCGAGACGCGCGCTAATTCATCCGAGGACGACGCTGCCCAGCCGATCGCGTACTTCTGGGGGAACGCGCCGAACCGCGAGACGACCAGGCGGTCGAAGTTCACGGCATTGATAGCGCGCTGGTTCGTGATGAGCGGCGAAACCTCGCCGATCACACAGTCCTCGGTGTCGCGGTCGTTCACGAACCGGACCGCAGGACAGACCGCCTCGCCATCAACCGCCCCACCGTGCGCGGTCTCCGTGCCCGGCTCGTAGCCGATCCGCACCGACTGCTGGGAGAACTCGTCGCCGTCGATACGCCGCACCCGGATACCGGCGTTGCCCAGGCTCACCGGGTACGCGAACTCATCGTCATACAGGAAACCACGGCGAACCGGCTTCGTCCCGCTGTGGTCAATCCAGTGCTCGAGCGCGTAGATCGGCCACAGGTCCATGCTCGGGTCCGTGTAGACCGCGATCATCTGCCGCGGCGACCTGATACGGGTCGAGTCCTTCAACGCCACCGTGTAGGCGCTGCCGTACTGGACCGCGGGTCGGTAGACCTCCGACTGCCGCGCGTCGAGCCGGTCGGCCTGCCAGAGATCCCAGACGTCGCCATTCGTTTCATCGGCTGGCGAACGGAACCCCTCGACCGAGATCGAGGAGAAGGCGTCAACCACCGGCTTGAGGACGTTCATCACCGAGAGACGCGCCAGGTCGGCTAGCTCGTCGCCAGCGCCTTCCGGGATCGAAGGAACACCCCGACGCCCTAGCGCGTACCCGCGCACCCGGTCATGCTCGGGGAGTTCGCACTGGAGCCGCTTCCACAGGTCGCGGGTGACGTCGACTACCTCATCAGGACTGAGCACCCGACGCCTCCCTTCATACAGTCACGACCCGGCCAGTAGCAGGCTTGTTTGATGCGGCACCCAGGACCGCGAGCGTCACCGCGACCAGAGGCGCGATGTTCACAGACGGGTCGCGGCGGTCATAGCCCCAACCGCCCGAGGTACCGATGGGACGCTTGCGAGCACCCTCGCGAGCCTCGTTCAAGGCTTCTTGATCCGCGTGCGTGAGCTGCTGGGCCATCAGGCGAGCCACCACCGATCCGCACGCCTTCGCCATGTCGCCCGCGGTCCCGGCATGAACCTTCACGCCTCGCGCCTTCAGGACCGGAATCATCGACCCAGCCGGGGACATCGAGTCGATGACCACCGGAAGTCGCCGACCAGCACGCTTCACGATCCACTCGATAGCAGCAGGCTCATCGGTGCCCGCCCAGACTTCCTCGACGTGTGCCGAGTCCGCCTCGATCCAGCACGCGCCAATGGAGATTTCCCGCGCGTGGGACATGTCGACACCCAGAGCGGTCGGCTTCGTTGAATCGACTGGGCCGGCGTCAACACCGTCCGCCCAGAGTGCGCCGTTGATCGGGGAGAACTGCTTGGAGATCTCGTCCCAGATGCCACGAGCCTCACGGTTCCAGGAGTCGTCAGACTTCAACTTCTTCCGAAGCCTCAGCATCGCCCGGTGAGACGATCGGTGCGGGTATGACGGGTTCGCCTTACGCAACTGCTCCGGGTCGAGCGGGTCCGTTCCACGGTCGGCGCTCGTCTCGATGTAGAGCGTTGAGTCCGACTCGCCATCTAGAGCTTCCTGCCGTAGCAGTGTGAAGAACTCGCCTGCATCCCTCGGACGCGGTGGGGTTCCCATCACGAAGAACAGCGGATTCGGTGCCGTGTTCTGGGTCGCGCCCAGGTCTTCGAGTGTGGACTCCGGAAGTATCTGGCCCTCGTCGCAGACCAGGATGTCGACTCCGGCGAACCCGCGCCCGAAACCCGACTCGCGAGCGCCGAACAGGATGCGTGATCCGTTGTTGAAGTGGATCGCCTCGTCGCCCTTGCCGTGAAGCACCTGGCGGATGTGGGCTGCGACCCTAGGCCGCTTCGCCATGCCATCGAACTGGTCGAAAGTCTCGCGGGCAGTCGTCTTGCGGTGCGCCGTCCAGATCACCGTTAGGCCAGGCCTGAGCAAGCAGAGCGCGAAGATGATGCAGGCGATCAGGTACGTCTTCCCTGCTTGGCGCGGAATACTGATACACGTCGTGTCTGCGGCATAGGTTCCATCGGCTCGCTTCGCCAGGATCAGCTTGCCCGCGCCGTGCTGCCATCCATCAAAGCCCCACCCGAGGCGGAGACAGGTGGCGCTTACTGCAGGCCACTCAGTAGACGCGATTTGCTCAGGAGCAACGACATGCCGGGCCACTTCGGAAAGTGGCCGGCGGTCAGTAGCCGGTGCCGTCCCAGACTTCGTCGTCGGCATTCACAACCACCGAATGATCCTCGTCCTCGGTGACCACAATGGCCTCGATCTCGCGCCCGATCTCAAGCTGACGCCGGGAGAGCGCGGCCAGGTCTCGGGCT
>DASYEE010000107.1:0-31528 GCA_036499165.1 Galbitalea sp. | reverse complement strand
CCAGCCGGGTCGAGATGATGAGGGTGAGCACGCGTCCAAGCGCGACCGCTCCGCCCTCTTCGCGAATCTTGACGAGCGCTTTCGAGATCTGGCTCGTCGTGGTGTTTGGCAGGTCGACAATCATTAGGGGCGTCTCCAGGTTCGGCCGTCTCTGGCCAGTAGTTCGTCAGCTGAGGCTGGGCCCCACGTGCCGGGTCTGTACTGCTCGGGCTGGCCCTCGGTTGCCCAGAATTCCTCGATCGGATCGAGGATCTTCCAGCTGAGCTCGACCTCCTGGTGCCGGGGGAACAACGGCGGATCGCCGAGTAACACGTCGAGGATGAGCCGTTCGTAGGCCTCGGGGCTGGCTTCGGTGAACGCGTGGCCGTAACCGAAGTCCATGGTGACGTCGCGCACCTGCATGCCTGCGCCAGGAACCTTCGATCCGAAGCGCAGCGTCACGCCCTCATCCGGTTGAACCCGGATCACGAGCGCGTTCTGCCCGAGCACCCCCGTCTGGCTCTCCGCAAAAAGGTACTGCGGCGCGCGCCTGAAGACGACGGCGATCTCGGTGACGCGACGACCCAGTCGCTTGCCTGCCCGGAGATAGAACGGAACTCCGGCCCACCGGCGAGTGCCGACCTCCAGCTTGATGGCCGCGAAGGTCTCGGTGAGCGACTTCGGGTCCATGCCGTCCTCCTCGAGGAACCCGATCACCCTCTCGCCGCCCTGCCAGCCGCTTCCGTACTGGCCACGGGCCGTTGCCGTGGAGAGATCCTTCGGCAGGCGAACCGCTGAGAGCACCTTCTCTTTCTCGGCGCGGAGGTCTGCGGCATCGAATGAAACCGGCTCCTCCATCGCCGTGAGGGCGAGCAGCTGAAGGAGGTGATTCTGGATGACGTCGCGCGCGGCCCCAATACCGTCGTAGTACCCCGCGCGGCCCCCGACACCGATGTCTTCTGCCATCGTGATCTGAACGTGGTCGACGTAGTTGGCGTTCCAGATCGGTTCGTACATCTCGTTCGCGAAGCGCAGCGCGAGGATGTTCTGCACTGTCTCCTTGCCGAGGTAGTGGTCGATCCTGAACACACTGTCCGGCGGGAACACCGACTCGACGACGGCGTTCAACTCGCGCGCGGTCTTCAGGTCGCTGCCGAACGGCTTCTCGATGACGACACGACGCCACTCGTCGCCAACCTGGTCCGCGAGCCCTGAGCGACGGAGCTGTTCGGTGACCTGCGGGAACGACTTCGGGGGGATCGACAGGTAGAAGGCGTGATTGCCCATCGTTCCGCGGGTGGTGTCAAGGTCGTCGAGGGTGCGCTTCAGTTCGAGGAACGCGTTGTCGTCGTCGAACTCGCCCTGCACGAATCGGATGCCCTCGGCCAGCTGCTTCCAGACATCCTCATCGAACGGGGTGCGCGCATACTGGGCTACCGCGTCGTGCACGACCTTGGCGAAGTCCTGGTCTTCCCAGTCGCGGCGGGCGAAGCCCACGAGGGCGAAGCCGGGCGGCAGCAGACCGCGGTTGGCGAGGTCGTACACCGCGGGCATCAGCTTCTTGCGAGCGAGGTCGCCCGTCACGCCGAAGATGATGAGCGCGCTGGGGCCGGCAATGCGGTTGAGCCTGCGATCGGACGGCAATCGCAACGGATTGAACGTTGGTGTGATTTCCACCGGTGACATGTTGCTCCTGACTGGTTTTGCTGTGCGCGTTCGTCGCTTTAGCGCAGAGCGCCCGCGACGACGGAAATGCCCGATGCCGGGTCGCTGAGTGTGAGTGTCAGCACCGGACGGCCGTGTTCTGCGAGCACGCTCGCATCGCCTGCCGCCTGGTACTGGATGAGTTGGCCGAAAGTAAAAGGACGCCCCGGGATCGCCAGGTCTTCTGAAGCCGTCTGGGTGATTTGAAGAAACACTCCGACTGCGGGGCCGCCCTTGTGGAACTGCCCGGTCGAGTGCAAGAACCGTGGACCCCAGCCGAACGTGACCGGACGCCCTGCGCGCGCGGCCAGGATGTCGCGCAACTCAACGAGCTGGGGATACGCCGACCGGTCGACATAGGCCTGGATGGCGACGTAGCCGTCGTCGCCGAGCTGCGCCAGCAAAGCGTCGACGGCACCTCTCACGTTGGAAGCCCCGGCCAGGAACGTCCCCGTGGCGCGAACCTCGACGCCGTCCTCCGCGAAGGCCGGATCAGTGGGAGCGGGACTCGAATCGAGCAGGGCCCGAGTCGCGGACTTGGCGGACTCGACATCCGGCTGGTCGAAGGGGTCGATGCCGAGCAACCGGCCGGCGACGGCCACGGCGTACTCCCAGGTGATCATCAACCCGCCAAGCGAACCGGTGATCTCGATCTCGCCTTCTGCGACCCTGCGCTCATCTGCCGCGCTGCCCACCAGGCGGACCACCTGAACGTCGTGCTGCTGTGCGGCCAGCTCAGGCGCGGAAAGCCCAACGACGACGGGCAGGATGCCTTTGCCGAGCTTGCCGGTCGACTCGGCGACGAGCTGTTCAGCCCAGTCGGCGAACCCGACGATGTGCGTTCCGTCGGCGACGATTGCCAGCTTGTCGCGGAGCGGTGTGGTTCCCGCGATCGCCGCAGCGAGGATAAGCCCCGGGTTTGTCTTGCCATCCTGGGCGAGCTCGAGTTCTTCGACCTCTGCTTCGCGGAGCAGGGCATCGATGTCGACACCCGCCAGCCCGGATGGCACGAGGCCAAAGGCCGTCAGCGCCGAGTAGCGCCCGCCGACGTTCGGGTCGGCGTTGAAGACGCGGTAACCGTCCGCACGGGCGGAGAGGTCGAGGGGTGACCCCGGGTCTGTGACGACCACGATGCGCTTCTTCGGGTCGACTCCTGCGTCGGAGAATGCCTTCTCGTACACCCGCTTCTGGCTGTCGGTCTCGACCGTTGAACCGGACTTCGACGAAATCACCAGCGCCGTCGTTTCCAGGCGATCGCTCAGTGCAGCAAGCACCTGCCCAGGCTCCGTCGAGTCGAGGACAGTGAGCTCGACGCCGTATGTGCGCGTGATGACCTCGGGGGCGAGCGAGGATCCGCCCATCCCCCCGAGGACGATGTGGTTCACGCCGTCCGCGTGCAGCTCGTGGCGAAGCGCGATGATCTCAGGAACCAACGGCCGCGAGATGGCGACGGACTCCGTCCAGCCGAGGCGTTTGGCGGCCTCCGCTTCGGCGTCTGGACCCCAGAGGGTCTCGTCCTGCGAGGTGATGCGACTCGCAACGAGATCGCTCACCAGCTGCGGGACGATTCGGTCGACGGCTGCCTTCGCGGCACCCGTCGCCTTGATGGCCACGCTCATTTCGCAGCTTCGAGTGCGGCAGACACCGTATCGAGTAGCTCGTTCCAGGAGACGACGAACTTCTCTACGCCTTCCTTCTCGAGGAGCGCGGTCACGTCATCGTAGGAGATGCCCTGCTCAGCAAGGGCATCGAGCACCTTATTGGCAGCTGCGTAGCTACCGGTGACCTGGTCGCCCTCGATGACTCCATGATCGAAGGTCGCCTCAAGTGTCTTCTCCGGCATGGTGTTGACGACGTCCTTCACCGCAAGCTGCGTCACGTAGAGCGTGTCAGGCAGGCTCGGGTCCTTGACTCCGGTGGATGCCCACAGCGGGCGCTGCTTGTTCGCGCCGGCCGCGAGAAGCACCGTGGCGCGCTCGCTCGAGAACGCCTGCTCGAACACCTCATACGCCAGCTGGGCGTTTGCTACGCCAGCTTTGCTCTTGAGAGCGCGTGCCTCATCCGTGCCGATCGCCTCGAGGCGCTTGTCGACCTCCGCGTCGACGCGCGACACGAAGAACGAGGCAACCGAGTGGATAGTCGACAGGTCGATGCCTGCCGCCTTGGCCTTCTCGAGTCCCGCGAGATAGGCGTTGATGACCTGGCGGTGACGCTCGAGGCTGAAGATGAGCGTCACGTTCACGCTGATTCCGGCGCCGGTCGCCTCCGTGATCGCCTCGAGACCCTCGATCGTCGCCGGGATCTTGATCATCGCGTTCGGGCGGTCGACCTTCGCCCAGAGGCGCCTGGCCTCGGCGCTGGTGCCCGCAGCGTCGTGCGCGAGACCCGGTTCGACCTCGATCGACACTCGGCCGTCGAAGCCGCCTGACTTGTCGTAGATCGGGCGGAAGATGTCGCTCGCGTTGGCGACATCCGTCGTCGTGATCTCGAATACCGCCTCGGTCACACCGGCGCCGGCCTTCGCCAGCTCCGCAACCTGGGCGTCGTATGCCTCGCCCTTGGCGAGCGCAGCGGCGAAGATCGTCGGGTTGGTGGTCACGCCGACGACGTTGCGGTCGTCGATGAGCTTCTGGAGCCCACCGGACACGATCCGCTCACGCGAGAGGTCGTCGAGCCAGATGCTCACGCCGAGCGCGGAGAGCTCGGCCGTGGGAGAAGTGGTGTTAGTCATGTGCGTCTTCTTTTCTGTACTCAGTTGCCTGCGGCGGTGATGGACTCACGAGCGGCGGCCACAGCAGCCTCTGTTGTGATCCCGAACTTCTGGTAAAGCGTCTTGTAGTCGGCCGACGCACCGAAGTGCTCGATCGAGACGCTGCGACCGGCGTCGCCGGTGAACCGGTGCCAGCCGAGTGCGATCCCGGCCTCGATGGAAACGCGAGCTTTCACGCCGCTCGGCAGGACCGACTCACGGTAGGCCTCGTTCTGCTCGTCGAACCACTCGACGCTCGGCATTGAAACGACGCGGGCGTTGACGCCCTCGCCCTTCAGTACCTCGCGGGCGTCAACGGCGATCTGCACCTCTGAGCCCGTTGCGATGAAGATGACGTCTGGCGTTCCACCCGGAGCCTCGGCGAGCACATAGCCGCCCTTGGCGACGTGGCGAGCGGACGCGAAGGTTTCGCCTTCCGCGTCACCTTCTCCGCGCTCGAACACAGGCAGGTTCTGGCGGCTGAGCGCGAGTCCGGCCGGGCCGTTACGGCGCTCGAGGACGGTCTTCCATGCCCACGCGGTCTCGTTAGCGTCCGCCGGACGAACGATGTCGAGTCCCGGAATCGCACGAAGCGCGGTCAGCTGCTCGACCGGCTGGTGAGTCGGGCCGTCTTCGCCAAGCGCGACGGAGTCGTGGGTCCAGACGTAGATCGCGGGCGCCTTCATCAGCGCGGCCAGGCGCACGGCCGGCCGCATGTAGTCGCTGAAGATCAGGAAGGTGCCACCGAACGGGCGAGTGTTGCCGTGCAGCACGATTCCGTTGAGGATCGAACCCATCGCGTGCTCGCGAATGCCGAAGTGCAGGACGCGGCCGTACGGGTTACCCGTCCATTCGTGAGTCGACCACTTCTGCGGCACGAACGACTGGGCGCTTTCGATGGTCGTCAGGTTCGACTCTGCGAGGTCGGCCGAACCGCCCCACAGTTCCGGCATTAGCGGCGCGATCGCGTTGATGACCTTGCCGGATGCGGCACGGGTCGAGACATCCTTGCCAGCGGGGAAGACCGGCAGTGCATCGTCGACACCATCTGGCAGGTCGCCGTCGAGAACGCGATCGAGCAGCTTCTTGCGGTCGGGGTTGGCAGCAGCCCATGCATCGAACTGCTCCTCCCACTCTGCGTGCTCCGCCTTGCCGCGCTCAACGGCCTTGCGGGTGTGCTCGAGCACCTCGGGGTCGACGTCAAAGCTCTTGTCTGGGTCGAAACCGAGGACGCGCTTTGTCGCCGCTACCTCGTCGGCGCCGAGCGCCGATCCGTGCGCCTTGCCGCTGTTCTGCTTGTGGGGCGACGGCCATCCGATGATCGTCTTCAGGATGATCAGCGACGGCTTATCCGTGACGCCCTTGGCCGCGGTGATCGCGTCGTTGAGCTCGGCGACATCCTCGATGTACTCGCCCGTTTTCTTCCAGTCGACGACCTGCACGTCCCAGCCGAGTGCGAGATAGCGCGCGTGCACGTCTTCGGTGAACGAGATGTTGGTGTCGTCTTCGATCGAGATCTGGTTGGAATCGTAGATCACGACGAGGTTGCCGAGTTCCTGGTGGCCGGCAAGGGAGGACGCCTCGTTTGTCACGCCCTCCTGCATGTCGCCGTCACCGGCGATCACGTACACGAAATGGTCGAACGGACTCGTGCCCGGCGCGGCATCCGGGTCGAAGAGCCCACGCTCGAAGCGAGAGGCATAGGCAAACCCAACGGCGGATGCCAGTCCCTGGCCCAGCGGGCCGGTGGTGATCTCGATGCCGTCGGTGTGTCCGTACTCGGGGTGACCCGGGGTCTTCGAGCCCCAGGTGCGCAGCGCCTCGAGGTCAGAGAGCTCAAGGCCATAGCCGCCGAGGTAGAACTGGATGTACTGGGTCAGGGAGCTGTGCCCGACGGAAAGAATGAAACGGTCCCGACCGATCCAGGTGCTGTCGCTCGGGTCCCTGCGCATCACGCGTTGGAACAGGAGGTACGCGGCGGGGGCGAGACTCATGGCAGTGCCAGGATGACCGTTTCCCACCTTCTCCACTGCATCCGCCGCGAGTACGCGAACTGTGTCGACTGCCTTGGCGTCAATCGGATCCCACTGGAGAGATGACATTGAAAGTGATGACCCTTCTCGATGCGTAGGTGGTAAGGCATCTCAGCCGAGGCCACCCTGTGGTATTACCTGCCCTGACATCATCGGCACTATCGAGACAGCACTGTGGTCTTCATGAGCGCCTTTATGGGGGAGGCGGAATAGGACCGGCTGGCTGCGATTGGCAAGCACAAATAAGTATAGAGAACGCTGAACGGCAGTGGCTGTGCACAGCAGGCACCCAGCAAGGCGGATGCGAGTTCATCCTTTAGAATCGAAGCGAACCAGCCATCGATCGAGGAGCCATGAATCCTGCCGTAGAAACGGCTGCAACCCGCAGCAGAATCGGCCTCATCCGCAAGTCGAGAGCCTACATAGGGCTCACCAAACCGCGGGTAATCGAGCTTCTGCTGATCACAACGGCGCCAGTGATGATCCTGGCGCAGAGCTCAATTCCCGGTGTGTCAAGCCCCATTCCAAACCTCTGGCTCGTGCTCGGCACGCTCGTTGGCGGCACCCTCAGCGCCGGGTCGGCGAACGCGTTCAACTGCTATATCGACCGCGACATCGACCGCGTCATGGCGCGAACGCAGAAGAGGCCGCTCGTAACGGGCGAACTGAGCGACCGGGAGGCGCTCGTCTTCGCGTGGGTGACAGGGGCGGCATCCATCCTGTGGCTTGGCCTCCTCGTGAACTGGGTCGCCGCGGCTCTCTCGCTGTTCGCGATCCTCTACTACGTCTTCGTCTACACGCTGTTGCTGAAGCGTCGCACTCCGCAGAACATCGTCTGGGGCGGTGCTGCGGGCTGCATGCCGGTGCTCATCGGCTGGGCGGGGGTCACCGGCAGTATCTCCTGGGCGCCGATCATCCTGTTCGGGATCGTCTTCCTGTGGACGCCGCCGCACTACTGGCCCCTCTCGATGAAGTACCGCGCCGACTACCAGTCGGTGCAGGTGCCGATGCTCGCCGTCGTGCGCGGTCGCACGGTCGTCGGGCTGCAGGTGATCCTCTACGCGTGGGCAACCGTCGCGTGCTCACTGCTGCTCATCCCCATCCAGCACATGGGCATCACATACACCGCGGTCGCGATCGTCTCGGGCGGGTGGTTCATCTACGAGTCGCATCGCCTGTACGGCAGCGCCATTCGCCATGGCGACGTCAAGCCGATGCGGGTCTTCCACAGCTCGATTACTTACCTGACGCTGATCTTTGTCGCGGTTGGTGTAGACCCGATCCTGCGGTTCGCGTTCGGCTTCTGACTCCCTCCCGCTGCTGGGGTGACAGCAGATGCCGCCGTCGCCATCTGAATTTCCCCGAATGGTTGTCCTGGCGTCGAAAAAGCAGCCGTTAGGGGCAACTCGGCGAAGCCGTTCGGGCGAGCTCCGGCTCAGGCGCGTGCGCTGAGATCGCCGACGGCTGGTCCGCTCCGGAGGCTGAGGGCGAGCGCGGTCATCGCAGCCACCAGCAGCGCGGCCAGCACGAGATGGATGTTCACGAGCGCGATAGGCAGCCCGAGGCTCGCCTGCACGAGTCCGACTACCACCTGTACGGCCTCGATCGCCAACAACACGACAGTGAATCTCCTGGTGCTCTGCGAGGTGACGGTCCTGCGCGCGAAACCCCATGCCGCGACGACCAGCAGCAGTGTCAAGGCGACCGTGACGTAAGCCGGGATGCTGTGCACAGTCTGGATGACCTGCGAATTCAGCCCGTTGCGGGGCGCCAGGTGCTTGGCGTCGAGACTGTCGCCCGGGTGCGGGCCCGATCCGGTCGTCAGGATGCCGAAGATCACGGTGAGGGCCACAAACAGGCTCGTCACGTGCGCGGTAACGATGAACCACCGCGGAGCGGTGCGGATGACTCCGCGCGGCCCCCGATAGGCCCGGTACACGAGCAGCGTCGTCAGGATCACCAACAGGATCGACAGCACGAAATGGGCACCGACGACATACGGGTTCAGGCCGGAGAGCACAGTCAGGCCTCCGAGGACGGCCTGAACCGGAATCGAGATTCCCTGCAACAGCGCGAGAACGAACAGGTCGCGCCGGGTCTTCCACATCCGGAGCATCGCCACGAAGACGACGATCACGACGATCACGAGGAGGACGGTCAGCATCCTGTTGCCGAACTCGATAATTCCGTGGATACCGAGCTCGGGCGTGTTGGTCACGGAACCAGCCGTGCACTGCGGCCAGGTCGGGCAGCCGAGTCCGGATGCCGTCAGCCGCACCGCGCCGCCGGTTGCGATCAGGACGACCTGCATCACGAAAGAAAGCCACGCGAGCACTCGGATGGGGCGGGTCGCCGTCGTCGGGAGCCAATCCCAGGCCCGGCGGGGGAGTGACTGGGTGCGAGGTGGGGATTGCGTCACGGATGGCGCCTTTCGTTACTTTTGTGGGACATCCCCTGTAGAATCAACAGGTTCCTGTGAACACCACCCACACCGCGCTGTCAGCGCTGACAGCGGTCTCGACGGGCTGAGAGCCTTTGCGGGCTGAAGGCCTGAAAGGGTCTGGCCTCGAGTGTTCCGCTCCAGTTTAGGTTGGGCACGTGTGACGTCTCTCCGCTTCGAGCGGGCAAGCGATTGCATGCGGCCGTCCGGCAGAAATCGCGGCGAGGGTGTACCAGCGGGAATGCCGCCAGCGCCAACTAGGTTGCTGCCGGTAGGAAGAAGGAATACATGTCTGACGTGCTGATCGACCGCCCGGAGCTGAGTAACCTCGGCCAATACGAGTTCGGCTGGTCCGACTCCGACGCCGCGGGGTCGACCGCGAGACGCGGCATCAACGAAGAGGTCGTCTCCGATATCTCTGCTGTGAAGAACGAGTCAGAGTGGATGCTGAAAAAGCGCATGCAGGGTCTTGCCCTGTTCGGCAAGAAACCCATGCCGACCTGGGGAGCGGACCTCTCCGGTATCGACTTCGACAACATCAAGTACTTCGTGCGCTCCACCGAAAAGCAGGCCCAGACCTGGGAAGACCTGCCTGAGGACATCCGCACCACCTACGAGAAGCTCGGCATCCCGGAGGCGGAGCGCCAGCGCCTCGTTGCCGGAGTCGCTGCACAGTACGAGTCTGAGGTGGTTTTCCACTCGATCAACGCTGAGCTCGAAGCCAAGGGCGTTATCTTCATGGATACCGACACCGCGCTGAAGGAGCACCCCGAGTTCTTCGAGGAGTACTTCGGCACGGTCATTCCGGCCGGCGACAACAAGTTCGCGGCGCTGAACACCGCCGTGTGGTCGGGTGGCTCATTCGTTTACGTTCCGCCGGGGGTGCATGTCGAGATCCCGCTGCAGGCCTACTTCCGTATCAACACGGAGAACATGGGGCAGTTCGAGCGCACGCTGATCATCGCGGACGAGGGCTCGTACGTTCACTACATCGAGGGCTGCACCGCCCCGATCTACTCCAGCGATTCGCTGCACTCGGCCGTTGTCGAGATCATCGTCAAGAAGAACGCCCGCGTTCGGTACACCACGATCCAGAACTGGTCGAACAACGTTTACAACCTGGTCACTAAGCGCGCGATCGCGCACGAGGGCGCGACCATGGAGTGGATCGACGGCAACATCGGTTCCAAGGTCACGATGAAGTACCCGTCGATCTACCTGGTGGGGGAGCACGCCAAGGGCGAGACGCTGTCTGTCGCATTCGCCGGGCCGGGCCAGCACCAGGATGCCGGGGCCAAGATGATCCACATGGCGCCGTACACGACGTCATCCATCGTCTCGAAGTCAATCGCCCGGGGCGGCGGTCGTGCCGGATACCGCGGTGAAGTCCGCGTCGGTGAGAACGCCCACCACTCCGCCAACACCGTGCGTTGTGACGCGCTCCTCGTCGACACGATCTCGAGGTCCGACACGTACCCGGCCATCGACATCCGGGTGGATGACGTCCAGCTCGGCCACGAAGCGACCGTCTCCCGTGTCAGCGAAGAGCAGCTGTTCTACCTGATGTCACGAGGCATGCCGGAAGACGAAGCCATGGCCATGATCGTTCGAGGGTTCATCGAGCCCATCGCGCGCGAACTGCCGATGGAATACGCCCTCGAGCTGAACAAGCTCATCGAAATGAGCATGGAAGGCAGCGTCGGCTAGATGGCCCTGGCACCAACCGAAACACAGCATGGCAACACGGCACACAGCGATGGGGGATGGGATTCCAACTCTCACGGCCCGGTGCCGGTACAGACCCGATCCGGGCGTTTCACCTCGACCGATCCTGCCGATTTCGCGGCAGTCACAGGGCTCGAGGCCGAGTGGAAACTCACGCCGCTGAAGCTCATCTCGTCGCTGGTGGGCGCGGAGCTGGATGGCGCGGTCTACGATTTCGCCGCCACAGCAGCAGAGGGAGTCGCGGTCGACTGGGTCGGCCGGGATGACGCACGCATCGCATCCACCGGCTCTCCGGAGGAGCGAGCGTCGGCAAATGCCTGGAACTCGTTCGAGAAGGCTCTTGCCATCACTGTGTCGAGCGACGAGCACACCGAGGTGACGGTCACCCGGTCGTCTCTCGGCTCCAAACCCCGCGGTGCACACACGATCGTCGAAGCCAGGCCGAACAGCGTTGCAACCGTCGTGTTGCAGAATTTCGGGCCAGCCGTCCTCAGCGAGAACGTCGAGATCATCGTCGGCGACGGCGCGCGTCTCACCGTGATCAGCGTGCAGGAATGGGATGACGACGCGATCCATCTCGCGAGCCACTTCGCCACGGTCGGGCGCGACGCACACTTCAAGCACATCGTCGTCTCACTTGGCGGCAAAGTCGTCCGTGTGAATCCGTCGACGCACCTCGATTCACAGGGTGCGGAGGCAGAACTCTTCGGCCTGTACTTCGCCGACGCGGGGCAGCACCTCGAGCAGCGCGTCTACGTCGAGCACGCCGCACCCCAGACCCGCAGTCGCGTGAATTACAAGGGCGCACTCAACGGCCAGGGCGCGCACACCGTGTGGGTCGGCGATGTCCTCATCGGGGCAAACGCGCCTGGCACTGACACCTACGAGCAGAATCGCAACCTCGTCCTGAGCGAGGGTACGCGCGCAGACTCGGTTCCGAACCTCGAGATCGAGACGGGCGACATCCTCGGAGCCGGTCACGCAAGCGCGACCGGGCGCTTCGACGACGAGCAGTTGTTTTACCTGCAGGCCAGGGGAATCAGCGAGCGTGAGGCGCGAAGGCTGGTCGTGCTCGGCTTCCTGGCGGAGATCGTGCAAAAGGTCGATTCTGAGGGGCTGCGCGCGCGCCTTGCGATCGCCATCGAGGCCGAACTGGCTGGGGTGGCAGCATGAGCGACATCCGCATCTGCGCGCTCGATGAACTCGGGCAGGACGAGGCGCTGAAGGTCGAGATCGACGACATCGCGATCGCCATCGTCAAGGACTCGTCCGGAACTGTCCACGCGATCGGTGACACCTGCACCCACGGCGATATCTCCCTCTCCGAGGGCTTCGTCGAGGGTGAGACGCTCGAATGCTGGGCTCACGGATCGAAGTTCTCACTCTTGACAGGGAAGCCACTTTCTCTTCCGGCATACGAGCCCGTCCCCGTCTTTCGGGTCACCATCCAGGACGGCGACGTCTACGTCGATCCGACCGAGACTTTGGCCGTCTGAGCACCGCGGCCCTCACCGAAAACAAGGAATACGAATTGTCTACTCTCGTCATCAAAGACCTCAAGGTCAGCGTCGAAACCGACCAGGGAACCAAGCACATCCTGAAGGGCGTCGACCTCACCATCAACCAGGGTGAGGTCCACGCGATCATGGGTCCAAACGGCTCGGGCAAGTCCACCCTGGCTTACACGATCGCTGGCCATCCGAAATATCACGTCGAGGGCGGTTCCATCCTGCTCGACGGCGAGGACGTGCTCAAGATGAGTGTCGACGCTCGTGCGCGCGCTGGACTCTTTCTCGCTATGCAGTACCCGGTCGAGATTCCCGGAGTCACAGTCACCAACTTCCTGCGCACAGCGAAGACCGCGATCGACGGCGAGGCGCCGGCGATCCGCGGGTGGGGCAAGCAGGTCCGCGAGTCGATGGCCGCTCTCCGCATGGACGGCACCTTCGCCGAGCGCAACGTCAACGAGGGCTTCTCCGGCGGTGAGAAAAAGCGCCACGAGATCCTCCAGCTGGAGTTGCTCAAGCCACGCTTTGCCGTGCTTGACGAGACAGATTCGGGCCTCGATGTCGACGCATTGAAGATCGTGTCTGAGGGCGTGAACCGCGCTCATGAGGCCACTGGCCTCGGCGTGCTTCTGATCACCCACTACACGCGGATCCTGCGCTACATTCACCCCGACTTCGTGCACGTCTTCGTCGAAGGCCGTGTCGCTGAAGAGGGCGGCCCGGAACTCGCGGACCGCCTCGAAAACGAGGGCTACGACCGCTTTCTTACGACCGCGAGCGTAGGCTAGCAGCATGCCAACCGCACTCGCCCCGTCGCTCTTCGATGCCGTCGAAGAGAGCCTCAAAGAGGTCATGGACCCAGAACTCGGCGTCAATGTCGTCGATCTCGGTCTCATCTACGACCTGTCGTGGGACGACGAGAACGACGCCCTGATCATCAGCATGACGCTGACCTCGGCGGGATGCCCACTCACCGACGTGCTCGAGGAACAGACGGCACAGGCGCTCGACGGCATCGTCGACGCGTTCCGCATCAACTGGGTGTGGATGCCGCCGTGGGGCCCCGAGAAGATCACAGACGACGGGCGCGACATGATGCGCGCACTCGGCTTCTCGATGTAGCGAACTACCCTCCGCAGCACCCTCCGTACCCGGAAGCCTTGTGGCGGTCACGACGCTCGATGGTCCGCCACGATCCACCGACGACGATGGACTAGGCACCACGGGTGGCACCTGGAGCGCTGCCGACGAGGAGCACAGCGAGCGTCCGGCCGGCCACCCGAACGGGCCGGGTTGGGGGTCGAACCTGCGCGAGCAGCGGACGAAGCAGGTACCAAAGTAGACTATCTGGCTGACCCCCTCCTTCTGCGTTGTTGAAGCGCGCCTAAAGAACTGGACCATGCCTGTGCTCTCCGTGCAAGACCTCGAGCTACGTGTGGGGGCAAGGCTACTCATGGATGAGGTCACCTTCCGTGTCGATCGCGGCGACAAGATCGGCCTCGTCGGTCGCAATGGCGCTGGCAAGACGACCCTGACCAAGACCCTCGCCGGCGAACTGGCGCCCGCAGCAGGCAAGATCGACCGCACCGGCGAAATCGGCTATCTCCCGCAGGACCCGCGCTCCGGCAACCCGGAAGACCTGGCCCGCACGCGCATCCTCGATGCCCGCGGACTCGGTAGCCTCCTTGTCGGCATGGAGCAGTCGACACTTGATATGGCCTCCACCGACGATGCGGTGAGCGCAGCCGCGATGAAGCGATACGGCAACCTCGAGGAGCGCTTCACGGCGCTGGGCGGCTACGCGGCCGAAGCCGAAGCCGCATCGATCGCCAGCAACCTGAGCCTCCCGGACCGTATCCTGAGCCAGCCGCTTTCGACCCTGTCCGGTGGCCAGCGACGGCGAATCGAACTCGCGCGGATCCTCTTCAGCGGCGCGGACACGATGCTGCTCGATGAGCCGACCAACCACCTCGACGCCGACTCTGTGGTCTGGCTGCGCGACTTCCTGAAGGGTTACCCCGGCGGCCTGATCGTGATCAGCCACGACCTCGAAATCGTCGAGGAGACCGTCAACAAGGTCTTCTATCTCGATGCCAATCGGCAAACCATCGACGTGTACAACATGGGCTGGAAGAACTACCTGCGCCAGCGCGCGTCAGACGAAGAACGTCGCAAGAAGGAGCGCGTCAACGCGGAGAAGAAGGCCGCGGTGCTCACAACGCAGGCAGCGAAGTTCGGGGCGAAGGCATCCAAGGCCGCCGCGGCTCACCAGATGGTCGCGCGCGCCGAGAAGCTGCTCGCGGGGCTCGACGAGGTTCGCGTCTCCGATCGCGTTGCCAAGCTGCGCTTCCCTGATCCCGTCGCCTGCGGCCGCACCCCACTTATGGCATCGAATCTCTCGAAGAGTTACGGCTCGCTCGAGATCTTCACCGCCGTCGACCTCGCCATCGACCGCGGGTCGAAGGTCGTTGTCCTCGGCCTGAACGGTGCTGGCAAGACGACCCTTCTGCGCATCCTCGCTGGTGTTGACAAGCCGGACACCGGCCAGCTTGAACCCGGCCACGGCCTCAGGATCGGCTACTACGCACAGGAGCACGAGACGATCGATGTCAAGCGCAGCGTGCTCGAGAACATGGTGTCGTCGTCGCCCAATCTCACCGAGACCGAGGCGCGCCGCGTTCTCGGGTCGTTCCTCTTCACAGGGGATGACGCGGTGAAGCCGGCCGGGGTGCTCTCCGGCGGCGAGAAGACAAGACTCGCTCTTGCGATGATCGTCGTCTCGGGCGCCAACGTGCTCCTCCTCGACGAGCCAACGAACAACCTGGATCCCGCGAGTCGCGAAGAGATCCTGGGCGCGTTGGCTGGCTACACGGGTGCTGTTGTACTGGTCAGCCACGACGAGGGTGCAGTCGAGGCTCTGAACCCCGAACGCGTCCTCATCCTTCCTGACGGCGTCGAGGACCACTGGAACCGCGACTACGCGGAGCTCATCAGCCTCGCCTGATCGGCGGTATCCGGCCTGGTGACGCCGCTCTAGGCGTCCTCGAACTCGCTTTCGCGTGGCCGAGCGTCGTCAGCGACGGACTCTGCGATCTGCGCATCTTCGATGTCAGCGTCGCTCGGAGCCCTCTTGCGGGCCCTCACGGCGCGCTCCTCGGCCCTGTCGCGCTCTTCCGGGTCATCCGCGTTGCGGATCCTGTACTCCTGGCGGAGCGCCCAGGCGAGCCCGGCGAACGCAAACAGCGCGAACAGGATCCACTGGAACGCGTACGAGAGAAACGGGCCGGGGTCGACGACAGGTTTGGATGCCGCTACCGGTCGCTCGGCGGGCGCGGGCGTCTCAGTCGACAGGAGCCCATATGCGCCGGTGTACGTCGGGGCACCCAGGTCACCAGCGACCTTGGGCAGATTGATCTCTGAGATCTCGCCGGATGGCGCGGTGCGACCGGGCAGGACGGTCTCGGAACCCTGCAACCGGGCAACCACGTGGACAGTTCCCGTCGGGGCCGCCGGGATGTAGTCGGGATACTCGCGCTTGGTGCCGATCGAGACCCAGCCACGATCGACGATGAAATACGACCCGTTGGCAAGTTTGAGGGGAGTGAGAACCTCGAAACCGGGGTTACTGCCGAGGGATCGGTCACGTACCAGCAGCTGCTTCGCAGTGTCGTACGTGCCAGCTACCTCGACGCGACGCCACACGAGACCCGGGGAGTACTTGGCGTGCGACGTCAGAAGCTGGTCGAGCGCCACCGGCTCAGCGTTGTAGTTGCCGTTGACCAGCCTGCTCTGCGTCTGTGTCTCCTCATTGCGGCTGAATTGCCACCGAGAGAGCAGTACGCAGGCGACGGCGAAGACCAGCGCCATGATGAGGTAGGTGAGCCAGCGCCGGTTGAAGGCGAAACGCCAGTTCCTCACGACAGGCCAACTCCATCCGGTACCGATTCGACGACCTCGCCGAATCCGGTCACGATGACGGGAAATCCACGGGCGGCGACAAAGTCGCGCAGGTAGTCGGCGTGCTCATCGCATGCCAGCCATACCTTAACCCGCGACTCCGTGTGAATCTTGGGATTTCGCCAGTTGACCGCCCGCGTGGCCGGCGCGTCGCACCCGGCACGGGAACACTGCGGGGTCGACGGGTCTTCGCCGAGACCGATCATGCATCGTCTCCCGGGTGGGGTGCGGCGGGGTCACGAACGAGGAGGATGGCGCCAGGACGCTCAGGCGGCGGGGTAGAACTGCGTGTGGCTGTGTTCGCGACGACGACGGCGATATACGGAAGGACAATCGTTCCGAGCACGGGAATCAGTCGCCACCAGCCCGGCACGACGAAGATGAGCAGGAAGCACACGACGCGCACGGACATCGTGATCGTGTACTTGATCACACGACCGCGGCGCTCCTCGTCCGGCGACGGCGGGAGCGAGGTCACCGATTGCATCTGCTGCTTCTTCATTGGCACCACCAGCCTACGTCCGCATGCACCACTTTCGACGGCCAGGGACGAGCGCTCGCATGACATTAGGCTTGTGAGCCATGACAACCCAGCGCACTGTCCTGATCACCGGCGGCAATCGTGGAATCGGATTCTCGATTGCAGCGGAATTCGTGAAAGCGGGTCACAGGGTCGCGGTGACCGCGCGCTCGGGGGACGGTCCGGAAGGCAGCATGACCGTGCGCGCAGACGTGACGGATGCCGCCAGCCTCGACGCGGCATTCACCGAGGTCGAGTCGAAGCTCGGCCCTGTCGAGGTCGTCGTCGCCAACGCCGGGATAACTCGTGACACACTCCTGCTGAGGATGTCCGATGACGACTTCACCGACGTCATCGACACGAACCTCACGGGCGCCTTCCGCGTGGTCAAGCGGGCGTCGAAAGGCATGCTGAAGGCGCGGTTCGGGCGCATCATCCTCGTCTCCAGCGTCGTCGGTCTGCTCGGCTCGGCCGGCCAGGTCAACTACTCAGCGTCGAAGAGCGGCCTCATCGGCCTCGCCCGATCCGTTACCCGCGAACTCGGTGCTCGCGGCATCACAGCGAACGTCGTTGCACCCGGCTTTATCGAGACCGACATGACGGCTGAGCTGCCAGAACAGCAGCAGGCAGACTACAAAAAGTCGATTCCTGCTGGGCGCTTCGCGGCTGCGGATGAGGTGGCAAAGGTGATCGTATGGCTCGCGGGCGACGACGCCGGCTACATCTCGGGAGCGGTGATTCCGGTCGACGGCGGCCTCGGGATGGGCCACTGACCTCCCGTCGTGAAACCGGGGAGACTACCCCCGAAGGCCGAGGAGCGGCAGCAGCTGCGACAGATCGCGAACGTCGAGAAGAACGTGCGCCTGGTCGCGAACGGGGGCCTTCGCGTCGAATCCGACGGCGAGACCCGTGATGGCCATCATCGGCAGGTCATTCGCGCCGTCGCCGACCGCGACCGTCTGGTCGAGCGCAATCGCGAAATCTGCTGCCCACTCCCGCAGGGTGGATGCCTTCGCCTCGGCGTCGATGATGGGTCCGGTCAGGCCGCCCGTCAGCACGCCATCGACGACTTCCAGTCGGTTTGCGCGCCAGTAATCGAGGTCGAGCTCTATCGCCACGGGGTCGACGACTTCGTGGAATCCGCCTGAGACCACACCGACGCGGCCGCCCGCCGCTCGGACGCCCGCGATCATTTCCGCTACGCCGGCGGTGACGGTCACTCTCTTGCCGACTCGCTCGAACACGCTTGCCGGAAGGCCGCGAAGCGTCGCTACACGCGACCTGAGGCTCTGCTCGAAGTCGAGCTCGCCGTTCATCGCCCTGAAGGTGATGGCCGCGACGTCATCGAGCGAACCGGCCTCCTCGGCGAGGAGCTCGATCACTTCGTTCTCGATCAGGGTCGAATCCACATCGAGCACAACGAGAAATCGAGCCATCGGGGCGGGGCCTTCCGTCGCGGTCCTTGTGATTCGATGCCGGGGAGGTCAAGCGACGTGTACGCCCTTGCCGACCACCGTGATGCCGGAGTCGGTGACGGTGAACCCGCGTGCACGATCCGCATCCTGGTCGACACCGACCGTGGCGCCCTCGGAGATGACGACGTCCTTGTCAAGAATAGCCCGGCGTACGATCGCGTTCGGGCCGATCCTGACCCGATCGAAGACGACGGTATCGACCACGGTCGCCCCGGAGTCAATGACACACCACGACCCGATGACACTGCGCTCGAGGTGGCCACCGGAGACCAGCGTGCCGAGCGACACGATCGAGTCGATGGTGGTGCCGAGGTTGCCCTTGGCATCGCGCACGAACTTGGCCGGCGGCGAGTTGAGCTGCTGGCTGAAGATCGGCCACTCGCGGTTGTACAGGTTGAAGATGGGCAGGGCCGAGATCAGGTCCTGGTGCGCGTCGAAGAACGACTCGATCGTTCCGACGTCGCGCCAGTAGTACTTGTCTCGATCGGTCGAACCCGGCACGTCGTTGCGGTTCAGGTCGTACACGGCGGCTTCGCCGCGCGCGACGAAGTCCGGAACGATGTCGCCGCCCATATCATGGTTGGAGTCGGCGTTCTCGCCATCCCGAATCACGGCCTCGATCAGGATGTCGGCGTCGAAGATGTAGTTGCCCATCGAGGCGAGAACTTCGTGCGGGGAGTCTGCCAGCCCGGCCGCGTTCTTCGGCTTCTCGTGAAACGCCGCGATGCGGGTCGGATCGCTCGGATCGAGCTCGATCACGCCGAACTGGTCTGCGAGTTCGATCGGTTGGCGGATCGCCGCTACCGTGACACCGGCGCCGGCCGCGATATGCGCCTCGATCATCTGGTCGAAGTCCATCCGGTAGACGTGATCGGCACCGACGACGACAACGATGTCCGGCTTTTCGTCGCGAAGCAGGTTGAGACTCTGCAGGATCGCATCGGCGGAACCGGCGAACCAACGCTTGCCGAGCCGCTGCTGCGCAGGCACGGACGCGACATACGAACTCGTGATCCCATCGAGCCGCCAGGTCTGCGAAACGTGGCGGTCGAGGCTGTGTGACTTGTACTGCGTCAGGACGACGATCTGCCGCAGCCCCGAGTTGATGAGGTTGCTCAGCGCGAAGTCGATGAGGCGGTATCCACCACCGAACGGCACGGCGGGCTTGGCCCGGTCGGCCGTGAGAGGCATCAGGCGTTTTCCTTCGCCACCAGCAAGAACAATGCCGAATATCTTCCTTGAAGCCATTTGACCAGAGTATGACAGGGCCCACCGCTGTACTAGCGTCTAACCATGCGAGTCGACCTGATCAGCCGTGAATATCCGCCAGAAGTGTACGGCGGCGCTGGAGTTCACGTCGCCGAGCTCGTGCGCTCGCTTCGCAGGGCCGGAACGGATGTCCGTGTACGCGCATTCGGCAAGGCGAGGGACGAGGACGGTGTCGACTCGTATCTCGTGCCTGCCGAGCTCGCCAGCGCCAATCCTGCCCTCGCAACACTCGGAGTCGACCTGCAGATCGCCCGCGATGTCGAGGGAGCAGACCTTGTTCACTCACACACCTGGTATGCCAACGCGGCTGGCCAGGTGGCATCCCTGCTGTACGGGATTCCTCATGTCGTGACGGCCCACAGCCTCGAACCGCTGCGGCCATGGAAGGCCGAACAACTCGGCGGCGGGTACCAGCTTTCGAGCTGGATCGAAGAGACGGCGTTCGCGGGCGCAGCGAAGATCATCGCCGTCAGCAACGGCATGCGGCGCGACATCCTTCGGTCCTACCCTTCCCTCGACCCGGACAAGGTAGAGGTCGTCTACAACGGAATCGACCTCGAGAAGTGGCAGCCGAATCCGGATGACGAAGTCATCCGGAACCTCGGGATCGACCCGAGCCGTCCATCCGTCGTCTTTGTCGGCAGAATCACGCGCCAGAAGGGCCTGCCGTACCTCCTTCGCGCCGCCTCCCTCCTGCCACCGGACGTGCAGGTCGTGCTCTGCGCTGGCGCGCCGGACACCCCGGAAATCCTCGCCGAAGTCCGCGAGGGCGTCGCCGCGCTACAGGAGCAGCGCGACGGTGTCGTCTGGATCGACCGGCTGCTCAGCCAGTACGAGCTTCGGGCCGTGCTCACGGCCGCAACGACTTTTGTCTGCCCATCGATCTATGAGCCGCTCGGGATCGTCAATCTCGAGGCGATGGCGTGCGGGGCGCCCGTCGTCGGCACGGCGACCGGCGGCATCCCGGAGGTCGTCGATGACGGCGTGACGGGCAGGCTCGTGCCGATCGACCAGGCTGAGGACGGCACAGGGACCCCGCTCGACCCCGACCGATTCGTCGCCGATCTCGCGGCGACCCTGATCGAGGTCCTTTCCGATCCGGATGCGGCCGCTCGGATGGGCGCAGCCGGTCGCGAGCGGGCACAGAACCTCTTCAGCTGGGAGCGCATCGCGGCCAGAACGAACGAGATTTACGCCGCGCTCGCCTGACCCTCAAACAAGGGCCGCGCGTCATCTAGGCTGGGGTCACCATGGTCAGTGTTCTTCAGCTCAACGACGTGTCAATCGTCCGGGATCGCAATGTCATCCTGGACAAGCTCAGCTGGACGGTCGACGGCGCCGAGCGGTGGGTCATCCTCGGGCCGAACGGCGCTGGCAAGACCACGCTTCTGCAGATCGCGGCGGCGCTCATCCATCCGTCGTCAGGCAAGGCGCTGCTGCTTGATGACCAGCTCGGCGCTGTCGACGTGTTCGAGCTCCGACCCAGGATCGGCTTTGCCTCCTCGGCGATGAGCAAGCGCATCCCCGCAAACGAGACCGTGTTGAACGTCGTCCTGACGGCCGCGTACTCGGTCACGGGCCGCTGGAATGAACAGTACGAGGATGTCGACGTGCGCCGCGCCGAGCGCGTGCTCGCCGAGTGGAAGCTCGATCACCTGTCCGGCCGCAAGTTCGGCGACCTGAGCGATGGCGAGCAGAAGCGTGTGCAGATCGCCCGCGCCGTCATGACCGACCCGGAAATCCTGCTGCTCGACGAGCCCGCCGCGAGCCTCGACCTCGGTTCGCGCGAAGAGCTCCTCCAGCTGCTCTCCGGTTTCGCCAGTTCGCCGCAGTCGCCCGCAATCGTGATGGTCACCCACCACGTCGAGGAGATCCCGCAGGGCTTCACCCACGCGCTGCTGCTGTCGAACGGGTCGATCACGGCGGAGGGACCGATCGCGGAGGTCGTCACATCAGAGCGCCTGACCGAGACATTCGGCCTGCCGCTCGAGGTGACGCACGACAACGGGCGATTCACGGCCCGCGCCAGCTGATCTGATATGCTGTTTTGTCGGCTGTGTGCCCGCACTTGCGCGTTCCCACGCGCGAGGTAGCTGCGAAGCACGGCCCGTCGCAAACTTTTCTTCTCACACATCAACTGCAAGGATCCGCCATGAAGTCTGACATCCACCCCGAGTACGCGCCCATCGTGTTCCGCGACCTCGCCTCTGGTGAGACGTTCCTGACGCGCTCCACGGCGACAAGCTCCAAGACCATCGATCTCGACGGCGTCACCTACCCGGTGATCGACGTCGAAATCTCGTCCGCATCACACCCGTTCTACACGGGTAAGCAGCGCATCCTCGACTCCGCAGGCCGCGTCGAGAAGTTCAACTCGCGCTACAAGGGCTTCAGCAAGTAGCTCGCAATCTGCGAAAAGGGCGAGGAACCAATGGTTCCTCGCCCTTTTGCTGCCCGGATGCGGTCCACCCGACCAATCAGCTGACCGTCTTGGCCGAGCTCGTCTCAGTGACCGTGCGGTACCCGGAGCGGGTACCCGTCACCGAAACTGAGATCGCGTGGTGCGAAGCGGCGGAGGTGATGACGTAGGTCTTGCTGGTAGCACCCTTGATGGCAACACCATCGCGCAGCCACTGGAAATGGAGGCTCACCGGCGCTGGAGTCCACGTGCCACGCGCAAGGGTCAGCGTCTTGCCGACCGCAAAGGTGCCCGATATGGTCGGTTTCGGCGTGGCAGTCAGGGTCTTGGTTATGGCGACCGCTGCGGTTGTCACGGAAGCTGAGGTGTAGCCCGCCTTGTGTCCGGTCACGACAACGGTCAAGGACTTGGCGGCATCCGTCGATTCCACTGTTCGATACGACTTTGTCGCCCCCGCGATAGCAACACCGCTCCTGTACCACTGGAACGAGTATGTGACGGTGCCAGGGCCCCACCCGCTCGGCGTCACCCGAACCTGGGCGCCAACGCTCGCAGCGCCCGTAATCCTCGGCGTGGTGGTTGCCAGCACCCCGCACGAGAGGTCGGTGTCGAAGGCCCCAACGTGGTACTGCACGAGCGAGACGCGGCTGTGCGGCGTCAGCCCGTTTCCCTGGCAGACCGCTGGCGCGCCGGACTGTGAGGATCCGGCCAGCCACGACGGAAGGCCGGCAAGAGCGCTGGTGCTCGAGGTCTTGCCCGCGATCTTGGCCCACTGCAGGGACGTCGAATAGAGCCCAACCTTGCCTCCCACCGACCGGAAGTAGTCGAGCATGCCAGCGAGGGATGCAGCATTGGCTCCGGTGTCGGTCTGCCAGGTGTTGCCGGTCTCGACGTCAAGCCACCAGGTCGTACCGGAGGGCAGGTGAGAGGCTTTGACGTCGTTCTTCGCGACGGAATATCCGTAGATGTATGCGCACGCTGCACCCGCCTTGTGAGCGCACGTGCCGTGGGCGCTGGCGACGGGCGTACCGTCCTCAGTTTTGTTCGAGCTCGGCCACCACGCCGCGGCAAGTGCCGGATCACCTGTGTTGACATAGGCCGCCACGCTCGGTTGCTGTTTCGTGCCATGGGAGAGTGCCCCCCAGGCGGATTCTGCGGTGAAGCAGCTGTTCGTCGTCGTCGCAATGCCACCGTTGACGCCGACCACAGCGAATGCCTGGCCGGATGGCAGCGTGCCTGCCGCGGTGCTGCCCTTGGCGGCGCATTGCGGGTATGACACGTCGTTGCCCACGGCAGGGTCGGAAGCTGCCGCGAATGCCGAAGTCGGCACCGCAATGACCAGCGCGACGGCTGCGAGGAATGAACCGACGATGACAGGTAGACCACTACGCATTCGGCAAGTATTCGTGACCAATACTCGCTAGTCAACTTCAGCGGCGTGTCGCGATTCGGAGCGGCCAGACGCCGTCCGCTGTGAAGTCGGGATTGTGGGTCCTTCGCATGTATGACTCGAAGTCTGCAGACTGTTCCGCGCACCATGCCACCTGCTGCGAGTGCAGCAGTTCCGACTCGATCGAAAGCTGCTCGGGGTGCAGGCGAACCATGGCCTGGGCTACCCGACCTGCCGCAACCGCATCTGCTGATGCGTCATGGGCATCCGTGAGGTCGACCCCGTACACGGTCGCGGCGGCCTCCAGCGTGCGCTTGCCCTTGCGGTACTTGTCGACGACCCGGTCGAGAACGAGCGGATCGATGATCGGCGCGGGCTCGGTCAGCGGCTCGAGGCCGTAGCGGAGAGCCTCGTGATGCAGCAGGCTGAGGTCGTATGGCGCGTTGTAGATCGTCACGGCGAGCCCGCGGTCGAATAGGTCCGTGAGCGCGGCAATGATTTCGGCAACGACGACCGCGGCTGGCCGTCCCTCGGCCCGCGCCCGCTCCGTCGTGATGCCATGCACGGCGCTGGCCTGCTCCGGGATATCGATGCCGGGATCCGCAAGCCAGTCGCGGGCCTCGACCAGCGCACCATTGGAGTCGATCACACCGACATGCGCCGACACGATTCTGCTTGTCTCGACATCGATTCCCGTCGTCTCGAGATCGAATACGCCAAGGGTGTCGAACCACGAACTGCTCATGGGTCTCACTGTAAATGCAGCGTGCGACAGCGCGATGCCTACTCGCCGACCCGCAGCCAGAAGAAGTCCTGCGTGCCGAGGGTCAGCGTCAGCGAGCCATCGTCACCCACCGAGGGAAATTGGCCACCCCCGAAGAGGTCGACGAGGCTTGCGCCCGCGAGATCCGGTGCCTCGATGGTGACAGCGATCGGGTTGTGGGCGAAGCTGAAGATGCACAGGATCCGCTCGGCTGCATCGCCGAACTGGGACGCTGAGCCCTCGTAGTCGCGAACGAACGCCAGCACCGACTCGTGGTTGGCCTGAAGGACCTTGAGGTCGCCTAGGCCGAAGGCGGGGTGAGCCTTTCGCACGTGCACGACGTTGCGGATCCAGTGCAGCAGCGAGCGGGACTGGGCCAGCTGCGACTCCACATTGACGAGCGAGTAGTTGTAGACCAGGGACTGCACGACGGGGGAGTAGAGCTTGCCGGGGTCGGCACTTGAGAACCCGGCGTTGCGGTCGGGGTTCCATTGCATCGGCGTCCGCGATGAGTCCCGGTCAGGCAACCAGATGTTGTCGCCCATTCCGATCTCGTCGCCGTAATACAGGAACGGGCTGCCCTTCAGCGCGAACAGGAGCGCGTGGGCCAGTTCCAGCTCCGCCCTGGCGTTGTCGAGCAGGGGAGCGAGGCGACGGCGAATTCCGATGTTGGAACGCATCCGAGGGTCGTACGCGTACCACCCGTACATCGCCTGCCGGTACTCCTCCGACACCATCTCGAGCGTGAGTTCGTCGTGATTGCGAAGGAACACGCCCCAGCCTGCCCCGGGCGGCACATCTGTGGTCTCGGACAGGATGCGGATCAGCTCACCGGACTGCTGCGCACGCAGGGAGTAGAAGATGCGCGGCATGACGGGGAAGTCGAAGGCCATGTGACACTCCGGCTCCTCCTCCGTGCCGAAGAACGAAACGACCTCCTGGGGCCACTGGTTCGCCTCGGCGATCAGGATGCGGCCGGGATATTCGCGGTCGAGCATCGCCCTGATTTCACGCAGGTATCCGTGCGTCGCCGGCTCGCCCTCGCCGTTGCCCTCTTCGCTCTCGAACAGGTACGGAATGGCGTCGAGCCGGATTCCGTCGACGCCCATGTCGAGCCAGAATCGGATGATGTCGATGACTTCCTGGCGAACGGCCGGGTTCTCGAAGTTCAGGTCCGGCTGGTGCGAAAAGAAGCGGTGGAAGAAGAACTGTCGGCGCACCGGGTCGAAAGACCAGTTTGACTCTTCGGTGTCGACGAAGATGATGCGAATATTTGGATACTTCTCGTCTGTGTCGCTCCAGACGTAGTAGTCGCCGTACGGCCCGTCGGGGTCGGAGCGTGATTGCTGGAACCAGTCGTGGGCATCCGAGGTGTGGTTGAGCGGGTAGTCGATGACGATCCGCATGTTTCGTTCGTGGGCGCGGCGAACCAGTTCGCGAAACTCCTCCACCGTGCCGAACTCCGGCAGGATCGTGCGGAAGTCGGAGACGTCGTAGCCACCGTCGCGCAGCGGCGACTGATAGATCGGCGGCAGCCACAGGGCATCAACGCCGAGCCACTGCAGGTAGTCGAGCCGCGAGATCAGGCCGCCGAGGTCGCCGGACCCGTCGCCGTTGCTGTCGACGTAGCTGCGAACCATGACCTCGTAGAAGACGGCGCGCCTGTACCACTCTGGGTCGAGCGCGAGACCGGGCAGCTGGATCGGAGCGGTAAAGGTCATTCATCGAGCTTATAGCCTGCCCGTAAGCGCTTACAGGTACCACGCCAGCCTAGAATCGATGCAAATGACTGTCGATGACGCGGCGACCGCGAGCCCGTATGGCACCCTTTTGGCCCGATTGCCGGTGCGCGAAGGCGAGTTCCCGCTGTTGGGCGGCATAACCCGCTACTGGGACTACGGCCCGGCGGATGCCGCTGTGACGGTTGTCGCCGTACACGGCTTCCGCGGAGATCACCACGGGCTCGAGCCGGTCGTTGCTCACTTCGAGGGACTTCGCATCATCAGCCCGGACCTGCCCGGCTTCGGTGAATCGACGCCGCTGAGCCCGGCGCGCCATGACATCGCCGGCTACTCCGCCTGGCTGTCTGCGTTTGTCACCGGTCTTGGCCTCTCCACTCCACCCGTCATCATCGGTCACTCTTTCGGGTCGATCGTCGCGGCGGCGGCTGTTGCGCGTGGCCTTGCGACGCCGCGGCTCATCCTGATCAATCCCATCGCAGCTCCCGCGCTCAAGGGGCCAAAGGCCGCGATGACCGCTCTTGCCGTTTTCTATTACCGCGCTGGCGCGAAGCTGCCGCGCCGCATCGGGTACGGTGTGCTCGCCTCGCCCACAATCACTCGCATCATGAGCAACTACATGGTGAAGACGCGGGACGCGTCGCTGCGACGATGGATCCATGGCCAGCACCGCACATACTTTTCCCGGTTCTCCGACCGAGATACAGTGCTCGAGGCGTTCCAGGCGTCGATCAGTAACAACGTGCAGGAGTTCGCGACGGAGATCCAGGTTCCGACACTCCTGATCGCGGCCGGAAACGACCCCATCACCAAGGTCGCTGACGAAGAGAAGCTGCGGGACCTCCTGCCCGACGCGCGCCTGCACGTCCTCGATGGAGTCGGTCATCTGATCCACTACGAACGACCGCGCGAGGCGGCGGAGCTCATCGTCGCGTTCCTCGGCGCCGGTCGGGTCGCGTAGTACCCATGAAGCTCTATTTCGATTGCCGCTACACGCGGTTCGAGCGGCACGACGGTATCTCGAGGTACACGGCCGGCCTTGTGAGCGCGCTCGCGCGCCTGCACCCGCTCACCATGATCATCTCCGACAAGCGCCAGCTCTCCCTCCTGCCCGACCTGCCGTGGGTAATGGCGCCGTCGCCGACCGCGGTGGGGGAGCCGTGGGTCTCCCGCAAACTCAACCCCCTGAAGCCGGATGTCGTCTTCACTCCGATGCAGACGATGGGCCCGTTCGGTCGCCGGTTCGCCCTCGTCACCACAGTTCACGACCTGATCTACTACGAGAACAGGACACCGCCACGGGACCTCGCCTGGCCCATCCGTCTCATCTGGCGGCTGTATCACCTCTCATGGTGGCCGCAGCGATTCCTTCTCAATCGAGCCGACGCTCATGCGACTGTGTCACAGACGACGCGGGGCCTCATGGAGCGTCACAGGCTCACGAAGAATCCCATCACCGTCGTGCCTAACGCGGTTGAGCCAGGGCTGGTCGGCACCGACAACGCGCCATCGAGCGACCTGGCGTACATGGGCTCGTTCATGCCATACAAAAACGTCGAGCTGCTGGCCCGGGCGATGCACCTCCTCCCCGGCTACACGCTGCACCTGCTCAGTCGCGCCTCCGATGCCGATGTCGCACGGCTGGACGCTCTCGCACCGGTTGGCAGCCTCGTCTTCCATCAGGGCGTCAGCGATGAGGAGTATGCAGAAATCCTCTCCGGCGCGACGGCTCTTGTCACCGCATCCCTGAACGAAGGATTCGGCCTGCCGCTCATCGAGGCGATGGCCGGCGGTACTCCGGTCGTTGTCAGCGACATCGACATCTTCCGCGAAATCGGTGCCGAAGCTGCGGAGTACTTCGACCCAGGGGATCCGCAGTCGTTCGCGGACGCGATCCACCGCCTCCAAAACCCCGACGAATGGCGGCGGCGCTCCGCACTCTCGCGCCGGCGTGCGGCGGATTTCAGCTGGGATAACTCGGCTCGCGCACTCCTCGAGACGCTGGTTGCCGTGCACGAGGCCCGCACTGCTCGCCCCCAAAGTCGGTAATTCGCCCGACGCGCCGCGGAATTGCTCCCCGCGCCTCGGCGAGTCGGCGAATCCCCGACTTTAGCGCAGGGAAACTAGCGCCGAACGGCGTCCCTGCTCTCGATCGCGTTCTGCTCGTCGAGGTCTCCCGTGCCGCACTCGAGCGACAGCTCATCGATCGGATCGTCGAAGGCGACCAGTTCGAGCGAGCCGTCGACGTACTCGAAGCTGTGGATCGAACCGTTGGTGATGGCGCCAACGCGAAAGTGTGGTTCGACTGCGTTCAGCACTGAACGAATGACGCCGCCGTGGCTCACCACGACGAGCGACTCGGCCGGGTGCTCCCGGGCCAGCGCAATGAGGGCTGGAATGACACGGTCGGCGACCTCCGCGTGGGTCTCGCGGCCCGGCACGACCGTGTCACCGGGGTAGCGCGCCTCGATCTGCTGCCAGTTGAGTCCCTCAGCTTCGCCATAGTTGCGTTCGACCAGGGCCTCGATGGCCATGGGAGCCCTGAGCGCCAGTCGGTCGGCGATGATGCTGGCTGTCTCGTACGCGCGCGACAGCGGGCTGGACACGACGGCGTCCCATTCGCGGCGCGCGAGCAACTCTGCGGTGGTTCTTGCCTGTCCGCGCCCCATCTCATTCAGCGGGATGTCTGTCGTGCCCTGGATGCGCCGTTGGGCATTCCAGTCCGTCTCACCGTGGCGAACGAGATAGAGCGAGGTCATCGCCTCAGTTTAGGGGCGACGTGCCGTCGTGAAGGGGAGTCAGCCGACGAGCCGCGCGCGTAGCGCGATGAGCGTCTCAGTCGTCCCTGCGTCGATCTTCAGGGTCGCCCGCGGATCACCCTTTGTGACGCCACGATTGATGATGACGACGGGCAGGTGACGTCTCGTCGCGTGGTCGAGCAGCCGGATGCCCGAGTTGACGACCAGGGACGACCCGGCGATCACCAGCGCATCGGCCTTCTGCACGAGGGCGCTCGCTTCGACGAATTTCTCCTTCGGAATGAATTCACCGAAGTACACGATGTCTGGTTTCAGCATGCCACCGCAGTTGGCACAGACCGGAACCTCAAAGTTCTCGACCGATGCCACCTCGACGTCGCCGTCCGGGCCGAGCTGAACGACGCCAGCGACGGCCAGCCAGGGGTTCAGCGCAACGATGTGCGCCGCGATGTCCGTCCGAGCATAGAGCTGGCCGCAGTTGAGGCAACGAACACGGTCCATCGTTCCATGCAAGTCAACAACGCGCTGCGAGCCTGCGCGCAGGTGGAGCCCGTCGACGTTCTGGGTGACGATCCCATTGACGGCGCCGTCGAGTTCAAGCGCTGCAAGGGCGCGGTGACCATCGTTGGGCCTCGCGCTGTCGAACCGCTCCCAGCCGAGCTGGCTGCCCGCCCAATAACGCTTGCGGAACTCCGCGTCATCGCGGAACTGCGCGAAGGTCATCGGGGTACGCACCGGTGCCCCCGCGCCGCGATAGTCAGGAATACCCGAGTCCGTGCTGACGCCGGCTCCGGTCAAAACGGCAAACTGACGCCCCCGCAGGATCTCGGCGGCTTCGTCGACGAGTGCAGCGTGTCCCGCGCTGAGTGCCGGGCGTTCAGGAGCGACTGACTGCGACATCCTGACTCCTTCCTGCGCGAACGGGGCAACCCATGACGAGAAATAACCGGTGGTCCTTCCCGCAAGACTAAACAACAAAGTTTTCGGATATGTTTCGTGATGCCGCCCGTCGTCCGCTTGCGGCGTACTTCGCGGTGTCAGGCAGGCTCATGCAGATCGTCAGAATCGACAGCGCAGACGACCCGGCTCTCGCCGACTATCGCGATCTCACGGACGTCGTGCTCCGACGGCTGTCTGAACCTGCGGGCGGCCTGTACATCGCGGAATCGACGAAGGTGATCGGCAGGGCTATCACTGCCGGCCACCACCCGCGATCAATGCTCACCCTCCAGAAGTGGCTTCCCGACATTGAACCGCTCGTCGCGGATCTCGATATTCCCGTATACGTGGGGGAGCCATCCGTGCTCGAGGGATTGACCGGTTTCTCGATGCATCGTGGTGCGCTGGCGTCGATGCACCGGCCAGCACTCGCGTCGGTTGCCGACACGGTTGCCGGCGCGCGCCGGATTGTGATCCTCGAGGACATCGTCGACCACACCAACGTCGGGGCGATCTTCCGGTCGGTCGCAGGCCTCGGGGCAGACGCCGTACTCGTTACTCCGCGCTGTGCTGACCCGCTGTATCGGCGAAGCGTGCGCGTCAGTATGGGTACAGTGCTGCAGGTGCCATGGACTCGACTGCCGGAGTGGCCGGAAGCGGCGCACCTGCTGCATGACCTTGGCTTCACAATTGCGGCCCTTGCGCTCGACGACAATGCCGTTGACCTTGCCGAATTCGCAGCGACCGCGCCAGAGCGTGTCGCGATCCTGCTCGGCACGGAGGGCGACGGCCTCAGCCGGGGAGCCCTCGGAATCGCCGATTCGACAGTAACCATTCCGATGATGCACGGTGTCGATTCGCTGAACGTGGCCTCGGCCAGCGCGGTCGCGCTCTATGCGCTCCGCCCACCACGACGGCCCTCTGGCGCGTAACGGTCGGCAGCCGACAGCCAGCTCCCTGCTGTGAGAGCCTGGTCGAAGCGCCCTCTACGAGCGGGCCACTTCGGCCCACGCCGATAGCAGTCGTGCCTCCAGCCGCGTCCCGGCCTTGTCCGGCTCTCCCTGGTCCGATTCGGCCAATCGCCAAATAAGGCTGAGGGCAGCGCGCGCGAAAGCCCAGAGCCCAGAGCGTTCCGAATCGACGGCGGCAGCCTCGGCCGCGACCTCGAGCCGCGCCCCGAGTTGCGTCGCCGACGTCGGCGAGTCCTGCGAGGCGCTGAGCTGCGTGGCGAGAGGCCACAGATCGAAGCATGGGTCGCCGACGACCGGCTTCGGGTCGATGACCCGCCACCGTCCGGCACCGGAATCCAGGATATTGCCGGGGTTGTAGTCGCCGTGGACGAGGGCGGCCGGGACATCATCCGCCGCCAGCCGCTCGAGCAGACCAAGCGCATCCGACACCGTGTCCGCGACCCCGAGTGCGCGGAGCTCCGCACCCTGGCGGCCGGTTTCTGCTCCAGCCGAGCGCAGGTACTCGCCGACCAGGCTTCTCAGCGTCGGCAGGCCGTCCGGTACATTTCTGCTGGCGATCTCCGCGTGGAGGCCGCCACCGATCCGCAGCGCAGCCTGCGTCGGAATCTCGGCCCGCGCCAGCTGTGTGCCGGGGTTCACTTGCTCGAGCAGCAGCGACCAGCTGTCCGGGTCTTCCTCGAAGATCCGCGGAGCGAGGGCGCTGCCGAACGCGGAAAGCGCGACCGGCTCCCACCTCGCCTCGTCGTGCGGATACCCGATTTTCAGGACGGCTGGCGTGCCACCGGCTGTCTCGACGGCAAGTACCATCCCGGCGACGCCGCCATGAAGCCCCGCAACCGGAGAGACACGCCAGGCTGCAAGGCGTTCCGCGAGCAGGGATGGCGCAGAGGATTCCCAGTCCGCGCGCGAGGCGTATCGGCCGATCGCCGAATGATCGAACGGGACACCGGGCATTCCTCCAGCGTATGGCTTGCGAGTCTGGCTATCCTTACCGAGTGCCTCGGTCTCGACAACGCGTTTACCTGCGCCGCCGAATCACCGTGGGTGTCGGTGTCGCCGTGGTGCTTGCAGTTGGGTTTTACCTGCCGATCACGCTCCTCGCGCCGGTCGGCGCAGTTGCCGCGGCCCCCGTTCGATTCTCTGTTCCGACCATGTCCGCGCAGGCGTTCTCACTGCCGACGTACGGAGC
>DASYEE010000106.1:0-4005 GCA_036499165.1 Galbitalea sp. | reverse complement strand
GCCATCGAAGGGATGTCGACGTGCGCGTTGTAGGCCTCGTTGCGATCGATCGGGAAGGTCTCGAGCACGTACTCGAAACTCATGCAGTGATTCGCTTCTTCCCACATCTGCTTAGCGAGGTACAGGCTGCACTCTGCCGCTGAGACGTAGGGGTAGACACCGAACGCGAGCGCCTTATTGACGAGAAGCTCGTTCGGGTTGAAGTAACTCATGAGGAACGTCACAGCGTGACGCTCTTCGTCAGTCATCTTCTTGAAGTCTGCGATGTCTTCGCCGAGCTGGATCTCGTTGGGGAACCAGGTGTTAGCAACAGCCTGGTCGTAGAGGTCCATCGCCCTCTTGTACTTGATGGGCTTGAGCAGCAGCCCTTCCTGAAGCCCTGTGCCAAGGATTCCCATTACTGGCACGCCTCACATTGCAGGTCGTCCATCGGGTCTACGGGGACGAAGTACTCTTCGTTGTCCATCAGTTTCCTGCCTTCGGTGCGAGGCCGCCGAAGCCGCGACGAGCGGGCGCGGCCGGAGCCGCAGCCTCGGTCTCGCCGGCGGGCGCGGTCGTTGCCGCGGTGGTCAGGTCTTCCGACTTGTTCACCTTGACGGTCGACTGCTCTGCCTGGTGCCGCGGCTTCATGTGCAGGTAGTAGGTCGTCTTCACGCCACGCTCCCACGCGGAGAAGTAGATGTCCATCATGTCGCCGAGGTCACGCGTCTCGAGGTACATGTTGCGGCTGATCGCCTGGTCGATCCATTTCTGGGCGCGAGCCGCAACCTCGAGGAACGCGTACGGGGACAGCTGGAAGCTCGTCTTGTACGTCGCCTTCACCTCGTCCGGAATTGCCGCGATGCCCTGGATGTCGCCCTGGCTGCGCAGGATCGACTCCTTGGTCGTGTCCCAGATGCCACGCTTCTGCAGCTCGGCGACCAGGTTGCGGTTCACCTCGAGGAACTTGCCGTTCGAGGTCGATCGGCTGAAGATCTGCGAGAACTGCGGGTCGAAGCCCGGAGTCGTGCCGGCAACGAGACCAATGGATGCCGTTGGCGCGATCGCCATGAGTGTCGCGTTGCGCATGCCGTTCTTCACCTTCGCACGCAGGGCATCCCAGTCGAGGCGCGTCGTGCGGTTCACCTTGATCTCGAGGCCGCGGTCGGCCTCCGTCAGCGCAATCGAGTCGAACGGTACGAGGCCCTCAGACCAGCGTGAACCCTCGAAGTTCGGGTACGACCCGCGCTCCTGCGCCAGGTTCGCGCTCTCGTCGATTGCGGCGTAGGAGACGTGCTCCATGATCTCGTCGATCAGGTCGTACGCATCTTCGCTCTCATAGCTGAACCCGAGCTTCTCGACGATGTCGGTGAATCCCATCACGCCGAGGCCCACCGCGCGGTTCTGCTGGTTCGAGAAGTCTGCCTCCTTGACCGATGAGCGCGTGATGTCGATGAGGTTATCGAGCTGGCGAACCGCGAGGCGCGCGCTCTGCTCGATCTTGTCGAAGTCGATCGAAAGCCCTGCCTCTGCCGAGTCGAGCAGGTGCTGCGAGAGGTTGATCGAGACCAGGTTGCAGACCGAGACGTTGTCGACATCCTGCGGAAGCGTGATCTCGGTGCAGAGGTTCGACAGGTGGATCGTGCCCGTGTTGTTGTTGAGCGCACGGTTGTTGATCGTGTCCTTCCAGGTCAGCCACGGGTGGCTGGAGGTCTGGAGGGAGATCAGGATCGACTTGAACTGCTCGCGCGCACCGATCTTCTTGAACATGCGCATCTCGCCTGCCTCGGCGAGCGCGACGTACTCCTTGTAGCGGGCGCTGAACGCTGCACCGTAGAGCTCGTTGAGGTCGGCGACCTCGAGCGGGTCGAAGAGGTACCAGTCGTCGTCGTTCTGGACGCGCTTCATGAACTCGTCGCTGATCCAGACGGCCGTGTTGGCCGTGCGGGTGCGACGGTACGGGTCGCCGGAGTTCTGGCGGAGGTCGAGGAACTCGGGGAAGTCGAGGTGCCAGTTCTCCATGTAGAAGCAGAGCGCACCGAACTTCTTGCCGCCCCGGCTCACCGCGCGCAGGATCGAGTCGATCGTGTGCATGAACGGGATCGGGCCGGTGGATGTCGTGTTGTTGGAGCGGATGGGCGAGCCCTGCGCGCGGAGCTTCGTTACCGAGAGCCCGATACCACCCGTGCCCTTGGTGAGCCACATCACGTCGCGAGTGGTCTTCGCGATGTGCTCCATGTCGTCCTGCATCTCCATGACGAAGCAGTTCGCGAGCTGCGGGTAGGCGGTTCCTGCGTTGACAAGAGTGGAGCCCGCGGCAAGGTACTCGAGCTTCGACATCTTGGCGTAGTACTTCAGCGCCTGCGCCGTGGCGTTGGCCTCATTGAGCGAGAGACCCATCGCGATGCGCATCCAGAAGTACTGCGGCACCTCCAGCGCGTCTCCGTTGCGGCCCTTGATGCCGTAGCGGTTGTTGAGGGTCACGAGGCCGATGTACTTGAGGAGGTGGTCGTTGGATGGCTCGAGCGCGTCTGCGAGCGCCTCAAGGTCGAACATCTCGGTGAGGCGAGTGTCGAGCAGGCCCTCTTCTACGCCACGACGGATGTTCGCCGCGAAGTGCTGCTTGTGCAGCTTCTTCAGCTCTGCGTCGTCCTGGTAGTCGCCGAGAACACGCTTGTAGATGGTCTTCAGGAGAAGGCGCGCGGCGACGATGTCGAATGCAGGGTCATCCTTGACGTTCTGCAGTGCGACCTGGATGACTGCCTCATCGAGCTGCTGGGTCGTGATGCCATCGAACAGTGTGAGTTCGAGCTCTGACGCGATCTGTGTCACCCACGTGATGTTCTCGTCGAGACCGGCACTGGCGTGCTCGATCGCGAGGTTGATCTTGTTGGCGTCGTATGGCTCACGCTGGCCATTGCGCTTGACGACGGTAATACCCACGAAATTCTCCCTTTGCATCCGCCGCATGCGCGCGACGGACCACCCTTTTCGTCTCCGGCCGCAAAGCCCGCGACTTCCTACACAACCCAACGTTTTAAACGCGTGGCTGCCCCAATTTATTGCCCTGATCGTCACCCCCGACCGGGCGGCTTGACCACTATATATCGGGGCACCGCCAGTCAGGCAACCACTAGATATAGTGGGCGTGTCATCCACAGTTGTGCATAACTTCGCGGACTTTTGCACAGCCTGTTAGCAATGTCCGATCAGGTTATTCCGTACCGGCGACACCGCGGTCGCGGTCGGCGCCCCCAGTAGACTTGACCCCTTGTGAGCACTAGTTACGGTGGCCTTCTGCGGACTCCCGGGGTCGCCCGGATCATCGCCGCGCAGCTCACAGCCCGCCTGCCGAACGGGATGCTCTCGCTCGCGTACCTGCTGCGGGTGCAGCAGGTCACATCGTCGTACGGCGCGGCGGGCCTCGTGCTCGCCGCCACGAGCGTCGGTCAGGCGATCGCGGGCCCGCTTACGAGCCGGTGGATGGGGCGCTGGGGCATGCGCCCCGTGCTGATCCTGACGACCGCCATCTGCGCCGTCACGATCTTCGCGATCGCCTTCGTGCAGATGCCCGTCTACCTGTACATGATCGTCGGCTTCGTCGGCGGGCTGACGACGCCACCGGTGCAGCCTGCCGTCCGAACCATCTATCCGAAGATGGTCACATCTGCCCAGCTGACCCGGCTGTTCGCCCTCGACGCTTCAGCGCAGGAGATCATCTGGATCGCGGGTCCGGTGGTCATCACGTTCATCTCGATCCAGGTCTCTACCGTGCTCGGGGTCGTCGTTCCCGGCATCCTGCTCGTGGCGGGGGGACTCTGGTTCGTGCTTTCGCCGGAAGTGGGCAAGGTGCGCATCCCGCGCAGCCGTCGCTCCCTCGGAGCGGTGCTGAAGAAGAAGCCGGTCATCCTCGCCACCCTGGTGGGGCTGCTGCTGATCGCCGCGTGCGCGGCGACCGAAGCCTCAGTCGTTGCCGTCTTCGGTCACTCCGGCCCCCAGGCTGGCATCGTGCTCGCGATCTGGTCG
>DASYEE010000105.1:0-16761 GCA_036499165.1 Galbitalea sp. | reverse complement strand
CTGGGGTGGTTTCTACGAGCCTGGGAGCCTGATCTGGCACAGCCGGTGGACCACAACCAGCCAGCGAATCGAGTGCAGGGAAGCGCTCGCCATGCCCGCCGACGACCATGCCGTGACCGTTCTGCGTCGGGTGCTCGCGGTGGAAGGCGACGCCTCTGTGCATGTTGTGCTTGACCCGCGCGCCGGATTCGGCAAACACAAAATGGTCGAGGTACGTCACGCCGACGGGATCTGGTCGGGTCGGTGCGGGAGGTTACATTGGCGTTGGAGCGGTGCAACGTCTGCGCATCGAAACGATGAAGGCCAACTGGAACTCGACCTCAAGGTCGAGGCCGGTGGACACCATGACCTGGTGTTCGAGATTTCCGATCAGAAACTCACCGCCCCGCTCCCCGAAGCGGAGAGCCTGTGGGCGGCGACCAGTTCAGCGTGGTCCTCAACGCAGAAGGTCTCCGGAACCTTAGCGGACCGGGATGCCGAGCATGCTGCCGCGGTTCTCCGCGGCCTCACCAGCGCGGGCGGCGGAATGGTCGCGGGCGCCACCATGGCGCTACCCGAACATTATGAGCGTGGTAAGAACTACGACTACCGATACGCCTGGATCAGGGACCAGTGCTACGCCGGACAGGCCGCGGCCGTGACCGGCCAGCTGGATCTGCTCGACGCCGCCGTACAGTTCGTGACAGCACGCCTCCTATCGGACGGCGATCAACTGAAGCCCGCGTACACCGTCGACGGTGGACCAGTCCCGGACGAACACAGCCTGGATCTTCCCGGATACCCGGGAGGTTCCGACAAGGTCGGAAACTGGGTCAACAACCAATTCCAGTTGGATGCGTTCGGCGAAGCGCTCCTCTTGTTTGCTGCCGCAACTCGCGTCGACCGGCTCGGCACCGATCAGTGGGTCGCAGCGGCGCACGCCGCCGACGCCATCGAAGGGCGACACAACCAACCGGACGCGGGCATTTGGGAGCTCGACAACCAGCGCTGGACGCATTCGCGTCTGAGCTGCGTGGCTGGACTCCGCGCGATCGCCGGATTTGCTCCGGCACCGCTTGCCGCGCGGTGGAGCAGCCTCGCTGACAGCATCCTCGCCGAGACCAGCCGGACATCCCTGCACCCGACAGGACGTTGGCAACGCACCCCAAGCGACCCACGCATCGACTCCGCCCTCCTGATTCCCGCCGTCCGCGGCGCCCTCCCGGCCGATGACCCCCGGACGGTCGCAACGCTCAACGCCGCGCTGGCGGAACTCAGCCAAGACGGCTACATGTACCGATTCCGAGAGGACGACAAGCCGTTGGGAATGAGCGAGGGAGCATTTCTGCTCTGCGGATTCGTCACAAGCCTCGCCCTCCACCAACAAGGCCGCGACCTTGACGCGGCCCGATGGTTCGAACGAAACCGGGCGGCCTGCGGTACCCCCGGAATCTTCGCCGAAGAGTTTTCTGTCCAACAACGCCAATTGCGCGGAAACCTCCCGCAGGCGTTCGTCCACGCTCTGTTGCTCGAGTCGTCGCAACGACTCACCACTCCATTGGCCCCCCAGCACTAAACCACCCGCCTGATCTGATCGATGAAGGAGAAAGCTCATGGATTCATTCCTCTCACCCCAGCTGGACCAGGAGGACCGCCCATCGCGCGGGGTCGCCGTCGTCACCGGTGGTTCCGCCGGATTGGGGCGTGCGATCGTTCGTGAACTCGCCGACCGCGGCTGGGATGTCGCAATCCTCGCCCGCGGCGCGGATGGCGTCGCCGGCGCCGCCTCCGACGTGCAATCGCGGGGCCGCCGAGGGCTGGGCATCCCAACCGATGTCACGGACAGGGTCGCTGTGGGCCAGGCGGTGGAGCAAATCGAAAGCGCCCTGGGACCCATCGAGCTGTGGGTGAACGACGCCATGGTCGGCGTTTTCGGCGAATTCATCAACACCGATCCCGACGACTTCGAGCGCGCAACAGCCGTCAACTACCTCGGGTTCGTGAATGGCACCCGTGCTGCCCTGTCGGTGATGGTTCCCCGCAACCGAGGACACATCATCCAGATCGGATCCGCGCTCGCCCATCGCGGCATCCCACTGCAGGCAGCGTACTGCGGTGCCAAACACGCAATCAAAGGATTCACCGAGTCGGTCCTCACAGAACTGCTCCATAACGGAAGCGCGGTCAAAATCTCGCGGGTTGACATGCCTGCGCTCAACACCATTCAGTTCAACTGGGTGAAGTCCCAGCTGCCGCACCACCCCCAACCGGTTCCCCCCATCTACGAACCAGAAGTCGGTGCTCGAGCGGTCGCCTGGGTTGCCGAAAAGCCGCGTCGACGCACATGGGTTGCCGCGACGACCGTTGCAACGGTCGTCGGGAACCGGACAGCGCCATGGTTCCTCGACTGGTTCCTCGCGAAGACCGGATTCTCCGGGCAACAGGCACCCTCCAAGACGCAACCGATGCTGCCGACGAACCTCTACGAGCCCGTGGCCGGTGACCACGGTGCGCACGGCATCTTCGACGACCGTGCCCACAAACGCTCACCGCAAATGTGGGCCAATTCCCATCGCCCGCTCCTCGGAATGCTCGCACTGCTCACAACTGCCGCGGCGGTTTCCTGGCGCGTGCGGACATCCCGCTCCCGCTAGGTGACAGGAGAATAAGTGATCGTCGATAACCGGGTCGTGGCGGCCCGGGTGAGTTTCTACTCCGTCCCGACCGAGAGCTTCGGCGAACGGTTGCCAGAAAGTGATGGCACGGCCATCTGGGACCACACCGGAGTACTGCTGGTCGAACTGTCTGCCGAAGGATACGTCGGTCTCGGATACTCCTACACGTCCGCCGCGGCGGGCACGATCGTGAAGGAGACCCTTTTTCCCCTGCTGCTCGGCAGTGACCCAATGGACACCACCGCCACCTTCTGGCAGATGGCGCAAGCCGTCCGTAACCTCGGCTGGCCCGGAATCTGCGCGAACGCGATCTCCGCCATCGACTTAGCGCTCACTGACCTGAAAGCGACCATCCTCGACGTGCCGGTCGTCCAGCTACTGGGCGGTGGCCGAACACGGGTCGCCGCATACGGAAGCGGCGGCTTCACGAATTACACCATCCCGCAGCTGCAAGAGCAGCTCAGCGGGTGGGCTCAGTCCGGGCTGACCGCGGTGAAAATGAAAGTGGGAAGGCAACCCGACCGTGACGTCGATCGCGTCCGCGCGGCGCGGGAAGCGATCGGACCCAGTGTCGAGCTGTTCGTCGATGCCAACGGGGCTTACACACGCAAGCAGGCACTGGGCCTTGCACACGAGTTCGCCGAGGCTGGCGTGAGCTGGCTCGAGGAACCCGTCTCAAGCGACGACCTTGAAGGCCTGCGCCTCCTTCGTGATCGTGGTCCCGTCGGAATGCAAATCGCGGCAGGAGAATATGGGTATACCCCGAATTATTTTCACAAGATGCTTGCCGCTGGCGCAGTGGACATCCTGCAGGCAGATGCGACCAGGTGTGGGGGCGCAACCGGTTTCTTGCTCGCTGCCGCACAAGCGGTGAGTGCCGCGCTACCGCTGAGCGCACACACGGCACCGTCGGTTCATGCCTCGCTCGGTTCGGCAACCAGCAACACAACTAACGTGGAATTCTTTCACGATCATGCCCGGATCGAGGCGATGTTCTTCGACGGGGCCGCCGAGCCATCGCAAGGCTGGCTGGAACCGGATCGCAGTCGCCCAGGGTTAGGGCTCAGCTTCAAACGCGCCGACGCAACACCGTATCTTGTGTCGACCTGGACGTCTGACACCGGGCCGTAGCGTTGGCGAACACCGCTCCTCCCCCGTCAGGTTCGCCCAGCGCGGCGTCACGGTGCACCGTCGTGCTGATCTCGAACGGAATTGTTTCGATTGAACATCCTCACTGAACTACTGAAGGCGCTCTCGATGGCCGGGTCGATGGGGTGGGAGATTCTGTGGCCCCTCATCCTGGGTTTCGCTCTTTCGGGAGTTGTACAGGTCGTGGTTCGCCGGAACCGGATCACGAAGCTGATGAGCGACGATTCGCCCCGGTCACTGGGAATCGCCACCGGGCTAGGTGCGGCGTCGTCGTCCTGCTCCTACGCCGCTGTGGCGCTCGCCCGCGCCCTGGTGCGGCGAGGCGCAAATTTCACTGCGGCGATGGCCTTCGAGATCGCCTCAACGAACCTGGTGATCGAACTCGGGCTAATTCTTGCATTCACGATGGGATGGCAGTTCACCGTCGCCGAATTCGTGGGCGGACCGCTGATGATCATTTTCGTGGCTTTGGGGTTCCGGCTCTGGATGCGGGAGAAGATCGTCAGCGCGGCCCGCATCCAAGCGGACAAAGGTGTTCCGGGGTCCATGGAGGGTCACGCCGGAATGGACATGTCAGTCGCCGGCGACGGCAGCTTTATCCAGCGGCTCTTCACCATTGCCGGCATCACAGCAGTCGCCCGGTACTTTGTCATGGATTGGGCTGCCGTTGTGAGGGACATCGTGATCGGCCTGCTCATTGCTGGCGCGTTCACCGCATGGGTTCCCAAAACCTGGCTACAGGCCGCGTTTTTCACGGGGAACCCGACCCTGTCATTTCTTCTCGACCCGATCATTGGACCTCTGATCGCCGTGATCAGTTTCGTCTGCTCGGTCGGCAACGTTCCACTGGCTGCGGCGCTGTGGAATGGCGGCATCAGCTTCGGCGGAGTCGTCAGCTTCATCTTCGCTGACCTCATCATCATCCCGATCATCCTGATCTACCGGAAATACTACGGAACTACCGCAGCGGCTCGAATAAGCGGAATCTTCTACTGCGCGATGGTTCTTGCGGGGTATGGCGTGGAACTTCTCTTCACCCCGCTGGGCCTCGTCCCTCGTAACCGACACCTCACTATCCTGACCGCAGGGGTCAGCTGGAACTACACCACCTGGCTCAACATCGTGTTTCTCCTTGTGGCCGCGGTGCTACTGTTCGTGTTCTTTCGCAGCGGAGGCGGCAGCATGCTGAGGATGATGGGCGGAGCTCCGGAGTCTGCGCTGGCCCCTCATGGGCGTGGCTACAACAGCGGCGACTAAAGCGCACGGGTAAGCGATAGCTTCATAACGCACCCGGCGCCCCCGATGGGCGGCCGCGGTTCGCACAATGATCCGCTATCGCGGGGGTGGGTTCGTGCAGCCCTTGGTGTGCGGGGGAGCCTGGTCGGCGTCTCGTTGGCGTCAGCACTGTCAGGAGTCGACCTGTCCTCTCTGCTCCGCACCGCCAGTCAAATACCCATCGAATCTTCTCGGCGGATGATCCACATTAGGTTGGATCGGATAGTTTGATCGGGTCCCGAAGGCTGCGACGCATAACCAACCGTGAGATGGCGGGCACTGTCATCGTGCGCATAACGGTGTTCCTGAGAAGGAGTTGGGCGGCATTGCGTGGAGCGAACGCCGCTCCGAGACCGACAGCGGCGTTCTGTTTCGTAAGGACAAGAGAAGCGAGTCGTCGTTGGTATCCGGCGAACGCGGCAACATGATCGCCACCCGTGCGTTGCAGCTCCGCCGCCAATTCGTACGCTTCCACCATCGCGAGAGCGGAGCCCTGTCCAGCGAGTAAAGAGGGGCCGGCGGCCGCGTCTCCGATCAGCGCGACCCGTCCTCGCGACCAGGACGGCATCCGAATCTGGCTCGCCCGATCGAAGTAGAACGTCCGAGCGTCTGGCATTCGAGCCAGCATCTCGGGCACCTCACCCACCGCACCACCGAGACGCTGCCTCAGAAGCTTCTGTTGTGCCTTCGGATCGTCCTCGGGGACCGCGCCATCATGACGCACGATGAACACCAACATGCTGGAGCCATCGCGTTGCGCGAACCGCAAAACCTGGTGGCCCACTTCGGTTTGAACCACAGCGACCATTTCGTCCCGCGGTTGAAACCCGGCCACATCGAACGCCGCAACCACCAGTCCTAGGTCGCGTTCGTAGTCGGTGTCCGGTCCGAACACTGTACGTCGCACGCCGGAGTGCAGACCATCGGCCCCCACGACCAGGTCGAACTCTCTCGTCCCTCCGTTGGCGAACTCGACCTCCACGCGCGACCCATCATCTCGGATTGCGTCAACGGTATTGCCGAAGATCGTTTCGACCTGACCCTTGCTGGCGGAATAGATTGCAGAGGCCAGGTCGGTGCGAGCGACGGTGACATACCGTCCCGCAACGCCGCCAGCAGCGTCATCGATCATTCGGGTTGGGTCCAGTGAGATGATCACCCGCCCACTGGGGGCAACCTCGCGCAGCTCGTTGGGGCGGTAGCCCTTGTCCATAAGTTCCGGGACTATGCCCATCCGCTGTGCGACATCGAATCCGGCGCCCCAGAAGTCCACCAAATATCCGCCTTGTCGCAGGTGCGGGGCGCTCTCGACGAGCGTCACCTGGTGGCCGCCGCGCAGCAGCCAGTAGGCCAGGGTCGGTCCTCCAATGCCAGCTCCCACTATCAGTACGCGCATTCGTGCACCGTCCTTAGATCACTCGTTTCCTCGTGGGCTTGCTCATGGTCTCAATCTCAATGCTCGATTGCCGGGGTCAGAAGATTTATCAGGTCGCCGGCCGCCAGGACGATGCCGGGGTCGGGTTCGCCCAAGCGATGATCCCTGATAAACGAAACAGGGACATATCCCTGCGGCCATTGGAGCGCTCCGAGCGTCCGCCCCAATTCTGCTGACTCGGCTTCGATCGTCACCTCGGCGATCCGGTAACCCGTCAGCGGCGTTGCGGGCCCTGCCGTATCCGGCAGCGAAGGCGCCGATGATTTGCGGTACCGCAACGTGTCGGCTGGATGCACCTGACGGCCGCCGAGTTCCGTTGTGATCTTGTCCAGGACCGATTGGTTGGTGATCCAGCCCTCGATATGGCGGCCGTCTTCGGAGAGCACCGGCAGACCGTCGCGCCCATAAACCTGAATCTGCCGCATCACATCGGCGAGCGACTCGGTGGCGAACACGGCTTGCGGTTCGCTGGTGTACCTGACCGATCCCGGGAGAATGGCGCTCATAACGCCGATGTCCGCCTCGCTTGCATGTCTGCGGGCGAGGTCCAGCGGTACGGCGAGTGGTTTCATGGCCTGTTCAGCAGTGAGGTCGGCGAATGCCCGCCATGGCGCAGCACGGTCTATGTCCTGTCCGCGGCGCAGAAGCTTGGTCGTGTAGATGGTGCCGTAGCTGATGCCGCGAGAGACGGCGGTCGCGATGCCGACTGCGAGCATCACGGGCAGAGTCAAGGTGAAGTCCCCCGTCATTTCGACGACACTTGCAAGGGAGGTCAAGGGCGCTCGCGCGGCTGAGGTGAACACCGCACCCATAGCGACTGCCGCGTAGAGCGCGGGGTTGCCAGCGCTTGGCCCGAAGAGGTGGTCGGCCGTGACACCGAACGCCATGCCCGCAGTTACTCCGATGAAAAGAGAGGGTGCGAAAATGCCTCCGGATCCCCCGATCCCGAGGGTGAGACTGGTGGCGAGCATCTTGCCGACCATCAGGATCAGAAGGAACCACAGCGCGTAGTTTCCTGCGATGGCTTTGAACATGACTGGGTATCCGACGCCGTACATCTGCGGAAGCGCCAACAGAAGCAGGCCGAGGACGAGCCCACCGACGGCGGGTCGAGCCCATTCGGGACGGCCCCTCCAGATCAGATCCCAGAGGTCTTCCATTTTGTAGAGCACTGCCTTGAAGAGGAGACCAATTAGCGCTGCGATAACGGCCAGCACGCCGACAAGCGCGTAATCGGCCGGGTTGTGCAGGGCGATCCCGGAAGGAAACCCGGTCAGGAATGCGTGGTCACCGAGGAACGGAATCGCGACCGCATCGGCGACCATCGCGGAAAGCATGACTGCGAACATCGCCTCAACGGAGAATTCCCTGAGAATGATCTCGACCCCGAAGAAGACACCGGTGATGGGGGCGTTGAACGTGGCGGCAATGCCACCGCCGGCACCGCACGCGACCAGGATACGCATTCGGTTTTCGGGCATCCGAATCCATTGCCCGAGTCCGGAGGCCAGGGCGGAGCCGATCTGGACGATCGGGCCCTCCCTCCCGACTGAGCCGCCGGTGGCGATCGTCACTGCGGATGCGAGGGCTTTGATTCCAGCGACCTGGGGGCGGATGCGCCCACCGTTCTCGGCAACGGCAATCATTACTTCCGGAACGCCATGTCCACGCGCCTCGCGCGCGAACCGGTAAACCAGCGGCCCGTAGATCAACCCGCCGACAATCGGAATGAGCACAAAGAATCCAATGCCTAACCAAGGCACATGCGAGCTTCCCACATAACCGTCTTGTCCGAATTCTGAACTCCCTGTGGCGGTCCAGGTGAAGAACGAGATGAGGTAACGGAATAGGACAGCTCCAAGGCCCGACGCTACGCCGACCACGAGCGCTATCGCGAATAGTCCATAACGGGACCCCCTCAGGCTCCCGGCTATCCGGTCGGTGAGGGCCGTGAGCGCGAGACTGCTGTGTTGTGTAGGGCTTCTGTTCACTGTGTTCCAATGTCGGGGGCGGAGGAAGAAATGCCTCAGCTAAGGGCTTTTCGGGTCGTCAAAAATGAGGGAAGGCCTCGAACAGGACCAACTCTGATGCCCCGTCCGCGCCGCCGGCTCGTGCTTTGCCTGCAGGAAGACGACGCGCTATCGCGTCCACCGGTTGACGGCTGCCGAGATAGAGACGTACGCGAGGGTTCGCAATGACGTTTCGATACCACTGTGAACGATCGCCGTCTCGCGAGGCGACGAGCCAGCTCGTCTGCGAAGGTCGGTCGAGAATCTTGATGACCACATAACGACGTTTGCCCGTGGTCCTCCCGAAGTGTTCAACCATGACCAGCCGCGAGCCGAACACAAATCCCAGGCCGGCGCGGTAGAGGAGCTCCGCGACTCGTGCGAGCCTTCCCTTGCCTTTCATTGCGGGGATCCCTTATCCCGCTTCCGAATTGCGGGTTCGTTCGCGGCGACCGCGAACGAACTGAACGCGGTGTCGATCATCGCCCGGTCAGTGTCCGATAGCCGCTGGAGGATTTCATCGATTTCCCTCTGCCTCTTAGACGTCACGTCGTCGACGACCGCGCGCCCCTGCTCGGTGATGGTTGCAGAGTCCGAGATGCCGCGATCGGGCCCGGAGATGGTGAGCCAGCCAGTCGCCTCCATGGAGTGGAGCAATGTCGACAATGTTCGGGATCGCATGGCCATCGCGGCGGCGATCTCTGACATCGGCATCGAGTCGCGCTCGCTCAACAGGATCAGGATGCGAAAATGCGGAAGTTCAAGGAACCCCAATGCGAAATCCACGGAACGCGAAACCATCCCGATTAATGGCGCGATGTTTGCGTCTGCTGTGGCCGGGCTCCCGTTGCCCCGCTTCGCTGGGACCGCCGCGTGCGCTCTCAGTAGTGCACCGATATCGATGCTGATCGAGAGGGTCTCACCAAGGTCGATCGCAGCGGGATCGACTGACGGATGGGAATGGTCGCTGTCATCGAATGGCCTCAACCGAACTCCTTCGCGGTGATGTGGACGGGAGCGAGCGGATGAGCCAGCGCGATGGTCGTATGTGCGTCGTTAGTCCGGAGTCGCGCAATCATGACGGGGTCACAAGCACCATGGGCAAATTCGTGCAGTCAATATTGATCGCGCTGCCTAGGGTGTTTTCCAGCACGGGACGCAGCGCCGCCCACGCCTTCGGATAGTTATCGGCGTACCGACGAAGGGACGCGGTTGCCTCGTCGGGACCAAGCGGCATCGCGATTGCGTCAACGGGTCGATGACTGCCCAGGTACAAGCGCACCCCTGGGTGAGCCTGGATGTTTCGGTACCATTGCGCCGCGTCACCGAAGCCGGAAACGACCACGAAGCCTCCATCGGTGGGTCGATCGATTATTTCGAGGACGACGTTGCGCGGCCTGCCGGATTTTCGACCGGTGTGCTCGAGCATGAGCAGCCGCTTGCCGAAGATGCCGCCGAGGCGCGCCTTGTAGACAAAGATCGGTGCCCTCACAACCCATCTCGTCCTCAGAACCGCGCCCGCGACGCGGGGGATCCAGCCATCGCTGCTCGGCTCGCTCATGCCAAGTCCTCTCCCGTCGCGGTGGTCGCCGGTGGCGGCGTTCCGCGCCTACCGTATCGATGTTCCATGTATAGTTGCAAGTGTTGCCCCAGTGCATGTAAATCGTGAAAGGCGGGATGTCGATGCGAGACTCGTCCAGCGCAGCAGATGCGACATTGTTGGTATCGCGTGCCCTTCTGGGCGTCGTTGCCAGGTCTGTTTCCACCGCTCTTGAGGTCGTGACCCTTCCCCAGTTCCGCGTGCTGGTCGTGCTATCCAGTGCGGGCCCCATGCGCATGGGTGCGCTTGCTGGACGGGTTCACGCGAACCAGTCCACGTTCAGTCGTTCGATGGACAAGATCGTCGCGGGCGGCTGGGCGCAACGCAGCAGCAGTCCGGGTAGCCGTCGCGAGGTCCTCATCTCCCTCACGGCGAGCGGTCGAGCGCTCGTGGACGAGGTCACCGAGCGTCGTCACCGGGAGATCGCCGCGATCCTCGACCGACTAACGCCGCCCGAGCAAGAGTCGGTGCGGGCCGCGCTGGAATTGTTCGCGATTGCCGCCGACGAGTATTCGGTCGAGGAGTTGCTGGTCCTTGGGATTTAGCGGCCAGCACCTGTCGGCCATGCCGATGCCGATGCCGGGCGGTGGTTCCCCTGGAATGTCCGGGACCATGTGGATGCCGACATTACCGCCGACGTTCTCCCGCCTGATCGCGTGGCACCTCCAGCCCGTGCCGGTTTTCCCGATGATCGCCGCGGTGCTCCTTCTCGGCTATCTCATCTGCGTCATCGTTCTGCGCCGTCGCGGGGTTCGCTGGTCAGGAGCGAGGATCGTCTGGTGGATGGCCGGAATCGTGACCATTCTTCTTGTGACCGCGACCGGCGTCGACGGGTACGGGATGGAGCTTTTCAGCGTGCACATGGTGCAGCACATGGTGCTCAGCATGCTCACCCCGATCTTCCTGGCCCTGGGCGCCCCGATCACCCTCATTCTCCGCGCGTTGCCGACTCGACGAGGAGGCGGCTGGAACGCCAGAAAGGTGTTCCTCGCTATCCTTCACAGCCGGGTAGCGTCCTTCCTTACGCACCCCGCAGTGACGGTCACGTTGTTCCTGGTCTCCCTGTACGGGCTCTATTTCACGCCGGTCTTCGATGAACTGATGAGCACCATGTGGGGGCACAACCTCATGCTGCTGCACTTCCTGGCGATCGGCTTCCTCTACTTCTGGGGCGTCATGGGGGTCGATCCCAGCCCACGGCGGGCAACCCGCGGCATCCGCTCGCTGAGCTCGCCGATCCTGCGGATACTGGAGATGGTCGCCACCGTTCCCTTCCACGCGTTCTTCGGCGTCGTGGTCATGATGTCCGTCGATCTCATCGTTCGCTTCTACGCGCACCCGAACCCGTCGTGGCACATCTCCGCCCTCGCCGACCAGCAGGTCGGAGGCGGTATCGCCTGGGGCTTCACGGAGATCCCCACACTGGTTGTGCTGGGAGTCCTGTTCTGGCAATGGCAATCCACAGCGGCCCGACACGACAGAGTCGCGGACCGCAAGGCAGACAACGACGGCGACGCGGAGCTGAACGCGTACAACGCCCGGCTTCAGGCCTTCGCCGCCCGTGACACACCGGGGAACACATGACCACACCGCCTTCGAAAGAACCGACCGGGTCGACCGCGAAGAGCTCGAAGTCCGAAACTCTCCGAGCCCGGATCGGCTGGATGCCAGTGCTCGTCGCCGTCGCGGGAATCTCCATCTTCGCCATAGTCGCCTATGCGATCAACGCAGGCATCGCCGTCGATTCCGCATCGACCAAGCTGGCTATCTCGGACCAGATGTCCAACATCCTCGAGGTAAACCCGCTCACGACCCTCGGCACACCCGCTCCCGATTTTTCGCTCACCGATCAGGATGGCAAACCGTTTTCACTGTCGACTTTCGCGGGCAAGTCGGTCGTCCTGACCTTTGGCGACGACAAGTGCACCGACCTGTGCACGCTGCTCGCCCAAGACGTTCTCTCCGCGGACAGGGATCTCGGTGTCGGGCGGTCGAACGTGGAATTCGTGTCCATCAATGCCAACGCGTTCTATCCCTCGGTCGCAGCGACCCGGGCATGGACCGACAGCCACGGATTGGGTCATACCGCCAACTGGCGCTTCCTCACCGGGAGCCCCAAGACGCTCGCCACGCTCGCGAAACATTACGGCGTCGACGTCGAACTCGACCAGAAGACCCGCACCATCGTTCACGGCGCGGAGATGTTCTTCATCTCCCCATCCGGCGACGAGGAGCAGATCGGTGACTTCGGCACCGAATCCGCGAACACCGCCGAGTTTGCCCATTCGATGGCTCAACTCGCCACCGAGTTGCTTCCGAAAGCCGAACAGCATGCGGTTGCTGGTCCGAAAAACGCGACGAGGACCACGGTCGACACGTCGATCGGGGCCACGCCGCCGCCAATCGAATTACCTTCGCTGGGGTCTGGCACCGCCGTCACAACCTCGTCGTATCGGGGCAAATATCTGGCACTGAACTTCTGGTCACCGAGCTGCAGCATCTGCCGCACCGAGTTGCCCGCCGTAGAACGCGCGCACAAGGACCTCGGAGCCTCAGTGGCCATCGTCGGTGTCGATGTATCCGACCCCACGGGGGCCGGAGTGGGCTTCGCCGCGCGAGCGGGCACCAAATATCCCCAACTTCTCGACCGGGACGGAGCGATCGGTGCCCAATTCGAGATCCCCGGCTTCCCCTACACCGTGATTCTCGACCCGCACGGAAAGGTCGTTGTGCGTCATCCTGGGTCGTTCACCACAGAGCAGCTCGAATACGTGGTGAACACGCTGATCGCCGAGGCTCCCAACGGCTAATAACATTCGGCGACGCCTGCGCGGCGAGGAAACGGTTTCGCATTTATGCGGTTGTTTCCACCAATGGAGTGCCGACTGAAACTAATAGCGACGCGCTGCGGCGGTCTATTCAGCGGGGGCCCACGACGGTTCGAGGGGTCACCCACCGGTAGAAATTTGCGACCGGACCGGTCAAAGCAAAAGCCCTGCTTACTCGAAAGTTGGGCCGCGCTCAAATTTGTGCACCGAAGCGAGGAGCTCGCGAACCTTTCAACAGGCTTAAAAAGCCTTTTCACGATGCTACGAAGCGGCGAGCTCAATACGATTCTGTTGCTCGATCCAAGGCCGGCGCAACGAGTAGGCGGTAAGAACCGGCGGCTCTCCCCTACTGATATCGACCAACTGGTGGCGGACCATCGCGGTGGCGCTGGATCAATCTATGACCTGGCGGAAATATACGGAGTACATCGCAGCACGATCGCGCTGAATTTAAAGGAGCGCGGTATGCGACTCGGCCGACGACCGATGGAGCCAGCCGAGATTGCGAAAGCTCGAGAGCTTTCCGAACGAGGGTTTTCGTTGAACGCTATTGGGCGAAGCATCGGGCGAGACCCAAAGACGATCAAGGCCGCTCTCTAGGCTCAGCACGCTCACGCCGAGCCTCCTCGAGTAACAAACGAGCCAACGCCCGCAAATCTAGTTCGGGTCTCACCAGTCCCATGATCACGACCGACTTCTTCTGCGTCGGATCCGCCTTCTCTTTTGTGTAGTCGGCGATGACTCGGCGCCGGATCTCTTCCCATTCCGTCTTTCCGACAACATCGACGAGCTGTGCGAGGTAGACAGCCTTCTCGTGAATTGTCAGATCGGTGTAAGTCTGAACGAGATCAATGACGGCGTCTTGGGGTTTGTCGTAATACCGATCACGATCGGGCTCAAACCGCATTGAACCGTATTCAAGGCAGGTGAAGTCGCTAGCCTGAGCGCGTCAATGATGTTCGATTTGCCGGACGCGTTCTCTCCGACCAGCACAGTCAAGTCACCAGTGAATTTATCGTCGGTATCGACGCACGATCAAAAGTTAATCAGATGGAGCTTTGCTAGGCGCACACTATGTCCTCTTGAGTAGTGCTCGCAGTATGACACCTTGGATTGGCGCTTAAAAGTGTGGGATTTACAACAGCATCGGCGCGCACGACCTCTATAGAGCGATCGGCGAAAATAAACCGTCTGCTCGAAGCAGCCACCGAATTTCTCGACATGGCGATCATTCGATACCTTCTCCGCATGGGCGCCGACGTTCAGCGAGAACTCCGTGGCGCGGTCATCGCGTCCGCGGAGATCACTCCGAGCACCGATGGCGGCACCTTGGTGCGCACAAGGCGTGAGAAGCTCGACGGTGAGGATGCCTCGGTGCCCCGACCGAGCTGGCGCGCTTGCCTTGGAGCCCAAGGCATAGTTGATCGCCGGTGCACGACCGACTTCGGAACGGTGCGAGGCACCGTCAACATTCCGATCCCGATAGCGAGCGGTTCGACGTTTGCGCCCTCGGCTTCGAAGTGCTCGATGTTGGTCAGGTTCCACGTCCCCTGGTCGTGGCCAAGACTACCTGATGAGCTCTTAGCGCCCATCACTGTCCTCACCTCATCGACCTGATCAGGTGAGTACCTGGGTGGAACTCCTCGAATCGACCAGCGTCCGCGAGGAGGTCGGATCTTCCGTCAGCATCTTGATGTCGACATCGCTTCTCAAGATTCGACTGAGCGTGCGTACGATCCCACCAGCGCCACTGCTCCTATCTGGCTACTAGCGGCAGCCCCAGTACGCGATGGTCTTGATCACAGCCTGACCCGCCTCTGCCCGACGCTGGCACCTTGCTCACGTCCGCCACGCCGCGACTTGGTGTAGCCACCACTGCGTGACAATGACTCAAAATATCTCTGGACAAGGTTGTCTACGTGGCTTATGTTGCTACCACAAACCCGTTACGTATTGATCGGACATATTGATGCCACGAAGCAAACTAAGAGCCTTGTCTGTCATTGGGATAGTCGGCCTAACAGCACTTGCTATGAGCGGGTGTGCGCCGCAGCCTCGCTTCCTCAACGCGCGCGATGCTTCGATGCACCTGGCGTCCACCAGTACTTCCACGCCACTCGACCTTGCAGCATTCTCGACCAATCTGAGCGCTGCTGTCGCCCAACAGAATGTCGCCGGGTTCGGTGGTTCGACGAGTTACACCAAGGGAGTAGCAAGCGGCCACACCGCGTCAACGGACACCGACGCGTCGACGAATGTGACCGCAGCGGCCGCAGCGGCGGAAGCGAGCACGTTTACTTCCTCCCTCACTGGTGATGCGGTTACCGCCTACACGGCGGCCAGCAGTTCGATAGGGAGCGACTCCAGCACGCTGGCCACCTCGAGCATCGCAGTCTCCCGGGTCGACGTTTCGGTGGACTCGGTCTCGTCAGTCGTCCCCGCCAGCGGCACAACCGTCGTCACGACCAATCTTGACATCGCCCACACTCTGAACAACGGCGTGGTGTGGGAAGACGACACGCCGTACGTCAGCACCGTGGACAACGCAACGGGCGAGATCACCGCCTTTGTCATCGAAGATGACGCCTTCTACGACAGCACGGAGGATGTGGACCAGACAGTCGATCCCTCGACGCTGACCACAGATCAACTCAACGGCACAGCGACAACGTCAACTCCTACTCCCACCCCCACGTCGACAGGGAAGCCCGCCCCAGCACCGACAGCAACTGCGAAGCCAATCGGGCCAACAGTCGTCAACGCGACGACCAGTCAGCTTTCATCGACCCAGCGTGCGAAAGTGGTGTCATATGCCGAGACGTACTGGAAACACTACAACTCCAACTACATCCCCAGTCAGAACGACTGCACTGATTTTGTGTCGCAGGCGCTCTACTACGGTGGCTGGGCGAAGAAGACCGGCTGGTATCAAAGCGATTCGGTTTGGTGGTACGACGGAATAACGCTGCTGCCAAAGTCCTACACGTGGGCATCCGCTCAGCACTGGTACAACTTCGCTACCAGCTCCGGGCGGACAGACATTCGGTCGGCAATTCCATACGCGCAGACGGGCGACATTCTCCAATACGATGTAGGACCGGTGGGCATGAACCATTCGATGATCGTCACCAAAGTAGTCAACAGCATGCCTTACCTGACCTACCACACGGGGAATCATCTAAATAAGCCGTTCTCACTGGTCCAGAAATCTGTGCTCGCGGAGGACTCGACCCCGGACTGGTACCTTCACAACACATGAAATTTCACCGCACAACTGCAGTCGTCGTTGTCGCTCTCGTCCTATCGTCCGCGTTGGCTGGATGTTCGGCGTCCAGCGACTGCTCGACCGGCACAAAGACCGCACCGGGCGCAGTTCAAGGGCTCATAAGAAGCAGTCGCAACGCCACCACGACAACCGACGTGTGCAAGTACGTAGCCTCCGGCATGAAATTCACCATGAGCGATGTCCGCAAGCTCCGAGGCGAGCTCCCTTCGAGCAGCAGCAAGACGCTCATCTATACGAAGGGGGAGCAAATGGGAACGGAGGAGCCAGTGGTGGTGACCTCCGTCGACGGAACGTTCCACAAAGTCTTCTACGCCACGTCCGCGGACAACGGGACCTGGACAGTGAATTTCGGCAACGCTACAAAGTGATGGCGGATCAGTCGGACGGGTCTGCTGTCGGTTTGGTTGACTCCTAGCCTGTGAGGATTTCGGTTCTCACGGAAAGATGGTCAACGTGCCGAAAGCATTTCCTAAAGAGTTCCGCCGCGACGTGGTCGCGGTTGCCCGGAAGGGCGAAGCCCCGGTC
>DASYEE010000104.1:0-4625 GCA_036499165.1 Galbitalea sp. | reverse complement strand
TCGCAAGCGACCGCCAACCCTCCAAGAGAAGGGAGAAAGATGGTGGGCCGTGCCCACCCGAAGTGACATCATTTTTCACTAGTAGAGTCGAGGTGTGGCGCGGTGGCGTTCGCTCCGTTTCCACACCCCGCTCATCGAACCGGACGGGCGGATTTCCCGCATCCGGCTCTCGGACAAGCACTCACGCCTTCGCCCACGGAAAGTTTCGAGGACGATCGCACAAGCGAGTGAGGCCAAATTCGTCATGAAGCCTCGCGTCGGGGAATCGTGTCGTTCCGCGACTCTGCAACTTGTGCTTCCCTCGAAGCCACTGACGGAGCCGATGCCGCGCGTAGCGGTCAATGGCTCGATAGGCCGGGCTGACCGGCCCAAGACAGAAGTAGTTCGACCATCCCAGAAGCATCCGGTTCAGTCTCACCACTCGGTCTTCGACCGTCGTCCACAGCCAGCGTCGCTCGGTCACCTCATGGATCTCGGCCTTAAGACTGTCGATCGCCTTCGCCGACGGTTTCGTCCCAATGTACGATCGACCCGTCCGCGCAGAGTGACACAAGCCGATCGTATAACCCAGGAAGGTCACGCTCTCCTCGGGCACGCGGCACAAACGCGTCTTAGTCTCGTTCACCGTCAGCCGCAGCTTCCGCATCATCAATCGCATCACCCGCATCGCCTCATCGGCGCTGCCGCGGCAACAGATCACGAAGTCATCGGCGTAGTTGACGATGTGAGCGTCCAGACGACGCTCGTGCCCCAATACCTTCCAGCCCAGAATGAACCGACGCATATAAATATTCGCCAACAATGGCGAGAGCGGAGACCCTTGCGGGCTGCCCCGGCCTTCGTCCTTGTTGCGGGTCGTTCGACGGCGTCGCCCTCGGTCGTCGACTTCTTCCGCCGGCGCTTCGAGCCACATCTTGATCAGCTTCAAAAGATGCCGATCGCTGACGCGCCGCGAGACCGATTTCATCAGTTCCGAATGAGGGATGCTATCGAACGAGACGCCAACAGAATGCCCTCCTCCACAACCCGACTCCTCCGGATCCGGACGAGATCGAGGTCACCGAGCCCTCACACCCCCTCTTCGGCCGGCGATTCCCCATACGTCACATCAGCCATCAGCCGGGTAGCCCCGGCTATGTCTCTGTCGCTTACCGCGAGTTCATGACGCTCAGGATCCCCTTGCCGGCGACCCCACTCGGCTCACCCTGTCACACCACGTCGACTCGTACCAAACTCACGGTGGAAGCGATCCAGGAACTCCTTTCACTGGTCGAGAGGTGCGAAGCACCATGCCCATCCCGCCCGGAGTCGTCTGGAACCGACTCCCCCAAACCATGAGGCAGCAGGTCCGCCGAGACATTACAGCCGTTATTCATGAGGTTCTTCATGAGTACATCAGATCTCATCAAACCGTTCCACCTCGACCGCCTGGCGATTGTCTACATCCGCCAGTCCAGCCCCCACCAAGTCCTGACCAACCAGGAGAGCACCAGGCTCCAATATGCCCTCAGGCAACGCGCCCTTGAACTCGGCTGGGACGAGGACCAGATCCGGATCATCGACGAGGATCAGGGCCGAACCGCCCGCACCACCGAGGGACGACACGGCCTTAAGGAACTCGCAAGCCTCATCACACTCGAACATGTCGGTATTATTTTCACGACCGAAGTCGCTCGGCTCTGCCGCAACTGCTCGGACTGGTATCCCTTGCTCGACATCTGCGGCTACCGCGACTGCCTCATCGCCGATCGCGACGGCATCCACGACCCGTCCTCAAGCGACGGACGTTTCCTCCTGGGGATGAAAGGCCAGATCTCGGAACTGGAACTGCATACGCTCCGTGGCCGCCTGACCGCGGGCCTCCTCAACAAAGCCCAGCGGGGCGAGTTGGCATTGGCCCTGCCCGTCGGACTCATTCGCGACTCCCTGAATCGGGTGGTCAAGCACCCCGACCTCGAGGTCCAGGGCCGGATCGCCCTGATCTTCGAGACCTTCCTCCGGGTCCGGTCGGCCACCCAGGTCGTGCGCGCCTTCAACGACGACGACCTGCTGATCCCCCGCAAGGACGACCTGGGGGACATCGCCTGGCGCCGGCCGACGGTCCCCGCGATCTGCTCCACCTTGGAGAATCCCGCCTATGCCGGGGCGTTCGTGTACGGGCGGACGCGTTCCGTGCTGAAACCGGGTTCGAGCCACGAGCGTACCCAGAAGAGGCTCCCCGTGGGAGAATGGAAGATCCGGATCAACGACAAGTATCCCGCCTACATCGACTGGGCGACGTTCGAGACGATCCAGGCCATGCTCCAGGACAATTGCAGCGAATACGACCGCAACAAGAGCCGCGGGGTGCCCAGGCCGGGTAAGGCCCTCCTCCAGGGGATCGTCCACTGCGGCGAATGCGGCCACCAGATGGTCGTGCAGTACAAACCAAAGACTCTCTATATTTGCAACTTCCTCAGGCAACAGTACCAGGTCCCGGTCTGCCAACGCCTCCCGGCCGATCCGATCGACGACTTCGTGGTGCGGGCGTTCTTCGAGGCCCTCGCGCCGGCCGAGTTGGACCTCTATGACGAGGCCGCCGCTGCGCTTCGACGCGAGGACGAGACGGTCGATCGCGCCCGGAGGGCGCAGCTCGATCGGCTCCGCTACCAGGCCTGTCTGGCCGAGCGGCAATTCCACCGGGCCGATCCCGACAACCGGCTCGTGACCGCCGAGTTGGAGCGACGCTGGGAGACCGCCTTGCGAGAACTCCGGCAGGCCGAAGATTCCTATCAGCGGGCCGTCCTTGGCGAAGGGGCCCCACCGACGATCCCGCCCGAGTTGAGGCGTGCCTTCGAGCAGTTCGGACGAGAACTTCCGGGCCTCTGGGAGCAGGGTGGCCTCACTCAGACCCAAAAGAAGGCCCTCCTCCGCTGCCTGATCGACAAGGTCGTCATCCGCCGCCTCGCTCCCGACTCGGTCCAGGCGCGAATCGTCTGGAAGGGGGGAGACACGACCACCGCGGTGATCCCGGTCACGGTGAACTCACTGGCCCGCTTGGCGACGGCCGAGGAGATGGAGGCGACGATCGTCAGCTTGGCTCGGCAGGGAAAGTCGGATCAGGAGATCGCCGAGCACTTGACCCGGCAGGGCCATCGCTCTCCGAAAGGTCCCATCGTGCTGGTCAGCACGGTCCAGATCATTCGCCTCCGCCATCGGCTCCTCGCCAAGCCGAGTCAGTCGCACGCGCGTCGGATCCCTGGGCACCTCACCGTGTCCCAAGTCGCGGAGCGGCTTCAAGTCTCGACACACTGGGTCTATGACCGGATTCATAACGGCACGATCCAGGTCGAGCGCGACCCGAATTCCAAGCTGTTTTTGTTTCCGGATTCATCACTGAGCATATCCCTACTTGAGCAACTCAAGGCGGGAGAGATCCAGGAGGTTCGCTTGTAGAAAGGGTATCACCATGCGGGATCGAAATAACCCGACAAGTCCGCATCAACGACTTCCGTATGCCCCGAGTTGAGCAGCCCGTGGACCTCCCGAATGGCGTCCAACGCGCTGTGCTCGGCCCGATATGCGTGTTGCTCCGGCTCCAGGTCTGCCTCGAAGATCGGCTCCAAGACCAGCACCACAGCCATCTGCACCACGCGGTCTCGAATCGTCCCAATTCCCAGCGGCCGCTGTTTGCCATCCGATTTAAGAATGTAAACACGCTTCACTGGATCCGGCTGATACGTTTTCTTCCTCAGGTCGTCCGCCAGTTCGTCCAACCACGCGTCGACCCCGTACGCCTTGATGTCCGTGAACGTCTGGCCGTCGATCCCCGGCACGCCACCGTTGGAGCGGCAACGGGCGAAGGCGAATGCCAAGATGTCGCGACGGTACACCTTGTCGTACAGCAGGTAGAAGCGATAGCCGGGCGATCCCTTCGCTTTGGCATGCAACGTCGCCTGGAGTTTCCGAACCGTTTCCGGAGGTGCAAGGCTCACGCCAATCTCCTGGTTCTCGTGCCCTTTCGGACGTCGGTCTTGAACTCGGGCCCCTTCCCTCCACCGGCGTTAACTGGCTTCATCGGTACTACGAGCCCGTCCGCCACCCCGGACCGGCCTGGCTTGTCCCTCGCGGGCCTCCAGTTGGGAGTCACGCGCTCCCACCGATGGGGCTTCCCGTGTTGCCTCGGTTCTCCGTGTGCTCGCATGCCGTCGTCATTACCCCGGTGGAACCCCTGGATCGTGTCGCTTCGCGAGGCGTGAGCCTCATTTCTCCAGCGGCTGCGGCCTTCCCCGATATATAGGCGGGTCGGCTTCCACGTTAAAACTTTCGAGGCCTGCTCAACGTTCACTCGCGTTACGGCCTGCGAACTCGCCGAGTCGCTTGTACGACCCGTTTTCTCGAAGGCTCCGACGGCTTCGTTACCTCCACCGCCGCTTCGATAGCTACCGGCTGGAGCGACTGAGTTAGCCGGGTGGGACTTACACCCACTGAAGAACCAGACCTTTTCACGGCGCACTATGGATATTCCGGATTTAAACGTTAACCATGTCGTTTGAACGGACGCCGTCAAGCCCCTCATGTCGAAGTCGGTTTAGAAGGCCCAGCAGGCGCAACCGGTCCCCCAGAACGGATCCTGGCCGCCTCGA
>DASYEE010000103.1:0-3451 GCA_036499165.1 Galbitalea sp. | reverse complement strand
ACGCCAGCCTGGCGCGGATTTCGAGCGGCTCCGAATCGACTCAAAAGCCATCGCTTACACGGCCCCGTCCATCCAAAATCCGCGCCAACAAAGCAAAAGTCGGGACATCGTCTATCAACGATGTCCCGACTCATCACATACTCCGACTCCGCCCCCAGCGAACCCCCATCCCCCTCCGCCCTAAAGTCGGTCATTCCGCCGACGCGCCGCGTGGATGCAGCTGGCCCCGCGGCGCGTCGGCGGAATTACCGACTTTGCGAAGGGGAGGCAGGGGAAATTGCTGGATTCGCGCGGCGCTCTACTGGGGGCGGGTGCTACGGGAGGGGAACGGGGATGACGCCAAACGGTGCGAGCCCGGCCGCTCCGCCGTCAACTGCGGTGAGCACCCAGATGCCACCGGCGTGCCTGGCGACTGTGTGCTCCCAGTGCGCGGCGTCGCTGCCGTCGTCTGTGACCATCGTCCAGTCATCGGCGAGCACGTGGGTCTCGATCGTGCCGAGCGTCACCATCGGCTCGATTGCGATCACGAGCCCGGCGCGCACCTTGGGCGTGCCACCGCGGATCCGGTAATTGAAGACGGTTGGCTCCTCGTGCATCGAGCGCCCGATTCCGTGGCCGGTGAAGTCCTCGATGATCCCGAACGGTACGCCACCGTCTGCGGCGGCCACGCCGTCGATCGCGCCCTCGATCGCGGCACCGACATCGTTCAGCGTGGATGCCGTGGCAAGGGCCGCGATCCCCGCCCACAGTGAGCGCTCCGTCGCATCCGACAGACGCGTCCGTCGAGCGACCACATCCGGTCGAGAGTCGTCCGGCACGACGACGGAGAAGGCGGAGTCGCCGTTCCAGCCGTCTACGAGCGCGCCGCAGTCGATCGACACGATGTCGCCGGCCTCGATGCGTCGACCGCTCGGCACCCCGTGCACGACCGCGTCGTTGATTGAGGAGCAGATGGTGTGCCGATAGCCGGGTTCGCGAGCGAAATTCGGCTCGCCGCCCGCGTCACGGATCACGCGCTCTGCCACGGCATCCAGCTCGAGCGTCGTCACGCCGACTGCGATAGCAGCGCGCACGGCGTCGAGCGCCGCGGCAGTGACGAGCCCGGGGCGCACCATGGCGCGAAGCTCATCCGGCGTCTTTTCGAGACCGGAGGCGCGGCTCACTGGGGTACGGGAGCGATATCGCGGGCACCGAGAGCGGCCGCAATTCGATCCGCGACCTCATCGACGTCGCCGAGCGCATCGATCTCGATAACGATCCCGCGGTCGCGGTAGATCGCGATGAGCGGGGTAGTCTCGCGCTGGTACAGCGCCTGCCGGTAGCGGATCGTGTCTTCTGTGTCGTCCGTGCGACCCTCTTCGTGCGCGCGCTTCATCAGTCGCGTCACGACCTCCACGGGGTCGACGACCAGCTGGATGACCGCGTCGAGAGCAGTGCCTTCTGACGCAAGCAGGTTGTCGAGGAAGCCGAGCTGGTCGACCGTGCGCGGGTAGCCGTCGAGCAGGAAGCCGCGGGCGCAGTCTTCCTCTTTCAGGCGGCTCGCCACGAGGTCGTTGGTCAGCGAGTCTGGAACGTAGTCACCCGCGTTGATGATCTCGGAGACCTGCTTGCCGAGGTCCGTCTGGTTCTTGATGTTGGCGCGGAAGATGTCACCGGTAGCAATCGCGGGGATACCGAAACGCTCGGTGAGGCGCGACGACTGTGTGCCCTTACCGGCGCCGGGGGGACCGACGATAAGGAGCCGGGTCACCGGAGGAGGCCCTCATAGTGACGCTGCTGCAGCTGCGAGTCGATCTGCTTGACGGTCTCGAGGCCGACACCGACGATGATCAGGAGGCTCGTGCCGCCGAACGGGAAGTCGTTCGCCGCGCCCGCAGCGCCCAGGAGCACGAGCGGGATCAGCGCAATGATGCCGAGGTAGAGCGAACCGGGGAGCGTGATGCGGGTCAGCACGTAGTCGAGGTACTCGGCCGTCGGGCGTCCCGCACGGATGCCCGGGATGAACCCGCCGTACTTCTTCATGTTGTCTGCGACCTCTTCAGGGTTGAAGGTGATCGCAACGTAGAAGTAGGTGAACCCGATGATCAGGATGAAGTACAGCAGCATGTAGAGCGGGTTGTCGCCCTTGGTCAGGTTGTCGGTGATCCACTGCACCCAGGGTGCAGCAGCCTTGCCGGCTGCCGGCTGGTTGAACTGCGCGATCAGCGCTGGCAGGTACAGCAGCGACGACGCGAAGATCACCGGGATAACCCCGGCCATGTTGACCTTGATCGGAATATACGTGTTGTTGCCGCCGTAGGTGCGACGCCCGACCATGCGTTTCGCGTACTGCACGGGTATGCGTCTCTGCGATTGTTCGACGAAGACCACGGCTCCCATGATCAGGATGCCAATGGCCAGGACCCCGATGAAGAGACCGTAGTTCGGGTTCTTTCCGGTCAGGATGGTCTGGAAGTAGGTGGGGAAGCGTGCGGTGATCGACGTGAAGATCAGGATCGACATTCCGTTGCCGACGCCGCGCTCGGTGACGAGCTCGCCCATCCACATGATGATTCCGGTGCCGGCCGTCATGGTGATGACCATGAGGACGATGGCGTACCAGGAGTCGTCAGTGATCAGCTCTGAACACTCTGGGACGGAGTTGTTCGAGCCGAACAGCGCGCCCGAGCGGGCCACGGTGATGAGGGTCGTCGACTGCAGGATGCCGAGGGCGATTGTGAGGTAGCGCGTGTACTGCGTGAGCTTCGACTGGCCCGCCTGGCCCTCTTTGTAGAGAGTGTCGAAGTGTGGGATGACCACACGCAGGAGCTGCACGATGATCGAGGCCGTGATGTACGGCATGATCCCGAGCGCAAAGACCGAGAGCTGCAGCAGTGCGCCACCGCTGAAGAGGTTCACCAGCTGGTAGAGGCCCGCGGTGTCTGACTGGTTGGCGAGACAGGTCTGGACGTGCGAGAAATCGACGAACGGCGACGGGATGAACGACCCGAGGCGGAACAGCGCGATCATCAGGAGCGTGAAACCGATCTTCCTTCGAAGGTCGGGCGTGCGAAAGATTCGCGCGACAGCTCTAAACACAAGGCCTCCTGCTAATTCCTGTTAACTGCGGCCGAGTGGGGCCCTCTTTTACGAGAACCCCACTCTTTCACAAGTTTTTGGCCACTTCCGCAGCCGGACCACTCGCTTTTCGCGATGATCTACTTGACGGAGCCGCCTGCCGCGACGATCTTCTGCTCAGCGGAGCCGGAGACCTTATCGACAGCAACGTTCAGCTTAACCGCAATGTCGCCGTTACCAAGAACCTTGACCTTCTCGTTCTTGCGCACAGCACCCTTGGCCACGAGATCGCCGATGGTGACGTCGCCGCCCTTCGGGTACAGCTCTGCGAGCTTCTCGAGGTTGACGACCTGGTATTCGACGCGGAACGGGTTCTTGAAGCCGCGAAGCTTCG
>DASYEE010000102.1:0-10372 GCA_036499165.1 Galbitalea sp. | reverse complement strand
CCGCCCGCCCTCTTCGCCGAACTGGTCGCCGACTATGAGGCGCTGACCGAGTAACGAAGAGACAGTGGGCCCGGTGGGGCTCGAACCCACGACCCGCGGATTAAAAGTCCGATGCTCTGCCAACTGAGCTACAGGCCCGTGACTTCCAGAGTAGCGGTGCGGCGAGGTCCGGTTAGCCTCGATCCATGACCGACGATGTGGCACCCGAGACTTTCACCGCCCAGGCCCTGGGTTGGATCGATGAGACGACGCGGGCGATCAACCCGCCCCTCCACTTCTCGAGCACGCACCTGCGCGATGCAGACAATCAGTTCCGATCGGGTCGGATCTACATGCGGGATCACAACCCGGCGTACGACCAGGCCGAGGCGCTGGTGACCGCGCTCGAGCACGGGCACCAGACCCTGCTCTTCGCGACGGGGATGGCCGCCGCGTCTGCGGTGTTCCTCGCCCTTCGACCTGGCGATCACGTGCTGGCGCCGAAGGTCATGTACTGGAACCTGCGCAACTGGCTCACCGGGTTCGTCGCCTCGTGGGGGCTCGACGTCGAGCTGATCGACATGACGGATCTCGATGCCGTTAAGGCTGCCATCCGCCCCGGGTCGACCAAGCTGGTCTGGATCGAGACGCCGTCGAATCCGCTGTGGACGATCACCGACATCGCGGCGGTCGCCGACCTCGCTCACGGCGCGGGAGCCCTGCTGGCGGTCGATTCGACGGCCGCGACTCCGGTGCTCACGCGACCGTTGGACCTCGGCGCCGACCTGGTCATGCACTCGGCGACCAAGTACCTCAACGGGCACTCCGACCTCACGGCGGGCACGGTCACCACGCGCGCAGACAACGAGCACTGGCAGCGCGTCCGGGCTATGCGAGCGCAGGGCGGCGGCACGCTCGGCTCGATGGAGTGCTGGTTGCTGCTGCGCGGGATGCGCACGCTGTTCCTGCGGGTGCGGGCGGCCAGCGCCTCCGCGATGCAGGTCGCGAGTCACTTCGACGGACACCCGCTAGTGGCGGAGGTGCTCTATCCGGGGCTGCCGAGCAGCCAAGGTCATGAGCTCGCGAGCCGCCAGATGGACGGCGGCTTCGGCGGGATGCTGTCCATCCGGGTCGCGGGAGGCGAGGCCGCCGCAATCGCCACAGCCGCGAACACGCACCTGTGGAAGCGCGCCACTTCGCTCGGCGGTGTGGAGAGCCTCATCGAGCACCGCGGAAGCATGGAGGGCGCAGGCACGCCGGTTCCGCTTGACCTGCTGCGGCTCTCGACCGGGATCGAGAACACCGCCGACCTGATCGCCGACCTGGAGCAGGCGCTGGCCGCCGCGCACTGAAGGCACGCACCGCCGGGATCGACTACACCCTCTTGCGCCACGTCCGACAACTCGGCTACATTCGTCGAATCGGTTCGACGATCTGCGTCGGCTGATTGATAAGCAGGGCGAACGGGACAATGGCGACCATCGGCGATGTGGCACGTGAGGCGGGAGTCTCACGCAGCACCGTGTCGTATGCGCTCTCCGGCAAGCGGTCGATCTCGCGCGAGACGCGTGAACGGATCGACAAGGCGATCGATACCCTCGGCTTCACCGTGAACGCGGGAGCTCGGGCTCTCGCCACCTCCGAGACCATGGTCATCGGGTTGCTGCTCGAGTTCCACGACGACGAGTTCCCGCCGGCGATGCTGCAGTACATCCTCGCGGTGTCGACGGCGGCGCGCGAAAAGGGCTACGACATCCTGATGGTGACGGATTCCGATGGTCCGGGCGCCGTGAAGCGGATCACGTCGTCGAACATGGTCGACGGGGTCGTGCTGCTCGACGTCACGCACGACGACCCGCGCCTGGATGCGCTGCGTGCAGCGCGGCAGCCGGGAGCACTGGTCGGCCTGCCGCGCGACACGCAAGACGTCGACGTGTTCGACCTCGACTTCGGCGAAGCAGCCAGAATGCTGGTCGATCACCTGTACGGGCTGGGCCACCGCAAGATCATCCTGGTGTCGCCTCCGCGGCATGTGTTCGATCGCGGGGGAGCCTACGCCTGGCGGTTCCGGGATGCGGCGGTCGAGCGCGCAGCGCGCTACGGCATCCAGATCTACCCGTACTATGGCGAGTCGCAGCAGCCGGGCATCTCGCGCAGCCTCAACGCGATCCTCGATGCCCGGCCGGATGCCACGGCCATGATCGTGCACAACGACGCCTCGATCGCGGTGCTCCCCGCCGTGCTTCACGAACGCGGAGTTCAGGTGCCCCGCGACCTCTCGGTCGTCAGCCTCTACTCCCAAGACTTCGGACGGAGTTTCTTGCTGCCGTACACGGCAGTGGAGACCTCGCCCGACAAGTTGGGCCGCGAAGCGGTCCAACACCTGGTTCGACGAATCAGCGATCCCGACTACGCGCCGACGGTCGCCAAGTTCATCGAACCGGAATTGACGATCCGGGGCAGCACGGCCTGATGGGCCATGACGCCTCGGAGAAAAGCTCGGAGGCGTCATCGAACCGGTTCGACCCAGTATCACCCGAACAGCGAATGATTCAGAGAGGAAACATCGTGAACAGCACCACAGCAAGAAGGCTGCGGGTCCTGGGTGCGCTCGCCCTGAGCGCCGCCCTTGTGGGCACGCTCGCCGCCTGCTCGACTCCGTCATCCAAGCCCTCTGCGGGCGGGACGTACACCCTCTGGGACCCGTACCCCGACCGCGACGCCACCTCGACCTGGGCCAAGGCGGTCGACGCCTGCGCCAGTCAGCTCGGGATCACCATCAAGCGCACAGCGTCGAACACCGGCGACACGGTGAAAGACCTCACGACCGCCGCCAGCAACCTGCCGGATGTCGCTCTGGTCGACAACCCCAAGGTCGCCACCCTGGCCGACGCCGGGTTGCTCACCACCACGAAGCAGAACGGTTTCGACGTTTCATCGATCTCGAAGAACATCCTCAGCGCCGGTGAGATCGGCGGCAAGTACTACGGCGTTCCGACCGGCGCCAACACGCTCGGTCTGTATTACAACCCGACCGTACTGAGCGCCGCGGGCGTCGACATCGCCAGCGTGACCGACTGGGCCTCGCTGACGGACGCCCTGAAGAAGGTCGTGGCCTCGGGCAAGAAGGGCATCACCTTCTCGGCCGTTGGCACCGAAGAGGGCAGCTTCCAGTTCCTGCCGTGGTTCTGGGGCGCCAAGGCCGATCTGACCAAGCTCGACTCGAGCGCGGCCGACTCGGCGTTGTCGCTGTGGACGGACTGGCTGAACGATGGCCTCGCGCCGAACTCGGTCATCCAGAACACCCAGGGCACCAGCTGGACCGAGTTCAAGACCGGTGACTTCGGTTTCGCCGAGAACGGGTCGTGGTTCAAGAGCGACGCGGACGCGGCCGGTTACAAGTCGATCCAGATCCCGGCCGAGAACGGCGGCCCGGCTCCGGCGCCGACCGGTGGCGAGTTCATGACCATCCCGATCCAGAAGGACACCTCGCGCTACGTCACGTCGGCGAAGATCGTGGGATGCCTCAGCAAGGGTGACACGGCGGCAACGGCCCTCGGTTACGTCGCCCCGACCAAGGCGGGTGCGGACGCTCAGCTTGCGGCCGACCCGACCCTGAAGTTCTGGATCTCGGCAGTCGGCGACGCGAAGCCTCGCACCGCTGACAACCTCGGCATCAAGTACGGCAAGATCTCGGAGCAGCTGTACACCGCGATCCAGTCGGCCCTTTCGGGCACCGCAACACCGAGTGACGCGCTGACCACGGCTCAGGCTGCGGTCAAGTAACGCCACCTAGAAGGAGATCGCCATGACCGCAATGCAGACAACCTCCGGGATGCCTGCGCGCGGCGGCACAGGAGGGGCGGCATCCACGGGTGCCGTCCCTCCGGCCGCGGTCGGCAGACGAACGCGACGATGGCGCGCTCAGCTGACCGCGTGGGCGTTCATCGCCCCCGTCGTGATCTACCTGGTCCTCTTCTACGCATACCCGCTGTACCGCAACGTCGACCTCAGTCTGCGGTCGTATACGCTGCGCTCCTTCATCGACGGCACGGCGCCCTTTGTTGGTCTGCAGAACTATGTGGATGTCATCCAGAGCACGACATTCACTCCTGCGCTGATCAATACCGGCATCTTCACCGGCGTCTCGATCCTCTTCCAGTTCTCGATCGGGATGGCCCTCGCGGTCTTCTTCTTCCGCCACTTCAAGCTGTCGGCGACGCTGCGGGCGCTGTTCCTGGTGCCGTGGCTGCTTCCGCTGCTGGTGTCGGCATCCATCTGGGCATGGATGCTGAACAGCGAGTCAGGTGTCGTCAACGCCGTCATCGAGGGCGTCGGCCTGCATCAGATCAACTGGTTGACGTCGCCGCAGTGGGCGCTTGTCTCGGTGGTCATCGCCAACATCTGGATCGGCATCCCGTTCAACCTGGTGATCCTCTACAGCGGTCTGCAGGGGATTCCGAATGACCTCTACGAGGCCGCGTCACTCGATGGCGCCAACGGCTGGCAGACCTTCTGGCGCGTCACCTTCCCGCTGCTGCGGCCCGTCTCGGCCATCACAATCCTGTTGGGGCTGGTCTACACGCTCAAGGTGTTCGACATCATCTGGATCATGACCCAGGGCGGTCCGGTCAACGCCTCGACCACGTTCGCCATCTGGTCGTACCGCCTCGGATTCGGTGGGGAGTCCCCGGAGCTGAGCCCGGCAGCCGCGGTCGGCAACCTCTTGATCGTCGTGGCCTTCATCTTCGGCCTGATCTACATCCGGGTGCAGCAGAGGGTGGTGCGCTCATGAGGGCGCCGAGATCGTGGTGGAAGACCGCCGTCGGGGTCGTGCTGACCGCGGCGATGCTCTTTCCCATCTACTGGATGATCAACGTGTCGCTCACCCAGCCGAACGAGTTGCGTAAAGATCCGCCCAACTTCTTCCCGGTGAACCCGACTTTCGACGGGTACTCCAAGGTCGTCGGCGAGCAGCTCCCCTATCTCGGTACGAGCCTGCTTGTCGGGCTCGGCACCGTGCTGTTGACGCTCGCCGTCTCGGCCCCCGCCGCGTTCGCTCTGGCGAAGCTGCGGCCACGAGGCGGCACTGCGCTGAACTTCATCCTGCTGATCGCGCAGATGATCCCCGGCATCATCATGGCGATGGGGTTCTACCTGATCTTCAACAGCTGGGGGGTGCTGAATACCATCCCGGGGCTGATCCTCGCCGACTCGACACTGGCCGTTCCCTTCGGTGTGCTGATCTTCACGGCCTTCATGAGCGGGATCCCGGATGAGCTCATCTCGGCGGCCCGGATCGACGGGGCGAGCGCCTTGCGCACCTTCGCGTCGATCGTGCTCCCCATCAGCCGCAACTCGTTGGTGACGGTCTCGCTGTTCGCGTTCCTGTGGGCATGGTCGGACTTCATCTTCGCGTCCACCCTGAATCGCGGCGGTGATCTGCAGCCGATCACCATCGGGATCTACCGCTACATCGGCAACAACACGCAGGACTGGAACGCGATCATGGCCACCGCCGTCGTGGCGTCGATCCCTGCTGCCGTGCTCCTCGTGATCGCCCAGCGCTACGTGGCGGCCGGCGTCACCGCGGGCGCCGTCAAGGACTAGAAACCATCACCATGTCTGACACACCAGTGCTCCGCTTCGACGTGCGAGAGATCCCGTTCAGCCGCCGCGGCTCCTGGCTCGACATCTCGCCCGTTGTCGCATTGCACACGGTGCGCGACGACCTTCATCTCGTGACCCATCAGACCGGGATGCACGCGGTACTGCGCCTCGTTGTCGAGCGACATGGTGAGCGGCTCCCTCTCGACTTCGAGGCGTCGCCGTCTGTGCTGGCCTGGAAGGAGTCGGGCGAGACCATCGTCAGGGCGGTGTTCGAGGGTCTGGATGCGATCCGGCTGAGCGGCACGGGTGCAGACCTGCGCATCGCCGACGCGGCCGAGCTGCTCACCCCGTTCACCGGCACCTACCTGTTCACCGATCCGATCGACGGCTCCGCGGTGTTCACCTCCTACGAGTCGGGACGCCGGTACCGGGTCACGGCGCTCCGAGGCGAGTTGCGCGTCGAGGGCTCCGAGGCCTTGGGCGAGAGCCGACGCGCGGTCGTGGCGACGGGCGACCAGGTCGGCGGCTGGGAGGTGGTCATCGAGGAATTCGAGACTGCCCGGCATCCCTATCGCTCGAGCGGCGACTTCGACGCGCTGGTCTCGGTGGCGGCAGCCGAGTTCTCCACGTTCGCCGACTCCATCGCGGGATGGCGAGACGCCTCGACCCCGGCCGCCGAACTCGCGGCCTACGTGCTCTGGTCGGCGACGGTGTCGCCGCGCGGCTTTCTGCGGCGCGAGTCGGTGCTGATGTCGAAGCACTGGATGGACAAGGTCTGGAGTTGGGATCACTGCTTCAATGCGCTGGCGCTCAGCCCCGGCGACGCCCGTCTCGCCATCGACCAGTTCTTGACCCCCTTCGATCACCAGGAGCCTTCCGGGGCGATGCCCGACTCGGTCACGCACTCCGAGATCCTGTACAACTTCGTCAAGCCGCCGATCCACGGGTGGGCGCTCGCCAAACTGCGCGAGCAGATCGAGCTGGATCGCGAGACTCTGCTCGACATCCATGGCCGCCTTGCCGCATGGACCGATTTCTGGCTCGACTATCGCCGGGTGCCTGGACACCTATTGCCGCACTACCAGCACGGCAACGACAGCGGATGGGACAACTCGACCACTTTCGACCGCGACCGCGTGATCGAGTCGCCCGACTTGGCAGCCTTCTTGCTGGTGCAGCTCGAGGTGCTGGCCGCGCTCACCGACGAGCTCGGACTCGACGGTGCGGTCGAGTGGAGCGCACATCGCGATGAGCTGGCGGCCGCCCTGCTCGCAGAGTTGTGGGATGGCGAGGCATTCGTCGCCAGGTCGGCCATCGGAGGGCAGATCAGCAAGACGGGCAGCCTGCTCAACCTCCTGCCCATCGTGGCCGGGTGCAGCCTGCCGGATCAGGTGAACGCATCTCTGGCCGTCCAGATCGAACGGCACCTCACGGCGTTCGGCCCGGCGACCCAGCTCGTCGACTCGCCCGAGTACGCGGCAGACGGGTATTGGCGAGGTCCGATCTGGGCGCCATCGACGATCCTGATCGAAGACGGGTTGCGGGTCAGTGGGTACCCCGAGCTTGCCGATGAGGTCAGCAGGCGTTTCCGCGTGCTTTGCGAAGCATCCGGATTCGCCGAGAACTTCGACGCTCTCACCGGTGCGGGCCTGCGCGATCGCGCATACACCTGGACCGCGAGCGCATACCTGCTGCTCGCCCGCCAATCAATGGTTGGAGCGCGCGGCTAACCTGGAATGCATGGCCGACGACTTTCACCGACCCGCCTTCTTCGGCGGGGGAGAGTTCGAGGCGTTCGCCGGCGGGGAAGACCCGGCCGCGGTGCTGCGGGCCGCGCACGAGAGCGCCCACATGCTGCTCGCCCGCGCCCAGAGCAGCGACGACCCCGAGGTGGTCGACCGGCTGGTCAGCTACACAGACGAGCACGGCATCGACGCGCTCGCCGAGCTGTGGGCGCGATCGGCGGCGCATAGCCTGCCGGGTGCGCTCTGGCGCATCTATCTGGTGCGGGTGATGATCCGGCAGGATCCGGAGGGTGTCGCGCTGCTCTTCCAACGCGGCACCGAGGTGCTGCGCACGATCGATCCCGTGGTGGCGGGCGCGCCATCACCGGCCGGTCCGCAGGAGGTGACCGAACTCGCCGACCTGATTCTGCGGGGGTTGTTCGAGCGCGACTTCGCCATCGCGCTCGAACGCGCAGCGGCGTTCTGCCGGGTCGAGGCGGCGGGGGCGTCGAGCATCGCCGACGACCAGGACGCCGCGAGCCCGGAGCGCGCGACCGAACTCACCACGCGCGCGCTGCGACTGACCACGACGGCCGACGAGTTGGCGTGGTGCGCGCGGATGTCGCGGGGCGGCACGCTCGACTGACGGTGCAAGTGACCGAGTTCGGTAAACTGTCCAAGCCGGGCCGCGGTAACCCCGGGCTCCAATTTCCGCCGCTTCGAGCGGCCTTTTGCCGAGAGGCGTCTCCGCGGTCCGGCGCTACGCCCCTCGCTACCCACGCCTCTCGCTACGCTGCGGCCGACCCCTTCAGGGCAGTGACCTCGATCTCGATCTTCATCGCCGGGTCCGACAGGCCGGCCTCGATCATCATCGCCGCTGGTTTGGCCAACGCGAACGCCTCGCGCATCGCGGGCCAGCACTGCTCGAAGTGCTCGCCATCCGGCAGCACATAGGTGACTCGCACCACGTCATCCAGGCTCGACCCTGCCTGAGCCAGCGCCGCAGCGATGTTGGCGAACGCCTGCGCCGTCTGCTCGGCAAGGTCATCCGAGATCGTCATAGTCGCGTAGTCGAAACCGGTGGTGCCCGACACGAACACCCAGTCACCGGCGATAACGGCGCGCGAGTATCCCATCTGGGTCTCGAAGGTCGAACCTGAACTGATCAATTGCCGTGCCATGGTGCACCTCTGGGTCGTCGAGAACGAGCGGACCGCCACCCTATCCGACCCAACCAGCCACCGATCGGGTTCCGAACATTGCTGACCCACGGCGGAGTCAGATCACCCGAACTTGCCCGAGACGTAGTCCTCGGTCGCCTGCACGCTCGGCCGCGAGAACATCGTGATCGTGTCGTCGTACTCGATGAGCTTGCCCGGCTTGCCCGCGCCGGCGATGTTGAAGAACGCGGTCTTGTCGCTCACCCGCGAGGCCTGCTGCATGTTGTGGGTGACGATCACGATCGTGTAGTCCTGCTTGAGTTCTTCGATCAGGTCTTCGATCGCGAGGGTCGAGATCGGGTCGAGGGCCGAGCACGGCTCGTCCATGAGCACGACATCCGGTGACACCGCGATCGCCCGCGCGATGCACAGACGCTGCTGCTGGCCGCCGGAGAGGCTGGCACCGGGCTTCTCGAGACGGTCCTTGACCTCGTTCCAGAGGTTCGCACCCTTCAGGGATTTCTCCACGAGTTCGTCGCCGTCGCCCTTCGAGATCTTGCGGTTGTTCAGCTTCACGCCGGCGAGCACGTTCTCGCGGATCGACATGGTCGGGAACGGATTCGGTCGCTGGAACACCATGCCAACCTGACGCCGCACCAGCACCGGGTCGACGCCCGGCGCGTACAGGTCGTTGCCGTCGATCAGCACCTCGCCCTTCACGTGAGCGCCCGGGATCACCTCGTGCATGCGGTTCAGCGTGCGCAGGAAGGTCGACTTTCCGCATCCGGACGGCCCGATCAAGGCGGTCACGGTGCGCGGTTCGATCTGGATGCTGACGCCTTCGACAGCGAGAAAGTCGCTGTAGTAGACGTTGAGATCGTTGACTTCGATGCGCTTGGACACGCGTGGCCTTTCGTGGCGGGGTCGGGTTCGCGGCGGCTAACGGCCGGACTTCGGGGCGAAGATGCTGGCCACCACTCGGGCGACGATGTTGAAGATGATCACCAGGATCACCAGGAGCAGCGCGGCGCCCCACGCATCCTGGTTCGAGGCGACGACGTCGTGGCCGGGGAACTTGAAGCCGGTGTACGCCAGTCCGGCGTAGGTCTGCATCGGGCCGCTCAGAGGGTTCGTGTTCAGGTTGTCGGTGAATCCCGCCGCGATGAAGATCGGTGCGGTCTCGCCGACCACCCGTGCTACCGCCAGAACGATGCCGGTGACGATTCCCGAGATCGCGGTGCGCAGCACGATCTTCGCGATGGTGTGCCGCTTGCTGACGCCGAGGGCGTACGACGCCTCGCGCAATTCGTCGGGCACCAGGCGGAGCATCTCCTCCGACGAGCGCACCACGAGCGGGATCATCAACACCGACAGGGCGACCGACGCCGACAGCCCGCTGAACGCCTTCGGGCCGACGATGAGGGTGAACAGCGAGAAGGCGAACAGTCCGGCGACGATCGAGGGAATCCCGCTCATCACATCCACAAGAAAGGTCACCGCCCGTCGCAGTAGCGAGCCGGGCACTCCATATTCGACCAGGTAGATCGAGGTCAGCAGCCCGATCGGCACTGAGATCACGGTGGCGATGCCTGTGATCTCGAGGGTGCCGACGCCGGCTTGCAGAGCGCCCGGGACCGTGGTGACCGTCAAGGTCGCCGGGTCGAAATGAGCCGCGCCGCTCTTGGTGATGAAGTCCCAGTTCAACTGGCCGATTCCGTTCGCGGTCACCGTCCACAGCGTCGAGATGAGCGGGATGACCGCGAGCAGGAAGGCGATCGTCACGAGGGCTCGCACGACGCGGTCGACCGCCTTGCGGCCGTTCTCGACGAGGCGGGATGCCACCCCGATGGCGACGACGTAGAGCACTGCGGAGAGGACGGCCCACACCGCCAGGTTGAA
>DASYEE010000101.1:0-2474 GCA_036499165.1 Galbitalea sp. | reverse complement strand
ACGAAAGCCGGATCTCGCAATCTCGGCCCCCGCGCCGGCGACAATCGCTCGCAGCGCAGCTTCTGGCTTCGGATTTGCTTCGAGCAGTGCCTCAAACTTGGCGACCTCGGCGAGGTGACGCGCCTCGATATACATGAGGATGAGGCGGTCCTTCGAACCGAAGTGCTTGTAGAAGGTCGCCTTGGTGACCTTCGAGGTGCTGATCAGTCGATCGATTCCGACCGTGCGGATTCCCTCTGAGTAGAACAGGAAATCGGCCGTTTCGAGGATGCGAACCTTCGCACCCGGAGCACGCTGTGCGGTCGGATCAAATCTGACGTCATCTAATGCGACCGTCACAACGCGGCTCCTTCACGGGCTTGCGGCTAGGTGTCTCAAGCCGATCGGTGCTTTCCCGAGCGGGGGACTCGGGCGTGAGCCCCGGCTAAGTTTCGGGTTCTTGCCGGGGTTTGCCCGCGACCGGGGAAGTCGCGGGCAAGTGTGGCCAATTCGGGTTTGGCTACGGATCTGTATTCAGTTTGTCGGCTTTGGGGGCCTGGTAAAGACTCTAGCATGGGAGGACAGACAGACTCGTCTGTTTGTCCTCCTTGATCTTACCCCAGTTCGAGGGGTTGTTGAAAGCGTTTCGTGTTCCCGCGCTCAAACTTCTGACTTCCCGATGACGTAGGCTCATCCGGTGACAATCGGTGCCGTGTCCCTGCCTCTCGACATGGCGGAACTCTCCTTCATCGCTTCCGGTGATTCGCTTGTTCGTCGCAGTGTGCTCCCGAGCGGTGTGCGCATCCTGAGCGAGGCGGTTCCCGGCGCTCGTAGCGCAACCATCGGATACTGGGTGGCCGTGGGATCGCGGGATGAGGCGCCCACGACTTACGGATCGACGCACTTCCTCGAGCACCTCCTCTTCAAGGGAACGCTGACCCGAAGCGCCCTCGACATAGCGGTGAGCTTTGATTCGGTCGGTGGCGAACACAACGCCATGACGGCCAAGGAGTACACCTGCTATTACGCGAAGATTCAGGATCGCGATCTTCCGATGGCGATCGACGTACTTGCCGACATGTTTACGTCGTCTGTACTCGACGCCGAGGAGTTCGACAATGAGCGAGGCGTCATCCTCGAAGAACTGGCGATGGCCGACGACGACCCATCGGATGTCACCAGCGAACGATTCTTCGAGGCGGTACTCGGGGATCACCCACTCGGTCGTCCGATCGGCGGCAACGCCGAGACCATCACCGCCGTCACCCGCGACGCCGTGTGGAATCACTACCGGGCCAACTATCGAGCGCAGGATGTCGTCATCACGGTCGCCGGCGCGGTCGATCACGACGAACTCGTGGCGGAGGTCACTGCGGCCCTGGTTCGCGCGGAATGGAACCTCTCCGCGGCAGCGGCTCCCGTTCCGCGGCGCAGCGCGACGGGTGAACTCATCGAGCGTGGTTCGCCTCTTGTGGTCGTGCAGCGGCCGATCGAACAGGCCAACCTCATCCTCGGGGTACCCGGCCTTGCGGCCGCCGATCCACGACGGGCCACGCTGACCGTGCTCAACTCGATTCTTGGCGGCGGGATGTCCAGCCGCCTGTTCCAGGAGATCCGCGAGAAACGCGGCCTCGCCTACTCCGTCTACTCGTTTTCGCCCAGCTATTCCGACGCCGGCCTGTTCGGGATCTACGCCGGATGTTCTCCCGCCAAGACCGCGCAGGTCGCCGAGCTGATGCTCAGCGAGTTTCGCGGCATCGCGGCGCGCGGCGTGAGTGACGAAGAGATGCGACGGGCTTCCGGCCAGCTGAGCGGGGCATCCGCCCTCGCGCTCGAGGACTCGGATACCCGGATGTCACGCCTCGGCCGCAGCGAACTCACCCTGGGGGAATTTCTCGACCTCGACGAGTCCCTGCGGCGCATCGCCATGGTCACCGCGAACGACGTGCGCGCTCTCGCGGAGGAGCTTGTCTCAAGGCCGATCTCGATCGCTGCAGTCGGTACCGTCCCCGACGATGCGTTCACTGGCCTCGTCGACTCATTCGAAGGGCTGGCAGCGTCGCCGGCTCAGGTAGCGAACTAGGAAGCAACGAAGTACGAAAATGAGCCACTACCTATATTTGGTGCGCCACGGAGAGCAGCAGGACGCGGAGTACGGCCTCCCCGATGGACCGCTGTCGCCTCGTGGAGTGCGCCAGGCCGAGGCCATCGCCACCCGGCTGAGCGGGGTTCCGTTCAGTGGTTCGTGGCACTCCCCGCTGGAACGGGCTACCGCCACCGCACGGATCTTGACCCAGCGGATGCCTGCGCTCGAGTCCAAACCCAGTGCCCTGCTGATGGACTGCATCCCGAGCGGACCGACCCCGACGATGCCGCACGCGCTCGAGGCATTCTTCGGATCGGTCACCCCTGAGGAGATCGAGGCCGGCGAGGCGCAGATGACCGACGCGATCGCGGAGTGGATGGTGCCGACGCACGAGGATCAGCACGACCTG
>DASYEE010000100.1:0-16563 GCA_036499165.1 Galbitalea sp. | reverse complement strand
CGCGACGCCGCCGCATGGGCGTTCAGGCCCCCGAACTCCTGCCCCGGATTCCTCGGGTCCTGGAGGCCCGCGTAGTCAGGCCCGTAGTCGTTGAACGTCCAGCCGAACGCCTTCGAGTAAAAGGCCTTCGCCTGCTCGACGTCATCAACGGCCAGCTCGACGTAATCGAGCACGAGCGCCATCCCCGAAGGGTAGCCCGGTCCGACCGTGGGCGAGGACCCGTTATGGGCGCGTCCTACCAAAGGACGAGCAACCCGGCGTGTATCGACTGCGCGCTGATTCCTATCGCTTGAGGATTTGGCTGCGGCTGCCCTTCTTGAAATAGGCCTTTTCCCAGCGATCCTCCGGAGCCTGAGGCTTCAGCTTGGCGACGTCTTCGGCGATCACTCGCTCGGCCCCGGCCACCATCCAGAACTCAAGGATCTTCCGGGCGGCGGTCGCCGCCTGCCGGACCGGGAGGTCCCCGCCACCAGCGTTGTCAGGGCGCGGGTAGTTCCTCTGCAGGAGGTCGCTAAGCGCATCGGTTACCTGCTCGATCAGCCAGCGTTCGGATTGCGCCCGACGGTACAACAGGAACTGCTCGCCGAGTCCGCCTCCACGCACGGTCGGCGCGCCATCGACATCGCCGCCATCTTTCCCTTCGGCCTTGGGTGCACGGGTGATCCGGAGCTCACGCTCTCGGCTTGGGTATGCCGCTTTGAACTCTTCTATGGCCGCCGGCCCTCCGACGACAATCGAACTTCCATACCGCGCCGCCGCCTCCTTGGAGATGCCCTCCAGGATGCTGGACCCCGCGACGTAGTCCATGACGTCGGCGTCTTGAGGCGCAATGGCGACGAACAGGGGCACGTTGCCCATCTGGCCGATGCTCTTGCCCACCAGAGCCGCCAGTAGCGGGCTCGAGTTCTTGACATAGATTTCCGTACTCTGCTCGGTAAGCGTAAAGGTGGCGTCCCCACCCGCGCCGAGGTGGGATATGACCTGGAAATCATCGAAATAGGAGGTTGCATCCTTCTCGGTCGGGTCGGCGCCGATCCGCTGAGGCGCCTCCGCCGTGTGTGAGTCGTGAAGCGCCATGACGATCGCACCGGCTGCTGCGGTGTCAATCAGACCGGCGTCGACTGGAGCAAAGATCTTCGGGAGCCGGAACTTCGCCAGCTTCTCCGGAGAGGCCTTCTCGATCCAGGCGCCATACCTTTCCCACGGAATATCGAGAAGTCCAACGATGGCGCCCTGCATCTGGGGCACGATGTTCGCAACGGCCTTCGTCTTGGCATCGAGCTCCGCTCGCGTCTTCTCGATCTCGTCCTGCTCGAGCTTCTGCTTGGCGTGCTCGTTTCCCGCTTTGAGCGAGCCCTCGCCAAAGACTTCGATCGTCTTCTCCAGCAGCAGGCGCTTGATGTGATCCTCGAGCAGCGTGGCAACGGTCTTCTCGGCGAGGAAGCCAATGCCCATGCCGAGGGCCGTGAAAAGCGCCTCCTCGAGGAACAGCTCAGTGAGTGACCGCCAATCCAGCAGCGCCTTCGACGCTGCGGCTCGCGACATCTCTTCGGTGAGATGGGTACCCCAGAGCGAGGTGACCGACTTCGAGAAGTTCGTCGTGAACGCAACCACGTTGTCGGTGTTGTCCTTTCGCCGCTGTCCGACCTCATCGACGAAGTGCTGGCGATCTGTTTCCGAGTAGGTGGCGCGGGGCCGCTCGTATCCCTTCACAGGGTCGCCCGTGGTTGGGTCGAGCTCGGTGGTTTGCGGACCACCCGACAACACGATGATCGGGCCGCCGCCCCCGGGCAGTTGCGCGCTGCCTGGCGACCCCTGGTCAGTGTCCTTCTGGGGAGGCTGGGGCTCTCGTTGCAGGGCTCGGACGACAGCGCGGTTCCCCGCTGCGCGCTGCAGGCCAAGCACGGCAGATCTGCTGAATCGCTTTGGGGCGGCGCTCGTAGATGCGACCCCGACCGACAGCGCTGTCGCATCGTCGCCCGACTGGGTAGGCAAGGACGGACGGTCGGCGGCGCCGACGAGCGCCCGACGAACCTGCCGTTCTTCTCCCTGCACTGGCTCATGCATGTGATCGACCCTGTGGTACCGCGGCGCGTCATTCAGGCATCGGCAGGTTTGGGCAGACCATCGGGCAGATTTGCACTGTCCGTTTCTCGCGAAGCAATCCCGGACGCCAACTCCTTGTCGCCCCGGACCACATCGGTCGGGGAGGGAAGGCTGCTGTCCAAGCCCAGTCAAGCCGACTACGATCCGACCGATCGGCCCGACCGGGCCGAGAGCGGGAGGTCGAGATGACGTCGTCACTCGTTGCCTGGGAACCAGCGACTCCGGCGGCGACCACGGCCCTCGTCTACCTGGCCTTCACGATCCCGGCGACGATCGCCGTCGTCCTGGCGCCGGCCGTGATCCTGATCCTCCAGAATCTGGGCAGCTAGCGGGTGCAGCCGCCCGCCATCCTCGAGCTCAAGACGGGCCCATCGATGTTGATCCGCGCGATCTGGTACCTGCTCATCGGTTGGTGGCTCTCGGCGATCTACATGGCGATCGGCTATGGGCTGTTCCTCACGGTCCTCGGCATTCCGCTCGGGCTGCTCATGGTCAACCGGCTGCCATTCGTGTTCAGCCTCCACCGCGGCTACGCGTAGCCCGATGACCACGCCGGGGTCCCTGACCCGTCTCGTCCTCCTGGCGCTCGTGGCGCTGAGCTTCGTCGCCTGCGACCCGACGACCCCGAGCGCCGCGCCGACGCCCAACCAGTCGGCGAGCGCGGCGAGCGCCGCCCCCGGATCGACGGCGACAACCGCCCCAGCGCCGACGACCGTGCCGAGCCCATCGCCGAGCCTCGCGCCAGGTGCGGCGGTGACCGACGAGAATGGCGTGCGGCTCGAGATCACGCCGGCTGCCACGACGATCAACGCCGGCAAGGGGCTGGACTTCACCGTCGCCCTGACGAACCTTCGCGCCACCCCGCTCCAGTACGAGGGCCGCGATTGCTTCGCCTTCTTCTACGTCGAGGCGGAGACGCCGCGGGAGCCCGGCGGCCGCACCGACTGGACCGGCCGGGAGGCCGCGTTCAAGACCCTCGTCCTCGGCGGCGGGCCGCCACAGAAGGTCTATTACGAGCCCGCTGCGACCGTTGTCGAGGTCCTGAGCAAGGACTGCCCGGCGGACAGCGGGATGACCTCGCCGCTGGCCCCTGGTGCGACTATCAGCGCGACGTTCCACTGGGCCGGCTCCTTCGAAGCCGCCCTTCCGGTGCCGCCCGGATCGGCGACCTTCCGCGCCCTCGTGCGCTACGCGAACACGGACACGCTCGTCACGCAGCCGCCCCCGCCCGGACCGACGGGGTGTCCCTGCTCCCGGTTCGAGCCAACCCTCGAGGACCTGAACGCATCCGGGACAACAGCGATCGTCGGGAAGACCCGCCAGATGGCGAGCCTCGGGCAGGTGCTAGATTCCGCCCTGGCGAACCAGCAGCTTCGGACGTTCCTCTCGAAGCACGAGCTCGGTGTCGACGACTGCATCGTCAACCTGGATCTGCCGGACGACGCGGGCCCATTCCTGCCCCCCGGCCCCGGCTGGGTTCTCGAGGTCCTCTGCCTCAATCCCCGCCGATACGTCTACCTGAAGATCGATCCATGGACCGCCGCGATCAAGGGCGAGCGCGACTGCAAGGTCTCCTGCTGGCGCTGAGCGACGTACGGCGCATGCTCGCCCATCCTGGCGGAGCCTCACGCCGGCGGCGAGGCTGCCGGCCCGCTGACCGGCACGACCTGGTTCGCCCGGCGAGACAGTCGGGCGGCGGCGAGGATCGCGCCAGCCGAAACGATCGAGAGGCACGCGCCGCCGAGCAGCCCGGCCCCAATGCCCAGCGATGCTGACAGCAACCCGACCAGCGGCGGGTAGACGATCCCGCCGACGACCCCGGCGGCGGTGAGGGTCCCGGCCACGGCGGCGACTCGGTGCGGGAAGAGCTCGCCCCCGATCGCCACGATGAGCGGGAACACCGGTCCTGACGCGAAGCCGGCGACGGCGATCGCGACGATGGCAATCGTGGGCGTGGGCGCGAGGACCGCGGCGGCCACGGCAACTCCCGCGGCGGCGACCGAGCCGGCGGCGAGCCTGCTGTGCGAGAACCGGTCACCCCAGCGGGCCGCCATCAGCCGCCCGAGCGCCAGGCCGGCCCAGAACCCCGACAGGGCAAGGCTTGCAATCTCGAACGGGACGTCGTCGAGGAACCGGACGGTCCAGCTCGACACCGCGATCTCCGCCGCGACGTAGCACCCGATCGCGACGGCAAGCAGGATGAGCGGTGCCGATGGCCGACCGGCCACGCCGGACGCCCGGACAGGGGAGTGGTCCGGGCGACGCTCGCGCCGGCCCGACGGGATCTCCACCAACAGGAGGGCCGCCACGAGCAGGAGCGCGGCGACGCCGGTCGCGACCATCGGCACCTGCCAGGCGATGCCCGAGGCGACGAGCCAACCAATGACCAGCGGCGCAGCGAACGCCCCGAGCGAGAAGAACAGGTGCAGGACGTTGAGCGCCCGACCGGACGCGGCGTCCGTCACGGCCAGGACGAGGCCATTCATCCCGCCATCGATTGCGCCAGCTCCGCCCCCGACCACCGCCGCCAGCGTGAAGACGACCCAGGAGCCGCTCGTGCCGGCGATGACCCAGCTCGCCGCGAGCCCCACCGCAGCCGTCGTGAGCACGGTCCGTCGCCCGACCCGCTCGGTCAGCAGGCCGCCGGCGAGCGAGCCGGCGGCGTACGCCGACGCCGCGACGAAATACCAGATCCCAATCGCTGCGTCGTCGACCCCGAATGTCGCCTCGATCTGCCGGACGAGCGACGGCACGAGCAGCCCGGACCAGCCGATCAGCAGGAACGCGCCCCAGGGAATCAGGTGCACGCGTCGCGACGGCATCTGCGCGATGCTGCCACGCCGGCCGGTCCGTGTGTCGTAGACCCAGCGAGCGGCTTAGGGCGAGCTAGGCTCCCGTTGACTGCCGAGGTGCCGGTCGAGGGCGAACGGGGACATCACGGTAACGAAGCGATCGCCTTCCCAGGACAGCCGGTAGTCGTAGTCGACCAGCTCGCCGCTGGGTCCGATCAATCGGAACGTGCTTTGCGCCCCGCCATTGGCGACGTAGTAATCGCGCATCTGGAGCCGCTGATCGAGCGTGCTGGGGAGTGCCAGCTCCTGCCAGTGGCGGCCAACGAGATCCCGTCCAAGGAGCTCCAGCGCCGCCTCGTTCGCCTCGACGATGAGGCTCGTATCGAGGGCAACCGTCCGGGCCAGTCTCGGATCCTCCCAGTCGACTGGCGCGGGATCCAACCGAGGGTCACGGCTGACGTGCCAGTGGCCAGGTTCCGCGGCGTCGACCGTTGCGTACGGATAGCTGCGACGGAGACGGAGCTGCAGGCCCTCGGGGGTGGGCTCGGGCATGCGTGCGACGATGCCATCGACCACCTTGGCGAAGAGGCCGTCGGCGGCCGGGCGCGTCTCGATGTCGAGGGACGGTCGGGGCGGCATTGCCACGTCCAGCGGCCCGATCGGCCGGATCGTCACCGAGCTTCCAGATTCGGTCGCGACCGAGTGGTATTCGGCGACCCGGACTTCGCCGTCGGCACGGATGTGCCTGAACGTTCCGCCGGCCTCGCCGACGGCCAGCATGATCTCGCGCATCAGGATCATGTCGGCGCCGGTCCCGGGGACGGCAAAGTCGGTGTAGTGCCGATGGACGAGGCGGTTCGGGGCGATGCCCAACGCCTCACCAGCCGCCCCGTTCGCGGCGGCGATGAAGCCGTCTCGGTCCACCTCCATGCTCGGCATCGATTCGTCGCTCCACCAATCGCCGGCCCGACCGTCGACCCACCGTCCTTCCCGGTAGACATACAAGGTGTGATCCTCGCTCGACAAACCCCGCGGTCGAACCAGGACGCTCGCATAGAGGCCCCGCAGACGCGCCTGGAGCGCGCTCGGGGATGCGTCCGGGAGCTGTGCGCTGATCCGGCGCACGAACTCGGCAAACGCCCGATCCGATGAGGGCACGGTGAACAGGGACGTGGGCCGGTGCGACAGGAAATGATCCTCCGAGCAACCCCGGCAGGGCTGCGATCAGCCGCTGGTGTCAATCGGGAGATTGGCGATTCTCGATCGCTCTCGCAACTCTCAGATCCGTTGCAATCTTCAGCTTCTCATTGCAATCCAGTAGCGGTCGACAGCGTCCTTGGGAATCGGTTGATCCAGCCTAAGATGCGAGGGCGAGGAGAGAACCGTGAGAGCGATCAGACTCCACCGCCGCGACGGACCGAACGAGCTGGTTCTTGAAGAGGCTCCCGTGCCGGAGATCGGGGCTGGAGATGCCCTGGTCCGAGTGGCTGCGACGGGCATCACGCCCACCGAGCTGCGCTGGGACGAGACCTACCAGCACGCCGACGGGACGCCACGACTCCCGAGCATCCCGGGACATGAAGTGTCGGGGGTGGTCGAGCGCGCAGCTCCCGATATCGACGACCTTCGCCCTGGCGACGCGCTCTACGGCCTGGCCGATTTTCCGCGCGACGGAGCGGCGGCCGAATTCGTCGCAGTGCGGGCCGCCAACCTGGCGAGGAAACCGCGAAGCATCGGGCACACGGAGGCAGCGTCACTGCCCCTCTCGGCCCTGACCGCGTGGCAGGCACTGTTCGTGCACGGCCAGCTCGTCGCCGGACAGAGTGTCCTGATTCACGCCGGCGCCGGCGGCGTGGGATCGCTGGCGATCCAGCTGGCGCGCTGGCGCGGCCTCCGGGTCTATGCGACCGCATCGGCGCGGGATGCCGCGTTCGTGCAGCGTCTCGGTGCCGATGTGGTGATCGACTACCGAGCCGAGCGGTTCGAGGACAAGGCTCGAGGCGTCGACATGGTGTTCGACACGGTCGGCGGCGAGACGCAGGAGCGCTCCCTGCACGTGCTGCGGAAAGGCGGCGTGCTGGTCAGCGTGGTTTCACGCATTCCGCTGGGGGTCGCCGAGCAGCACGGCGTTCGCGCCGTGTACTTCATCGTCGAGGGCGACCGCGAGCAGCTCGATCAGGTCGCGACGCTCGTGGATGAAAGCAAGCTCAAGCCGATCATCGCCAAGGTGTTTCCGCTCGCTCGCGCGCGTGAAGCCTTCGAGTTCGGTGCCGCCAGCCATGCCCCTGGCAAGATCGTTCTCGAGGTCGCCGCAGGGCCAGACGCCCCCTGATACCCATGGCCGACGAGACACGGATTGATCGCTGGTTGTGCGCGGTGCGCCTCGTCAAGACACGGCCCATGGCCACCCAGCTGTGCGACGGCGGGCATGTCCGGGTGAACGGCAACCCGGCAAAACCGTCGACGAAGGTGCGTGCCGGCGACGTCGTGCATGCGCTCATCGCCGAACGAGAGCGGATCGTCGAGGTCGTCCGACCGATCGAAACGCGCGTCAGCGCGCCGGCCGCCGCCGAGTGCTACGTCGACAACAGCCCAGCGCCGGTCGTCCGAGAGATCAGGCCCGGCATCATGGCAGTCCGCGGGGAGGGCCGGCCGAGCAAGCGTCTTCGCCGCGAGCTCGAGCGGATGCTGCGGGACGGCCGCGGCTGATTGACGGTGGGCCGGCCGGGGGCGTCCGGCCAGAATACGGAACAATCACGTCCCGCCTCTGTCCAAGCCCCGTCGGTCCGTCTACGATCCGCGCGACCGGCCTCCCTGGGCCTTCACGATTCCGGCGACCATCGCCGCCCTTCTCTCGCCAGCGATCCTCGTGATCGTGGAGAACTTCACCTGAGCAACCCCTGGCACCTGCGGCTCTGGCGGCGGGTCAAGGTCGCGCCCGGCCTGACGATCAACCTGTCGAAGTCAGGGCCGTCAGTGAGTGTCGGGCCGCGCGGTTCGAAGGTCACGTTTGGCAGGCGCGGCGTGCGTCAGACGATCGGCCTGCCGGGCACGGGCCTGTACGCCACGAGGCAGCTCTCGTCGACGCCGGTGGGGGACCATCCGGCCGAGCCAGAGCCCGCAGCCATGCCTGCGCCGGCCCCAAACGCCCTGCAGCCGGCGCCCTTCGAGATCCACTACGGCATGCCGCTCCTGGCAGCAATCGTGATCGGGGTCGTCGTTGCCGTCTACGGCCAGCCGACGTCGGCGGTGGTCGCAGCCGCCATCCTGGCGTTCATCACTGGCCTGCTGTACGAGGCGCTCGCCGCCCATCACCCGCTCGCGGCGAAGATCATCGCGCAGGTCGTCGTGGCCGCGGCCGCGGTCATCGCAATCCTGCTCGGAATCATCCTCGTGCTCGGTGCCGCGGGGCTCGGCGCATCGGCGAAGACCAGCCGGCGTCGCTGAGAGTCGCCCGCGACGTGGAACGAGCGCCCGATCGTCGGACCGAACGCTCGTTGCTTCGCTACCTGGAGTAGTGGTCGAGGTCGCCGTCAAAAGCGTCCCGAGTTGCGGCAGCACGCCGCGAACCTGCGACCCGAGCCGCACGGACAGGAATCCTTCCGACCGAGCTTCTCGATGGAAGCAACTCCTTGTCGCCGTGCACGACTCGATCGCCGCGCTTGACGCTCGTCTCCGAGGGGAACCCTCGGCGACGCTTACTGGTCCGTTCGAAACCGCTCCTGGGCTTCGAGGTCGCGATCGTTGCGAGACATGACGCACCTCCGGGCTCCCTGCCGACCGATCGCGATCGGCGACCGCGGATGATGCCAGATTCGCCGCCCGGACCATTGGCGACTGGTGGATCATCCGCAATTGCCGTTCCCTTTGCGGAGTCATCAACCACGGGAACCCTGCCGTGCTGATCCTCATCGGCTGGATGCGACGACCAACGTTCCTCGGCGCCAAACTCGAGGAATGTCGCCGGTGCGGCGTCCTGGGACCGCATCTGATCCTCAGAACAACGCACTGGTTCACCGTGTTCCGCTTTCCAGTTTTCCTGCTCTGGATGAAGCACAGCATCGTGTGCCCAAACTGCGGCGACGATCAGCGGCTGAGCTTCCTGACGGTTCGGCACGCGTTCAAGTCGGGTCGATTGCGGCTCGACCGGCCGCGCCCGGGTTTCGATGCTGCATCGTTGCAGCGCAGCCGCGCGGAGGATCTAGCGGCCGTTGAGATGACGATGGGACCGAGCTCAGCCGCGCTCATCGCTCGCTGGACCGAGCTCGCGAATTCGTCCGATCAAGACACGGTCGCCGGCACGAGCCGGCTCGTCCAGCAGGCCGTTCCAAATCAACTGACCACTGCGCCCGGGCCGTCGGGAAACGTTCCGTCGGCATCGGAAGTCTTCGACCCCGTCGTCCAGAACCCGAAGCGAGGATTCTTCGACGGCTACCTCAAGCTCTGGGCACTCGCTGCGGTTGCCATCGTGGTCATCAGCGTGGCCGTCCCGAGGACGAAGTCGATCCCACCGGCACCGTCCGGCGTATCTGGTACCGCACATCTCTGTTGGGCGACAGGCGGGACACTCGAGGGCTGCCAAGACGACACCACCAGCGCCATGCTGTTCGGCGACCGAACGGGAACCGAGGCCGTGTGCTACTTCATCGAGCCGTTGCTCGAAGGGCAGAGCGCCAGCTGCACGACCCCGTAAAGGGCTTCCCGGCATAGGATCAATCAGGGAGTTCGATTCCTTGATTGCGAAACATCTCCCGCATCTCAGGCGTGATCTCGAGCCTCGGCCCCGCCATCGTCCTGATCCTTCAGAACGCAAGGCCTGGGCTCGAGCAGGTCAGAACCTAGAGAGGGCTCGGTCTAGCCCGAAAACGGACGATTGGATCATTTCGGCGGGTTTTGCCGAGGGTAGGATGGCGGCCGGCCGCTCAATGCAAAGAGATCACTTGCTCCGTGCGGGACCGACATTGTGGGGCGACACAGGATGCGAACGGGCACGAGGGCTCATCGACAATTCGCCGGATCTTCGCGATCCGTTGTATACGCAACGGCCGTGGCGCTTTCAATTGCGGCGTGCGGATCGTCGACCCCGCCAAACGACCTGGTGAACATCCCAACGGCAACGCCACGATCTCAACCCGCGGCCACGCCCCAGCCAACTCCGCTCGCGGTGGAGGCGGTCGCGACGCAGGCATCAGAGCCGGCTGCAATCGCCACGATTGCCCCAACCGCGGCCCCCACCGCTAAACCGACGCCGAAGCCCACCGCCAAGCCGACGCCAAAGCCAACGCCAAAGCCGACCAAGGCCCCATCCTTTTACAAGCCGCCCGGTTGGGACGGATACTCGGATGTCAATTGTTCGGACTTTGATACGCACGCTCACGCCCAGAGCTTCTTCGTGGGAACCGGCGGGTCAAAGTCGTACGACCCGTACCGGCTTGACGCTGACCACGATGGGATCGCCTGCGAAACGCTCCCGTGAGATCCCCGCGAGGTTGACGTGCGCCGACGCGCGCTGATCGGGCTCGGCGTCGCCGCCGCACTGCTCGTCGGAATCGTGGTTGGGTCGTCGTGGCTCGCCGGCCCCAGGGCCGCCCTGCCAACCGTGCTCAGCGCGACGCAGGCGCCCGGGGACACCAGTGCGGCTCCATTCGTGACGCCTCGACCCCCCGGCCTGCCGGACCCAGCCAGGACGCCTGGATCGATCAATCCGGCAGCGACCCAGGCGAACCTTGCTGACACCGTCTGCAAGAGCGGTTGGGCGGCAACGCAGCGCCCCCCGTCTGCGTACACGTCGGCCCTGAAGATCGCCCAGATCCTCGAATACGGCTATGCCGACAAGGACCGGTCGCACTACCAGGAGGATCATCTGGTGCCGCTGGAGCTCGGCGGCGCCCCGCGCGATCCGCGCAACCTCTGGCCGGAGCCGAATAAAACGACCTTGCCCGATGGAACTTCGATCGGTTCAGCCGAGAAGGACGACCTGGAGGATGCGTTGCATGCCAAGGTCTGTGCCGGTGACATGGCGTTGGCGGACGCGCAGCGATTGATCGCGGGCAACTGGTACGACGCCTGGAAACAGCTGGTTCGGCCCTAGTCCCACCGAGAGGATCCGCGAGGCGATTACGGCTGCTGAGTTTGGCTCGCGACGTATCTGAGTGTGAAGCAGAAGTTTCTGCCGAAGATGCCGTTCCCCCAAACCGTCTCCCTCGCGGCGCTCTCCCCAGGCCAAGCAACCACGATGGAGCAGAGCGGCGTCCCGGCCGGCGCCGTGTCCAGCACCACTTCGGGGTGGGCCTTCGCCCAGTCGTCCTGCAGGTTGTCCTGCGCGACTGTCGCCGCGCACTTGGCGGCACTGACTCCCTCGGTCTCGAGGACTATCGGTGTTGGGTCGTCGATGAACCGGCTCTGGCTCAGGATGATGCACGACACCGCCGTTTGCGATGGCGCCGCGTCGGTCGGGCTCGGGGCGGGCAAGGCGGCGGTTGGGCTCGTGCTCGCCGAGCCTGGAGCCGCACAAGCGGCGATGGAGAACGCGAGGAGCAGTGATGTGTAGCGATTCATCTCTGCCCTTCAGTTCGAGAACGCGTGAAGGAACGTTCCCAGGATGGTGGCGAACAGGACCGACGAGAAGATCGTGAACAGGACTGCGAATAAGATCGCCGCAGTGAAGAAGCCGATGCCGAACCTGAAGCCGTCGGCCATCGACAGGCGCGGGTCGGCCACCCGCGTGGCAGCGGCCTCCGGCTCGACTGGCCGCCGTTCAACGTAGGAATAGCCGCAGACATGGCAGAACTGACCGTTTGGTTGACGGATCGTGCGGCAAACCGGGCAGTAGGTCGGCAGCATCGTCCCTCACAGCATGTCGGGTCCGCGGCCAGTCTAGAGTCCGGGACATCCCCGAGACGAGTAGGGAAGTCCCTACTTGCGCCGTGGTTTGCACGGCCTACGATCGTTCAAAATTCGGCGCAGCGCCACGCTGTCTACCGGCCGGGGAGGGCACGCATCGATGGGCTTTCGCCTGAGGCGTCGTAGGGGATCTGCATGACCCGAAATGGCCACGATCCCGACGGTGACGCCCGGTTGTATTTCGCGCGCAGCAGATGACGCGGGTCATCGATCGTAGGACGGGTGGCGTCCGATGGACGATGAAGCGCGTGGATTGTGCCGAGGGACGGGGCAAAGCGGTCGAGGACTTGCTGGCGCCGAACCTACGCGTGCTGCTTGTTGGGATCAACCCGAGCACGTGTTCTGGCGCCGCCGGGTTGCACTTTGCGAGTCCCGGCAATCGACTCTGGGAAACGCTCCATCGGTCGGGTTTTACGGACCGGCGGCTGCTCCCGGACGAGCGGAGTGAGCTCCTTGCGCGAGGTATCGGTATCTCCAACCTCGTAAACAAGGCGACCGCCCGGGCCGACGAAGTTAATCGAGACGATTTGATCGCGGGTGGGCTCCGACTTCGAGAGGTCGTCGCGAGATTTCGACCGCGGTACGTCGCCGTCCTTGGCATCGGTGACTATCGCACCGCGTTTGACCATCGAGATGCCCAACTTGGCAGGCAGCCAATTGAGATATCCGGTGTTCCGCTGTGGGTTCTGCCCAACCCGAGTGGCTTGAACGCTCACTACACAGTCGACAACCTGGCGCCGCTGTACCACGAGCTCCTCGTCGCGATTGAATCGCAGGCGGCGACATAGATGCACCTCTACCAGGGCACAACTGAACAGTTCATCGCGGACGCCGTGCAGGCGCGCCTCGCGACGCAGCTGAGCGACCGGTTCTTTCAGGAATTCCGATACAAGCCGCCGATGGGCGAGGTCAACGCCTGGCGCAACTCGCTCGGCGCGATGGCGAACGTCCTGCAGCTCGCCGACCTTCGCGAGCAGGGGGTCCTTGTTGAGCTGAAGCTCCCACTGAGCTCGAAGCGGCTCGACGTGATGCTCACCGGCACGAACCCGATCGTTGGAGACGCCGCAGTGATCATCGAGCTCAAGCAGTGGACGCAGGTCGGGCGCTCGAATATCAGCGACTGCGTTACGGTCGAGTACGGTGGCGGTCACGGGAAGGATGTCCTGCATCCGTCGAAGCAGGTCGCGCAGTACCAGCGCTACCTCGCGGACACGCACCCGGCGTTCTCGGAGGGCGAGATCGAACTGAACGCGTGCTCGTACCTCCACAACGCGCAGCGCGACCTGAAGTCGCCGCTCTTCGACGAAGACTTCGACACGCTCCTCGCCCTCAACCCCCTGTTCACCGGCACGGACGTCAACAAGCTCGCCAACTTCCTCGAGGAGCACGTCGTCGGCGCGGACGACGACAATCGGATCCTCGAGAAGGTCGCCGCGACGGCGTTCCACCCGCACAAGCGCCTGCTCGACTACGTCGCCCGCGTCATCCAGAACGAGCCGGTCTTCACCCTCCTCGACGAGCAGCTCGTCGCCTTCAATGCCATCACGGACTCGGTCAAGGCGGCCGGCCAGAACAAGCAGCAGGTCGTGTTCCTCGTCCAGGGCGGGCCGGGCACCGGCAAGTCGGTCATCGCGGTCAACCTGGTCGCCGAGCTGTCGGCGCTCGGACTGCGGACGCTCCACCTGACGGGCTCGAAGGCCTTCACCGAGAACCTGCGCAAGCTCGTCGGGGCGCGCGCGGGCGTGCTGTTCAAGTACTTCCGCGACTCGGCGGCGGTCGACCCGAACGACAAGCTCGATGTCGCGATCCTCGACGAGGCGCACCGGATCCGAACGATCAGCACGAACCGGTTCACGCCGGCCAAGGCGCGCAACGGCAAGGCCCAGATCGACGACATCCTCGACTCGACCCGGACGGCCGTCTTCTTCATCGACGACCTCCAGGTCGTTCGACCCGGCGAGGTCGGCAGCACCGACCTGATCCGCGAGGCGGCCGCCAAGCGCTCGATCGAGGTCCGCGAGTTCGAGCTCGAGGCACAGTTCCGCTCGAACGGCTCCGATTCGTTCATCCAATGGGTCGACAACACGCTTGAGCTCGCCCGCACGCCGCAGGTCCTGTGGCCGATGGACGACGAGTTCGACTTCCGGATCGTCCCATCCGTCCGCGAGCTCGACCGCCTGATCCGCGAGCGGGCAGGGGAGGGGGCCACCGCGCGCCTCGTTGCTGGCTTCTGCTGGCCATGGTCGAACCCCGACGCGAACGGCGAGCTCGTGCCCGACGTCAGGGTGGGGGACTGGGAGATGCCCTGGAACGCCCAGGCCGGCGCCGGCAAGCTCGCGCCCGGCATCCCCAAGTCCGACTTCTGGGCGAACGACCCGAACGGCATCAACCAGGTCGGCTGCGTCTACACCGCGCAGGGCTTCGAGTTCGACTACGTCGGCGTGATTTTCGGCCCCGACCTCGTCTACCGCCCGATGGATGGGGGATGGGTCGGCCAGCCGAAGGAATCCTTCGATCGTGTTGTGAGTCGAGGTGTAACGACCCGCGAGTTTACGGATTTCGTCAAGAGCACTTATCGCGTCCTTCTGACCCGTGGCCTCCGCGGCTGCTTCGTGTCATTCGTGGACGCTCCGACGCGTGACTTTGTCCTGAGTCGAGTCGAAACAGGGGGCTCCACGCTGCGGAAGGCACTCGCTAGATGATGTTTGGCAGCCTTCGACGCTTTCGCGTTCTCCGGCGCTAGCAGGATGGCCGATGGGTTCCCAATCCCAGCAGCGCGCGTCGCAGCAGTGATTGCCTCGGTGCTCGATGCCCAAGGCGATAACCATCTCGCTGAGGTCGTGCGTAGTGCCTCTGCCTCGATCGAGGAGACTGACTACGACAATTGGAATGGGGGGACGTATTTCCACACCCTTGTCTTGGAATTGCCCGTCGCTGACTACGCCCGCATCGAGCCAGCACTAACTTCCCACGAGGAGAAGATCGCAGAGAAACTCCGGACGGCTCTGCGGGGCACGGGCAACATGGTCTTGAACTCCGTCATGTTCAAGCCTGCATTTGAGGAAGAGCCGGCGTTGCGGACCTCGCGAACGTCTGGCGATGACGAGGCCCGAATATGGGGTGGCGCGGGATTCCGCCTCTTCCTGAGCCACGTTTCCGCCCATAAGGTTGCGGTATCGAGCCTCAAGCAACACTTAGCCAGATACGGGGTTCGTGCGTTTGTCGCACACGAGGACATCGAGCCGAGCCTTGAATGGCAAACGGAGATTGAACTCGCGCTCCAAACAATGCACGCAATGGCAGCGCTGATCACTCCCGATTTTCACAGCAGCAATTGGACGGACCAAGAAATCGGCATCGCGGTGGGTAGGGGACTCTTAGTGCTTCCGGTGCGACTTCCCGAGAATCCGTACGGGTTCATTGCCAAGAACCAGGGTTTGCGTGGCAAACTGGAGGACCCTGCGGGACTAGCGACAAACATCGTGTCGATCCTGCTTCGTCGATTGCGTACGCGCGAATCAATGTGCGAGTCGTTGGTTGTCGCGCTTGAACACGCCAACTCGTTTGCGATGTCACGAACGGTGACCGACATGCTCGAGGAAGGAACCGGCTTCACCCTCAACCAAGTCGATCGACTCGACGCCGCAATTCTCGCAAACAACCAGGTTAGCGACTCCTTCGGCGTGCCAGAACGGCTGCGGCGCCTCGTTGCCCAAGTTCGAGAGGATCGAAAAGCCGAATCATCGCCATCCCGGAGAACTTGATGCCACTCACGCTCGCCGACATTGCCGCCGCCAAGGCCCTTCAACTCGAGGCGGCCCACGATATTGGTCAAGCCGTGCGGCTCGTAGCTGGCCCAGGTACAGGCAAGTCCGCGTCGGTTGAAGAGCGCTTCCGCTGGCTTCTCGACGACCAAGCAGCAGACCCACGTTCGGTGTTTGGCGTCTCATTCACCCGTGCGTCAGCGAATGACCTACGCATACGCGTTGGTAAGTACCTTGAAGACAACGGCGTCGCCGTTGGGCCAGGCGACCTACGTGTCAGCACGCTGCATTCGCTCGCGCTACAGCTTCTCGTGCGAGCAAGTCTACTTGGCACCTATCCGGTGCGGCCTCGGGTGCTCGACGATTGGGAAGTTGAGAATGTCTTCGATGCCGAGTTTCGGAGCACGACGGGGCGGTCGAAAGGTCGTTGTGAAGACATCCGCAAGGAACACGAAGCGATCTGGAATACGGGCGTTCCTGTGCCGCCAGGGTACATCGCGCCAGACCCGCCAATTACGGCGGAGGAGCGGGCTGCGTTTCTTGCCTTTCACGGCCTAACGACGCAGTCTTATGCAGCGGTTCTCCCGGGGGAGATCGTTCGTCTCTGCGTCGAGCGCATCGAGTCGGGCCTTCTGGTTTTGCGAGATGTCGCCGACATGGCCTTCTTGATCGTCGACGAGTACCAGGATCTCAACCCCCTCGATATCAAGTTCGTTGATCAGCTTCACGACGACGGGGTCGCGATCTTCGCCGCCGGGGACGACGATCAAAGCATCTATTCATTCCGGTTTGCTTCCCCTGGCGGAATCCAGGACTTTCTCAATCGCCACCCGTTAGCTGGCGATCACATCCTTGAAGGATGCTTTAGATGTGCCTCAGACATTGTCGACGCCGCTGATGACCTAATCCAACACTTTAGCCCCGCAACGAGAATCCCAAAGACACTCGAATCGCTTTGGGGGACCGCCATTCCGCCCGAGAGTGGCGAAGTGTTTAGA
>DASYEE010000099.1:0-2703 GCA_036499165.1 Galbitalea sp. | reverse complement strand
CCGACGTATCTGCTCGACGAGGTATTCATCCTCGCTCGCCTCGTGGATGTCGCGCCCGCCCGCGATCATCAGCGTGTCGATCGGGCCGACCACGTCGGCGATGGCCGTCGTCAGAAACTCCATGCCGCTGGTGGACAGCATTGCCCCACCTTCGGCACTGACCACCTGTGTGCGATACGGCGGGATGGAAAGAAAGCGCGACGCGGTGGAGAAGACTTCAGATGGGCCACTGACGTCGAGAATTTGACCGTTAGGAATCGCAACGATCACGATCTGTGGCTCGATCACGATGCTCCCTCAGGGGGTGGGTCGGGTCGGGATGGCCGAGCCCCTACGGTGAAACCTATTCCCTTAGCCTCGGTCGTAGACCTCGCGGCGGTGTGCGGCGCGAACGACTGTCACCGTGAGTTCGGTGTCGAACACGTCGTAGATGATGCGGTAGTCGCCCACCCTGATTCGCCAAGCGGTCTTTTCACCGGTGAGTTTGCGAGCACTATGTGGTCGTGGGTCGTCTGACAGGTCCTCGGCGGCGTCGAGAATACGCTCGCGCACTGGGTGCGGGAGCTTGCGGATCTGACGTGCTGCCGCGGTTGTGAATTGGACCTGATAGCTCACGAATCAGGCTGGGCGCGCAACTGGGAGATGGTGACACGCTCACCGTCGTCCGTCTTCTTGGCATGACGGTACGCCGCGACGTCCTGACTCATTTCGAAGGCTTCGAGCGCCTCGAGATCCGCCACACTGACCACAACCGCGGCGAGCTTGCCGTTGCGGGTGACGCCGATGCGCTCGCCCGCGTACATCGCTCGACCCAACATCTCAGAGAGCTGCTCGCGCAGCTCCCGGGTTGTCACTTCACGTGTAACAGTGTCCATAGGTAGAATATTAACATTTGTGTACACAATGTGCCAGGCAAAGTGCCCTGGCTTCTGACACTTATTCGTATTACGATTGTTGGTATGGAGCGGAAAATGCACGGCCGAGAGGTTTCGGAGACCGAGATTGACCAGTGGGTCACGGAAGCTGAGGCTGGCTACGACGTTGAAGAGTTGAAGACTCGGATGGGTCGGCCTGCCCGCGGCGCGGATGCGGCCCAGGTGATCCCGGTCAGGCTGACGAGCGAGGAACTCGCGGCCGTGATGGCCCGGGCCGAGCGCGAACACCTGAATCGGTCAGAGGCATTTCGCGCAGCATTGGACCTCTGGGCACACACGGCGTGATCGTCCGTCGCTCGGCACGCAAGCATGGGATCAGCGAAGAGGACGGGATCGAGGCCGCAACGCGGTCGCTGGTTTCGGTGCCACTCGGCGACGACGACCCTCGCCGGTTCCTTAGGCTCGGGTTCGACACTGAGGGTCGCCTGTTGGAACTCATCGTGCTGATTTGGGACGACGGAACTGAAGAACTCATCCACGCAATGAAGTGCCGAAGTCAGTACTTCAAGTTGCTCGATTAACCGTTCACGGGCTGCGACTTTGCGCGAGCGATTCGAAGCTCGTGCCGGGCTCGCCTCACGCCCGCTTCGACATCCCACATCGCGCATTCGCCCCCGCCCGACCCGTCGAAGGTCGGCAGTCGCGCCAGGAATCGGGCAAACGGCAACGTGAGCTGCACGCGCAGTCGGCGATCCTCAAGATCGTCGCCGTGCCACCTTGACTCTTCGAGCCACGAGGGGAGCATGTCGAGCAGCGCACACGCATCCGAGACTCGGGCTGCGGCGCCCTCAGGTCGAAACTGACGCTCGAGATCGAGCATGGCGAGCTCGGGCGTCGTCAGAATGCGCTCTGCCACGGCCTCGAAGCACTGCCGCAGATCGTCGGCGGCTCGCTCCAACCGCCGCTGCCGCGCGCCGGATGCCCGCGCCTGCGCGAGCAGAAAGAAGTCGCTGATCGCCGCATCCGCTGTCACCGGAGGCGGATTGTCGAGAAGCTGGTCTCCGTCATCGTCCATGCTCTGCACGGTGCCATCGACTCCCGACAGGAGCCACGTCTCACCAAGCGCCGGGTGCGTAGTCCTTCAAGAACACCCCGAACAAGTCTTCGCCGCGCTCACCACGTACCACCGGGTCGTACACCCGCGCCGCCCCGTCCACGAGATCCAACGGCGCATGAAACCCCTCCTCCGCCAGCCGCACCTTCGTGGGGTGGGGGCGCTCGTCCGTGATCCATCCGGTGTCCACCGAGGTCATCAAGATCCCGTCGGTCTCGAACATCTCGCGGGCGCTAGTGCGAGTGAGCATGTTCACGGCGGCCTTCGCCATGTTGGTGTGCGGATGGCCGGGGCCCTTGTATTCGCGGCCGAAGACGCCCTCCATCGCGGAGACGTTCACGACGTACGTGCGTCGGGCCGGCGACGCGGCCAGGGCAGCTCGCAGTCGCGAGATCAGGATGAACGGGGCCGTCGTGTTGGCCAGCTGCACCTCGAGCATCTCGAGCGGATCCACCTGTTGCACGTGCTGGGTCCACGAGTTCTCGTCGTGCAGGTCGGGCACCAGGCCGCCGGCGTCGATCGCGGTTCCTGCCGCCAAACGTGAGAGCGACGACGAGCCGGGCAGCAGCGCCTGCTCGGTCAGCTCGTCGGCTGCCAGTTTCTCGGCAACAGGGGCCGCGGCGGCGAGGATCGGGTGGGCGGCGACCGAACGTTCCAACGCGAGCGGATGGGCGTCGTTCGTGTGCCCGAAGGTGACCAGCTCGGGGAGCGGGC
>DASYEE010000098.1:0-43030 GCA_036499165.1 Galbitalea sp. | reverse complement strand
CGACGCTTCACTGCCGCCTGACGCAATGGCCTTCAGGTCCGCGACGGACTGCTTGAGGGTCGAGGTTGCGAGCACCGTCAGGCCTGCGGGGATGTGGCCACGAACGCCATCGCTACCGCCGCAGTTGCTGGCCGGCGCCAGGAAGTACGTAGCCCCAGCGGCCCTCGCGCCATACATCTTCTGGCGAATCCCGCCGATCGCGCCGACATCGCCGGATGCCGTGATCGTCCCGGTTCCTGCGACGTGCTTGCCGCCCGTCAGGTGACCGTCGGTGAGTTTGTCGATGATTCCGAGTGCGAACATCTGGCCGGCGCTCGGGCCACCGACATCCTGCAACTGGATCTTGACCTGGAACGGGAAGTCGAACTTCTCGCCGAGGTAGATCCCGACGATGGGGCCAGGGTTGTCGGTCGGGCCCTCTGTCGGTGTGATCTTCACGGCCTCGGCCTTGCCCGCGCGGGTGATGTCGATCGTCAGGGGCTTCGCGAAGCCGTTGGCGACCACGATGTTGTGCAGCTGGGTCGCATCCACCGGCACGGTTCCGTTGACCGACCTAACGACGTCTCCCGCCTTCAGCAGGCCGACTGCCGGTGAGCCCTTGATGACGCCGGTGACGGTGATCGTCGTCGTGAACTTGATCCCCTGCTCGTAGAGCGCGGCGGCGGTCGCCGCCTGCTGGGACTGCGTCATCTCAGCTGTGCTCTCGTCATTCGACTGCTTGACCGTCTCCTGAGGCGCATACAGTTCGTTCAGCGGCACGACGGCCTCGCTCGGATCGAACCAGGCGCTCGCGATCTCAAGCCAGCTCGGGGAGCTGCTCGGATCGCCATCGAGGTTGACCGTCAGCATGTCGAGGGCACCGCTCGTCGGATGCGTCGGGTGCCCCGTGATCGAGAGCACCGGCACTGTTTGGCCGTCGACACTCGTCGTGCCGAGCGTGTTGAAGACGGGCCCAGGAGATTCGATCGCGTAGGGGGCGGGCGTCAGGCCGAACGCCACAATGCCGACCATCGCGAGAAGCAGGATGACCCAGCCGACCCGGCGATGACGCCGACCATTCCGGGGACGCTGGTTCGCGCCTTCGGTGAAAATCGCCACCGGTTTCCTTTGCTTCGGGGTGTGCTGCCGGGCAGCGCCGCTAGTTGGGACATGAGGCTGTTCGCCACGGGCGCACCCTCAAAGGCCCCAGCCTAAGTGAAAACCCGGGCCCGTTCATGGTGCAGCGGCTAGCGTAGTTTGCATGCCTGATGATTCGCGGGATGAACCCCAAGACGAGTTCGACGACTCCGACAACGAGTTGGCGAACATGCTGCGCGACTTCCTCGGCGGCAACAGTGAGATCGATCCAGCGAAGCTGGCCAGCGCTGCCGGTCTCCCCAACGATCCGGAGCTGATCGGTCGCCTCATGGAGCAGCTGCAGAACGCGCTCCAGTCGAGCGGTGATGGCGTCAACTGGTCGCTCGCGCTCGACCAGGCCAAAGCATTTGCGTCCCGCACCTCGATCGTCTCGCTGCCGGCGGAGCGTTCGCAGCTCGAGCAGGCGCTGCACGTAGCATCCCTGTGGCTTGACGAGGCAACGTTCGTTTCTGCGCTCAGTTCCGAGCCGCGCCTGATGAGCCGCACAGAATGGGTGGCCGCGACGATGCCGGTCTGGCAGCAGCTCGCGGAGCCGGTCGCGACATCCATCTCCAACTCGCTCGCTGAGGTGCTGCACGACCAGGCGCCCGAAGAGATGGCTGGCATGCTCGGCGACGCGTCGAAACTCATGCGCAACGTCGGTGGCACGCTGTTCGCCATGCAACTCGGGCAGGTCGTCGGCCAGCTCTCGACCGAGGTCGTCTCGGGCGGCGATATCGGGATCCCCCTTCTCGACGAACAGCAGGCGGCGCTGATCCCGCAGAACGTGCTCGCGTTCGGTGCAGACCTCGACATTCCGCTCGACCAGGTACACCTCTACCTCGCCGTCCGCGAACTCGCTCACGCGCGACTCTTCCGGCACGCGAAGTGGCTGCGCCTGCAGCTCATGTCGTCGATCACCGATTTCGCCCGCGGAATCCACATCGACACCGACCGCCTGGAGCAGCTCGCAGAAGAGTTCGACCCGTCGAACCCCGAGGAGCTGCGCGATGCCATGACGAGTGGCGCGCTGATTCCACCGAAATCCGACGAGCAGCTGGTCGCGCTCGCGCGGCTCGAGACCATGCTCGCCCTCATCGAGGGCTGGGTGGATGTTGTGACAGCTGAGGCCACGACGCGCCTCCCGAAAAGCGATGCGATCGCCGAGACCGTCAAGCGGCGCCGAGCATCCGGCGGGCCGGCCGAATCGGCCTTCGCGACCCTGGTCGGCCTCGAGCTGCGCCCGCGTCGCCTCCGTGAAGCCGCCGCGATGTGGCGAGCGGTGACGGACGCCGTTGGTGCGGAAAAGCGCGACGCACTGTGGTCACAGCCAGACCTGATCCCTTCCGGCGACGACATCGACAATCCGGTCGGCCTGATCGCGAGGCTGACGGGCGAGGCTCCCGCCCCCGATGACATCGACCAGGCGATCGAAGACCTGCTGAACGATGATTCGGACGACCGACCGCACGAAGAGGGCTAATGCTTCCGGCCCGCTGCTGGCGAGCCTGTTGGTAACTTCGGACGGTCATCCGCGATCTGCCCCAGTGTTGGCGCATGGTGCTTCGTCTTGATCCTGATCTGCCCCTCGTGTGGCGCGACCCGTTCAGCCTGCAGTTCGGCGTGGACCCTGCCAGGGTCGTGCTTCGCGAGGTTTCAGCGGGCGATGAGCGCGTCATCGGGGCGCTTCGCTCCGGGGTGACACCCGCCGGGCTCCAGATGGTCGCGAGAGCTGCGGGGGTTTCGCCTCGCGATCTCGAGAGCATGCTGGAATTACTCACTCCCCTGCTGGTCGAGCCGCGGGAGCCTGCGCCGCCCCGTCGCGTCGCGATACTCGGAACGGGCCCGACCGAACGCCTCCTCGCGCACGCGCTTGGCGAAACCTCGATCGTGATCACAACCGATGAGGCGGAGTGCGACTTCGGCGTCGCGTTCGGCCACTACGTTCTCGATCCGCGCGCGTACGGCGTCTGGCTGCGGCGCGACCTGCCGCACCTTCCGATCATCTTCGGCGACGGGGCCGTGACGGTCGGGCCGCTCGTGGAGCCGGGCACGACCGCGTGCCTTTACTGCCTGGAGCATCATCGCAGGGATGCAGACTCCAGCTGGTCGGCGATCGCATCCCAACTGTGGGGCAGGAAGAGCGCCGCGGAGACCCCGCTCGCGGCGCGGGAGGTTGCGGCGATCGCGACCCGGGTCATCCTGCGCAGATTGGAAGCGGGCGCGGACCCGACGATCTCGTCAGCCACATCCATTCGGTTGGATATCGCAACCGGCGCACAGACGCGTCGGGAGTGGATGCCGCACCCGGAATGCGGTTGTATCGACCTGACTAGCGAAGCTCTTTCACGAATCGGCTCGGCTGCCGATTTGGACCAGCCCACGAGAAGTGCAGTCGCGCCCGAGCCCGAGTGATGCCGACATAGAACAATCGTCGCTCCTCCTCGATCGCAGTCTCGGTGCGGGCATAGCTGATCGGCATGAGCCCCTCAGAGACGCCGACGATGTACACCGAGCCCCACTCGAGACCCTTGGCGCTGTGCAGCGTCGCGAGCGTCACAGCAGACATCGTCGGCTCGTGCTGGCCTGACTGCCGATCGAGCAGCTCAGCGACGAACTGGGCGAGGGTCGTCACCTTCTGGGCCTCCTCCGCAAGCCGCATCAGAGCGTTCAGGGATTCCCACCGATCACGGATCGCTCCCCTGCCCTCCGGCGGCTCCTGGGTCCAGCCGCGCGAGCGAAGGACGTCGCTGACGCTCTTGAACAGCGGCTCGTTGACGATCGAGATGGATGCCCCCTTGAGCATCATGATCGCCTCCTTGACCTCTTTCTGGTCGAAGAAACGCGTGCCGCCCCGCAGCACGAACGGCACACCGGCGTCTCCCAGCGCCGCCTCGATCGCTGCGGATTGCACGTTGATGCGAAACAGCACGGCGATCGATTCCGGCGGTGTTCCCGCCTCGATCTCCGCGCGGATCTGTTGGGCGATCGCCCTCGCCTCCTGCGAGTCGTTCACGTGCTCGGACGTGGATGGCGCCACGCCCGCCGGCGTGCCTGGCACGGCATGGAGGTCGAGCGCGCCAGGACGACCACGCATGATTCGATTGGCAGCGTCGATGATCGCAGGCGTCGATCGATAGTTCTGCTCGAGGCGCACGACCGTCGCATCCTCGTGTCTACCCGCGAACCCCAGCAGGTAGTCGGGCGTCGCGCCGGCGAAGGTGTAGATCGTCTGGCTCGCGTCGCCGACGACGCAGACGTCGGTGCGCTCACCGAGCCACAGGTTCAGGAGCTCCTGCTGTAACGGTGAGACGTCCTGGTATTCATCGACGACGAAGAACCGATACTGCTCGCGCACCTGCTGCGCGATTCGCGGCTCGGACTCGATCATGCCGGCCGTGGCGAGGAGGACATCCTCGAAGTCCAGCTGCCGCCGCTCATCCTTCACGCTTTCGTAGGCGCGCTGGAGGTCGACCATGGTCTCGATCGAGAGTTTGCCGGGCACCGGGCGTCCGGCGGTTGCATACTGCTCGATGGTAAGCCGCGACACCTTGCGCCACTCGATCTCGCTGGCCGCGTCGCGGAGTGTCGCCGTGTCGAGCCGCAGCTTCAGCGCGTCTGCGGCGTGACCGAGCATCCTGCCCTTCGACTCGAGCAGTCTCGGCATGGTGCCACCGACCACCTGGGGCCAGAAGAAGCCGAGTTGGGCGAGCGCTGAGGCGTGGAAGGTGCGTGCGGAGACACCGCTCGCGCCGAGGGCGCGAAGCCGAGAACGCAGCTCGCCCGCCGCGCGGTTGGTGAAGGTCAGCGCCATGACGCGACCGGGCGAGTAGACGCCCGTCGCGACTCCGTACGCGATGCGATGGGTGATCGCTCGCGTCTTGCCCGTGCCCGCTCCCGCGAGCAGCACGACCGGGCCGAGGAGTGCCTCCGCAGCCTGGCGCTGCGCTTCGTCGAGGCCCGCGAGCAACTCCTCGGGGGAGCTCATCGGCTGCCGTCGTCGATCGGGCCGCCGAACCACTCCTCGATGATCGCGCGGGCAATGGAGGTCGGGCCGGGAAGGATGATCTCGTCGAGCGCGCCAGCAAGCTCGTCCCGCGTGAACCAGCGCAACGCCATGATCTCCGCGCCATCCGGGGTCAGGGTGCTCGCGACATCCGGATCGACGCGAGCGCTGAAGCCGAGCATGAGCGATGCAGGGAACGGCCATGGCTGGCTGCCGAGGTAGACGGGATCGGTGACCCGGATGCCCGACTCCTCGAACACCTCGCGGATCACGGCAGCCTCGAGCGACTCCCCCGGCTCGACGAACCCGGCGAGGGTCGAGAAGCGATTGCTCTCCCAGTTCGCGTTGGAGCCGAGCAGCAGGCGATCGTCGGCGTCGGTGACGCCCACGATGATCGCGGCGTCAGTACGCGGGAACACCTCGGTGCCGGACGACGGGTCGCGGCGTACCCAGCCGCCCTTCTCGGGGATGGTGCGCTGGCCCGTGCGAGGCGAGAACGGATGCGAAATGTGCCAGTTGAGAATCCCGAGCGCCTCGGTCATCAACCCTGCGTCGCGATCGCTCAGGGTATTGCCGACGAGCCGCAGGCCAGACCAGCGCAGGCCGCCGCGATCGAAGGACTCATCGAGTTGCACTGCCACGATCGCGGTCCCGATCGGTTCGTTCGCTGTCTCGGTGGTCGTGCGCCCGAGATAGACCCGTGTGCCGCCATCCGGCACGTCAGCGACGCGCAGGAGCGCAAGCGACCCGGCGGCATCGACGAGCGCTCGGCCGTCGAATATCGGCAGGATGCGCGTCGCCGGGTCGGCCCAGAGTTCGTCGAAGAGGCCCGGCCGTTCGCGCGCGAGATAGTCGCGATCGACCTCATAGCGCGACAGGGGGAGCCGAGAAAGAAAGGAATCCGGCATTAAAGGCGACCGATCACAAAGGCGTGGCGTACGAGGGTTGATGGGAATGGGCGACCTACCCTGTGGGTATGGCTCGATCCCACCTCACTCTAGCGGCGCTCGCGACCTCGGCCGTGCCGGGGCTCGATCTCGTCGAAGCAGCCCCCTTCTCCAGCGGCTCGCAGGGCGATTTCGACTGCGCCCTGCTCACCGGCCGTGATGGCGTGCACTGGATCATCCGGGTGCCACTGGCGGACCACGCCGAGGCGGAGCAGTCTGCCGATCTCGTCGCCCTCCGCGCGCTGAGTGCCGGTGTCCGCACCCGTTTGCACTTCTCGGTGTCGAGCTTCGCCGGGCAGACCCCGATCGACGGAACCCGCGCCATCGTGTACGAATTCGTGTACGGCTCGAAGGTGCCGCTGGCGTCCGTCGACGTCGCACGCGCGTCATCCGTCGGCCGCGCGATCGCCGCGGTGCACGCGCTGCCGACCAGCTTCGTGGCGGACGCGGGCCTGCCAGTGCTCACTCCGATGGAATGCCTGCGAGCCGCGATCACGGTGCTCGATCGCGCCGCAGCAACCGGTCTCGTCCCCGCGGCGCTGCTTTCCCGCTGGGAGGCTGCGACGGAGGAGTCGAAGCTCTGGCAGTTCCAGCCCACCGTGATCAACGGTTCACTGTCGGCCGACTCTTTCTTGTATGCGGGCAACGAAGTCACGGGCCTGCTCGGCTGGCACGAGCTGCGCGTCGGCGACCCGGCCCGCGACCTGTTCTGGCTGCTTGCCGCTCACGACGAGACCGTGGCGGAGGTCGGTTTCGACGCGTACAACGAGGTTCGAGGGGGCGCAGATCGCCAGATCCGTCAGCGCGCGAAGCTCTACGCAGAACTCGAGCTCGCAAAGTGGCTGTTGCACGGCACGGAGACCCGCAACACGGGGATCGTGGATGACGCGGTCGAGATGCTCTCCGGCCTCAGCGACTCCGTGCACCGGGATGTCATGAACCCGATCAACGCACAGACGATGCCGACCCTCGGAGTGCACGAGGTCGAGGAAATGCTGGAGCGCAGCGAGCGCGCCGTCTAGCTTTTCCCGCCTGCTGAAGGTCGATCCTCGGCGAAACCAAACCTCTGATTCCATAGGAATCGGCGGTAGGGTCGAAGTCGTCGTCCAGCTTCAGCGCAGAAAGGGACAGCCGTGAGCGTTCAGGAATTGCAGAATTTTGTCGGTGGAGCGTACGTCGGTTCCACGGCAGACGAGTCGCTCGACATCATCGATCCGGCAACAGAAGAGGTCTTCGCCACTACCCCGGTGTCGACCGAGCAGGATGTCGCGAAGGCATATGCCGCCGCCGCCGGAGCCTTCGAGGAGTGGGGCGAAACCACACCATCCGAACGCCAGCTCGCACTGACCCGTTTCGCCGACGCGCTGGAAGAGCGCGCCGAGGAACTCGCCGATGTCGAGGTGCGAGACACCGGGAAGCCTCGCGCAGGTATCGTGGCCGAAGAGATCGACGTGATGATCGACCAGGTCAGGTTCTTCGCTGGAGCCGCCCGAAATCTCGAGGGCAAGTCGGCTGGTGAATACATGAGGGACCACACCTCGTTCGTGCGGCGCGAACCGATCGGCGTCATCGGCCAGGTGACACCGTGGAACTACCCGATGATGATGGCGATCTGGAAGATCGCGCCCGCCCTCGCGGCCGGAAACACGGTGGTCCTGAAGCCCAGCGATTCGACACCGAGCTCGAGCCTCCTGCTGGCCGAGATCGCGTCCGAGTTCCTGCCGGCCGGCACCTTCAACGTCGTGACGGGCGACAGGATGACCGGCCGCGCGCTGGTTGCCGACAAGATTCCGCAGATGGTCGCCATCACCGGCTCCGTGCGCGCCGGCATGGAGGTTGCGGGGTCCGCCGCTCACGACGTCAAGCGCGTTCACCTGGAGCTCGGCGGCAAGGCGCCCGTCGTCGTGTTCAACGACGCAGACATCCAGCTGGCTGTCGAGGGCATCACGGCGGCGGGTTTCTACAACGCGGGCCAGGACTGCACCGCGGCAACCCGAGTGCTGGTTCAGGAGGGCATCCACGACGAGTTTGTCGCTGCCCTCGCGGCGTACGCCAGGGACAACGCGAAGACCGGCGCGCCACGGGAGGATGGCATCCTGTTCGGCGCGGTCTCGAGCATCGCCCAGCTCGAACGGGTCGAGGGATTCATTGGGCGCCTGCCCGACCACGCGAATGTCCGTCTCGGTGGCCATCGCCAGGGCACGAAAGGCTACTTCCATGAGGCGACGATCATCGATGGCCTCCGGCAGAGCGACGAAGTGGTGCAGAACGAGATCTTCGGTCCGGTCATCACTGTGCAGAAATTCTCGACCGAGAACGAGGCGCTGACCTGGGCAAACGACGTCCAGTACGGCCTCGCATCCTCGGTCTGGACGAGAGATCACGGCACAGCGATGCGCATGGCGAAGCACCTCGACTTCGGCTGTGTCTGGATCAACACTCACATTCCGCTGGTCGCCGAGATGCCACACGGCGGTTTCAAGCACTCTGGCTATGGCAAGGACCTCTCCAGTTACTCGCTCGAGGATTACACGAGGATCAAGCACGTCATGAGCTACATCGGCGAATAGGGCGAGATCGCGCGCCGCGACACTGAAGGATGACCATGCCTGACACGGGAACGCAGTTCGAGCGATCCGACCTGCTCGACCTCGATTCCCTGCTCTCGCCCGGCGAGCGTGAGCTGCGGGCATCCGTTGCAGCGTTCGTCGACGCCGAGATCCGGCCGAACATCGCCGAGTGGTTCGAGAACGCGGTGTTTCCGGTCGAGATCGTGAAGAAACTCGGGGCACTTGGTGTGCTCGGCATGCACCTCGACGGCTATGGATGCGCCGGCAGAAGTGCGGTCGAGTACGGCCTGGCTGCGCACGAACTCGAGGCGGGCGACTCCGGGCTTCGAACCTTCGTCAGCGTGCAGGGATCGCTTGCCATGACCGCCATCCATCGGAACGGCTCCGAGGAGCAGAAGCAGCAGTGGCTGCCAGGCATGGCCGCGGGCGACCTCGTCGGCAGCTTCGCTCTCACTGAGCCCACTGCGGGCTCAGACCCCGCGAGCATGGCAACCTTCGCGCGCCGCGACGGTGACGACTGGATCCTGAACGGCAGCAAACGCTGGATCGGGCTGGCCTCCATCGCGGATGTCGCGATCGTGTGGGCCAAGACAGCCGATGGGGTGCGCGGGTTCGTGGTCCCGACGGCGACACCGGGCTTCACCGCGACACCGATCGTGCGGAAGCTGTCAATGCGGGCATCCATCCAGTGCGACATCGAGCTGCGCGACGTGCGCCTGCCCGCGGACGCCATGTTGCCAGAGGCCCGTGGTCTTCGCGCTCCGTTCGAGTGCCTGAACGAGGCACGGTACGGCATCATCTGGGGTGCGATGGGGGCCGCCCGGGACAGCTACCTGGCCGCGCTCGACTACGCGAAGAACCGGATCCAGTTCGGTAAGCCGCTCACGTCGTTCCAGCTCACACAGCAGAAACTCGTCGACATGGCGCTCGAGATCAACAAGGGGATGCTGCTCGCTCTGCACCTGGGCAGGCTCAAGGACGCCGGCGCACTGCAACCGCACCAGATTTCGCTCGGCAAGCTGAACAACGCGCGTGAGGCCATCGCGATCTGCCGCGAAGCGCGCACGCTGTTCGGCGGCAACGGCATCACCCTCGACTATTCGCCACTGCGGCACGCGAACAACCTCGAGAGCGTGCGCACGTATGAAGGAACGGACGAGGTGCACACCCTCGTCATCGGCAGCCACATCACCGGTACGCCCGCCTTCAGCTAGGCGGCTCACCAGCCTGAGCTAGAGCCCTGAGTCGCCGACCAGACGCCATCCGAACGCCGTAGACCCCGCGTTGGCTGTGCCATCGAGGTCCAGGCGCTGCCCCGGCGAAACGAGTGCTGAGGTCGACGCGATCACCCGGCCAGACGCGTTCGTGAGCGTCACCGGCTCTCCGACGCTCCGCAGCGCTGGCAGGATCCTGCGCTCCCAGGCCGAGACCGTGACATCCAGCGCCGCGATCCCGACGAACTCGCCGCGCGCCTCGACCGGCACGGCCAGGGTTGTGGCGTATTCGTTCGTGCAGACATAGTCGACGTACGGGCCAGCGATGTGCGGCTGGCGGGTGCGCTCCGGCGTGACGAACCAGTCTGCGGTGGTGTAGTCGAAGAAGTCTGGCGCGAGCGGCTCGAGGTTCACCCGCAGCGCCTCCGGCTCACGGTCGGGTACCGCCCAGAACCACTCCATCCAATACGGGGCGTCCGCAAGCAGACCCGGGCTCGGGATGACCCCGCAGCCGGCGACGATCCCGGCGTGGACGGCGAGGACGTCGGAGATGGCGCCGCGAACGTCGATCAGGTCTTCGCGGACGACCTGCCCAGAGATGCCCGCCACGCGGCCAAACCCTGCCGCCACCGGCCCGAGGGAGGCGAACAGCTTCTCCACCGCGGAGTTGATCTGGCGGAGTGCCTGCTCGCCGGTCGAGGTCTCCACGCTCACCGTGGGCCACCCGCCGGGTAGAGCGCGACGCGCAACTGCAGCAGCAGCTGCGTGTCGACGAGGATGTTCTCCTCAGCCAACTCGCGCGCCAACTCGGGTTGGCCGGCGGCAATGGCGTCGACGAGGTCGGACCGCGAGCGGATGGATGCCGCGAGCTCTTCGCCATCGAGTGGTTGCCACAGCAGGTCGCCGATCTCCACGCGGAACTGCTGCTCCTCGTGGGTGAGCCTGGTCGACTGGCCCGCGGCAGCAATCTCGAGCGAGAGCTGGGCATCCGCTCGCCTGCGGTCGCCGGGTGTCGCTGCGGCCCTCAGGCGTTCGACCTGCGTGCGAAGGTCGTCGATCTCCTCCGGGAGCGCGCGCTCCGCCGCGAGCCGCGCCGCGAGTCCCGAGATGGCGCGCCGATGATCACCGAGCTCGCGGATGTCCTGGGTCGAGAACTCGCGCAGGCGCGGCGGCGGGCCATCCACGTTCGTCTCGACGGGCATGTGAGCGAGCGTGCCACCGGCGCGCCCGCGACGGGTTACGACGAGGCCGCGTTCGCGCAGGGTGGCCAACGCCTCGCGCAACGTGACCGGCGCGACTCCCAGACGTCGCGAGAGCTCGGATTCCGACGGCAGCTGCTCCCCGTCGAGGATCAGGCCAAGTCGGATGGCCTGCCCGAGGCGCTGCGCGATCTGGTCCGCCCGGCCCGTGGCGTCGGTGTCTGTACTCAGGATGGCGCGGATTGTGGCCGTGGTAAGGCCGAACTCCGCCTGGCTCTTCGATGCCATCCGTGTTCCCCTCTCCCTGGGACTCCAGCGTCACCCTTCGACAGACGAGACTACCCGAAGAACTTCTATTGACATATAAACCTATGGGTTTAGTGTTTAGGCGTCACAGTGCTGTGAGTCCCCGTCCTGTGATCCGTGCGTGGCATCGTCTGCCCCGCACGGCGGCCCCGGCTACGGCTGGTGGGTCGGCTGGATCTATGGGCTCGCGCTGCCGTCACGGTTGCGAGCGTCGACACGGGCGTCGTCCATGCCTGACGACTCTCATCAACAATCTCTTCGGCCATGCACGAGGCTGGAAGCCGATAGGCCCGTTCAAGCTGGGGAGACGGTATTGGCCGGTGAGTATTCTTGCCGCGGCATATCTCGCGGCGATGCTCGAGAACATCGTGATTCCGACGGGTCTCGACAGTCCGCGAGGAGCGCTGTTCAACTTCGACTGGATCACGCTCGTGGTCATCATCGTCCTGCTGCTGATCGGCGCGATCTACTTCTTTATCGCGAGACCCGACCGTCGTTCGCCCAAGCTCCAGGATCTCGACTCCGCGCCGGTTGGCAGTTCGGTCAACCGCTAGTTCACGAGCAGGCAGCACCCGCTCAGCGCGCGGGCGCTAGCCGCGTACTGCCGCCCGCCACCTCTCGACGAGTTCATCCTCGTCGTAGAGGTGGCGTGGCGTAATCACCCGGTCGTCGGCGACGTAATAGAACACCGCGTCGATCACCGCGGGGTCGATGCCGCGCCACTGTGCATACGCGAGGCGATAGAGCGCCAGCTGCAGTTGCTTCTCATCGAGGTCTGCGTCGTCACGGGGCGCCTTGCCCGTCTTCCAGTCGACCACCTGGTACCGCTCGCCCACGCCTTCGCCCGAGGTCAGGGCGTAGACCGCGTCGATCTTGCAGATGATGACCTGCCCATCGAGCACGAGGTGAATCTCGCGCTCGACGTCGATCGGTTTCAGGCTCGCCCACGCGGAATGCTCGAAGGTGCGCTGCAGTGCTGCAAGCTTCTCCGCGTCGATGCTGGCGTCATCCGCGACATCCACGTCACCCGCGTCTGCCTCTGTCACGAGCGTGTCGAGTTCTTCGACCGTGCCGCTCACTCCCGACCGCTCCTCGACCCAGCTGTGGAAGAGCGTACCGAGGCGGGTCGCGCGATACGGCTTCTCCGGCATGGGCCTGCGCAGTCCGCGAGCAACGGATGCTGGATCGGTCACGAAGTCCTTGAAACGGGATGCGGGCACCCGGTTCGGCAACGCCACATAACTGTTCGCGTCGAGACGCGCTGCTCGCTCGGCCAGCAGCAGATCGAGCTCCATGCCCCAGCGGCCGGTTGCCTCCGGGTCCGCCGTGCGAACAGCTTCCGCCGCAGCCTCGACTCTCGCCCTGCGGTTGCCGAGCGGGTCGAGCGGCCAGCTGACGACATCCACCTCATCACCAAGCGGGTTGGTTTCGTTCTCGGTTCCCGCCGGCAGCTCGTCGATGACGGTGGCGGCGGCCAACTGGGCGAGGAATGGGCTCGGGCCGCGCGGTTTCGACTGGCTCGACCAGAATGATCCGGTCAGCAGGAGCGAATGCCGCGCGCGCGTGACGGCGACGTAGGCGAGCCTGCGCTCCTCGAGTTCGTGCCTCCCGCGCACCAGCTCGCTGAACGCGGCCTTCGAGTCGAGAAGTTCTTTGCGGCTGTCCGCGACCTCCCAGAGGAACTCCGGCAGTTCGGCGGCGTCCCCCCGGAACGGCCATGGCAGCGATCCAAATGAAAGCCAGCCATTGAACCCCTCCAACGGCTTCGATGGCAGTTCGTCCTCGACCATCCGCGGCACAACCACCGCATCCCATTCGAGTCCCTTCGCCCCGTGGATGGTGAGGATCTGCACCGTCCCCGGCTCCGGGTCTTCCGGACGCGGCGACAGCCCGTCGCGCCACTCCGCCTCGCGGAGCCATCCGAGAAATCCGCTGAGCGTCGCCCCGTCGTCGACCGCGATATAACCGCCGAGCGCATCGAAGAATGCCTCCATGTTCGCGCCGCCGAGCGCGCGGAACTCGTTGGCGACCACTTCGATGTCGAGTTGCAGCTCCTGCTCGACGAGGGTCACGTAGTCGAGGAGATCAAGCCCCGCGCGAGACCGAAGCCGAGAGAACGTGAGCCCGGCATCGCGAAGGCGCGCCAGCCCGACCTCGCTGAAACCCGCGAGGATGGTGTGGCCTGGTTTCGCGTGGGCAATGAAGTCGACAGCATCGACGATCGAGCCGCCCTCGCCCTCGGCGACCGAATCCCGCAGGCGCTTCAGCACGTCGTCGTCGAGTGGCTGCTGCGCGTAGTCGCGCTTGTTCAACCAGGATGCGACGCCGCGGAGCGCCCGCAGGTCACGCACCCCGATGCGCCAGCGGGAGCCAGCGAGCAACCGGATCAGTTCGCTGCCCGCGCTCGGGTTGTTCAGGACGCTGAGGGCACTCACGAGGTCGGCGATCTCCGGCTCCGCCAGCAGGCCGCCGACGCCGAGCACGTGATACGGGATGTCGTGTCGGCGCAGCGCCTCGATGAAGTGCACCTGGTTCTTGCGCGCCCGGAACAGCATGGCGGCCGTCGGCGGCTCGCCGTTCTCGTTTCGCTGCGCGAGCCGATTGCCCATCCAGGCCGCGGCCGTCTCCGCCTCGTCCAGCACGGTCTCCTCGAAGGCAACATCCACGGGAAGGTCGGATGCGCGGGGGCCGGCAGCCAACCGCTCGACCCGCACCCTCGTGTGCGGCAGCAGCGGCTCGACCAGGGCGTTGGCCACCGCCAGGATGCCGTGGCCGTTCCGCCAGCTGGTCGCGAGGTTGAACTCCCGCACTTCGCCCCCGCCGAACTGCCGGCCGAACGACTCCAGGTTGGCGGCGCTTGCCCCGCGCCAGCTGTAGATCGACTGGTTGGGATCGCCGACCGCCATGACGGGATGCCCGGAGAAGAGTTCGGCGAGCAGCCAGGTCTGGACGACGCTCGTGTCCTGGTATTCGTCGAGCAGCACCACCCGGAACTGCTCCCGGAACTCCGTGCGCACGCGCGGCGTCGCCTGGAGAATCTCGAGCGCGAGGGCAACCTGGTCGGAAAACTCGACGAATCCGCGTCGCTTCTTGACCAGCGCAAACTGATCGGCGAGATCGAGAAGCACGCCAAGGCTGCCGACGGTCCTGGCCAGGTTCGCGGCATCCTCGTATGCTCCCCGACCGCCGGGCGGCAGGTCTGCGAACCCCGCGAAACGGGCCGCCATCGCGCGCACCTGTGCGACATCCACGATGTTCTCGCCGACCGCGGCGCTCAGCGCGAGGACCGCCTTCGTGACGACGTCGACGCTCTTGCCGAGCTCTATTAGGCGCTCGTCGTTGCTGCCGACGACGATCGAGCGGGCGAGCTGCCACGCCGAGGCTGCACCGAGGATCGCCCCATCGCCCTCGCGCCCGATGAGCATCGCGTTATCGCGGTAGATGGTGTTCGCGAACGAGTTGTACGTCGAGACCTGTGGCACCTCGAACGCATCGAAGTCGTCGGCGACGAGACCCTTGGCAGCCAGCTGCTCTATGCGCGTTCGGATGCGCGCGGCGAGTTCGCCGGCCGCCTTGCGAGTGAACGTCAGCCCGAGGATCTCTCCCGGCCGCACCAGCCGGTTCGCGAGCAGCCAGAGCACCCGGTTCGCCATGGTCTCCGTCTTGCCGCTGCCTGCCCCGGCAATCACGAGCGCCGGCGAAAGCGGCGCCTCGATAACTGCTCGCTGCTGGTCGGTCGGACGCGGCAGCCCAAGAGCGTCCGCAATCTGGAACGCGTCGACCCGCGTACCTTCGACGGGTACCGCGTCAGTCACTCGACACCGCCCTGACCCGATGAATCGCGAGCGGATTCGTGCCGCCCGTCCACGATGTGACGTCGCGCACTCCCTGGAACTCAGCGAGCGCCATACCCGCCGCCGCCTGCCTGATGCGCATCCTGAACCCCTCGAGTTGCTCGTCGTCGAGGGGTGGCTGGATTCCCTCCCGGTAGAGCTTCGACCTGATGCCTTTCTTCACGAACAGCAGTTTGGCTCCGCCGGAGTGGTGCTCGCCGAGCTCGTCGAGGAACTCATCGAGCACGCCCTGTGCGTACGCCAGCTGGTACACGCCGAGCTGGGGATGACCGTCGATTCGCTCCTGGCTCGTGATCGGCGCTCCGGTCTTCAGGTCGACGATCACGACGGATCCGTCGCCAGATCGCTCGACACGGTCGATCGACCCGTTGACGTCCGCCCGGTCGATCTCGAGCTTGAACCGGCTTTCTGCGCCGACCAGCACCTTGCCATCGCGCTGGAAGTCGGCCAGGTATTCCGCAATGCCTGCTGCCAGGGTTCGTGCCGCGCGCTTCTGTGTTTCGGCCATCCAGTCTGACTCGAAAAGCAGCTCGCCCCATCGCGACTCGACCGCGGCCCACACCGTGTCTACGCTCGGGTCACCGGCGGTCTCCATCGCCCAGTGCAGGATGGTGCCGAGCCCCATGGATGTCGACGGCTCGCCACCGGCGATCGACTCGATGAACCAGTCGAGTGGAGAATCCTCGAACTTCTGCAGCTGCGAGGGCGAAACCGGCACGCGCTCCTCTTCCAGGAACAGCGGATCGGTCGTCGACGGCTCGACCAGGCCGTGCCACTCTGCCGGATCGGCGCCCGGGACCCGTTCCGCGGCCAGCCGCGCCAACGCTCCAGCTGCGCCGCCTGCATCCCCGCGACCGACCCGCCCGTTCAGTTCTCGGCGCAGTCGCCCGGTGAGGCCGCGCAGGGACAGCGGCGGCAGCGACCCGGCATCGATGGATGCCGCGTCAGGTGGCACCAGCGAGAGGAACACGCTCGCGGCCTCGTCGTCGTTCGCGACGGCGGCCAGCACGACTTCGCGGCGGGCCCGCGACACCGCTAGCGCGAATATCCGCAGTTCGTCGTCGAGGACAAGCTTCCGCTCGTCGATCGATGCGGACTCGAGCCCGGTGACGACCCGCACGAGCTCCTGTGCGCCGAGCAGTGAACCGCGCAGCCTGCGGTTCGGCCACGCGCCATCCTGCAGACCCGTGACGACGACCGTATCGAATTCGAGGCCGACGGCACCGGACGGCGTCGTGACGAGCACGGCCTCGTCGTTCGGCTGGGGCGTCAGCGTGTCTTCCGGGACATCCGCGTCGAGGACGGCGTCGAGGAACAGCACCGCCGCATCGGTCGGTCGTCGTTCAACGAACCGCTTAGCGGCAGTGAAGAGAGCGAGGATTCCGTCGAGGTTGGCGTTGGCTTCTGCGGCAGCAATACCCGCGCTCAGTGCCTGGTCGCGCCATGGCTCGGCGAGTCCGCTGCGCTCCCAGGCATGCCAGAGCAGCTCTTCGATCGTTGCCCGTTCGAGGCTGCGCGCCCTCAGTTCACCGAGGATCGATGCCAACCGGTCGGCACTCCGGCCGATGCGGTGGTCGATGGTGGCGAACCGACCCGGAGCCGACAGCGCATCGACGAGCAGCTCGTCGCTCGGTCGGTTGCCGTCACCGGCCAGCTCTTCCGCGCGCAGCGCGAGCCGGAGCCTGCGCAATCCCAGTCGATCGATCCCGCCGAACGGCCCAAGGAGCAGTTCCACCGCGAGCGGCGGGGTCAACGCAGTGCGCCCGATTCCGACGTCGACGACCGTCAGAAGCGCCCGCGCAGCTCGATCGTCACGGAGGGCCGTGCCGCCGACGCTTGACCGCGCAGGGACCTCGGCGAGCGCGAGCGCGCGCCGGATGGCTGCGGTCTGTGCGCCACTGCGCACGATCACCGCAAGTTCGCTCCACGGCACGCCGTGCATCAGATGGCGCTCGCGCAGTTCGCGCGCAATCGCGGCCAGTTGACGCCCGGGAGTCAGGGTGACCACCTGTGCGAGCGGCCTGTTCTCCTGTCGCCCGGCCGCTACGGCGCGACGCTGCGAACCCGCCGCGGCCGTACCGATTCGCTCGGTGATGCTCGATGTGAATGCCCGCAGGGCGGGCCCTTGGCGGTGCACCCGGTCGAGCACGAGTGTGCGGATGCCAGCACGACCCGACTGCGCGGTTGACAGTCCGCCGGACAACGACTGCCCACCCAACAACACAGACCCGAGCCGCCCCAGCGCATCCGGCTCACCGCCGCGGAATGCATTTGCCGCGACATCCGGATCACCGAAGGCGATCACGGCGATGCCGCGCGAAGCGAATGCCCGCAGGATCGCGATGGTCGACTCCGTCGCCTCCTGCAGGTCATCGACGATCACGAGTCTCAGCCCTTCGACGCGCTCTCCCGCGTCGCCAGAGGCGATTGCCGCGACGGCGAACCTCGCGAACTCGGCCGCGTCGAGGTGGCTCGGCCGAGAAGCGCTGATCACTTCGAGGTATTCGTCGATGAAGTCGGCCGCGGCAACCCACTCTGGCCGCCCGCCGTCTGCCCCCAGCTGGCGCAGTCGATCGGTGCTCACCCCGTACTCCGTCGCGCGCATCATCAGTTCGCGAAGCTCGGTGCGGAATCCGCGAAGCGCACGCACGTCCGCCCCGAGCTCCTGCGGCCAGGCCGGGCCGCCGCCCTCTGCGATATGGCCGTCGAGCAGGGCGGCGAAGTCGACATCCTGGTCACCGCCTGTCACGAGGCGAGGGGCTTCGGCTCCAGCGGCGCGAGCCGCGTTGCCCACGATCTCGAATGCCAGGGAGTTGACCGTGCGCGCGAGGGGGCCGTTGGTCGCGACGCCAAGCCGGAGCGCGAGGATGTCGCGCAGTCGCGTAGCTGACGCGCGCGTCGGCGTCAGCACCACCAGCTCGCTCGGAGACCAGCCCCGCCCGAGCACGCGGTCTGCGACCAGCTCGACGATGGTGGTCGACTTGCCGCTTCCGGGCGCGCCGAGAATCGCGGCCGACGCATCGTCTGGCAGGTCGACAACGGCCTGCTGGCTGGGGTCGAGGGAGGCAGTCGCGGCAGCGCCGGTGCCCTCCGCGCGCACGAATCCCTCGATGGCCATGTACGCAAAGTTAGCGGAGGGAGACGACATCGATGGGCCAGTGCAGGGGTCGCGTGTTCTGCCGACAGAGAAACGCCACACTCGCAAGAATCGAACTGTCGTAACCTTGTGCCGTGGACATTCGAATCGGCATTCTCAACAGCCCCCGTGAAATCAATTTCGAGACATCGCAGCCTGCTGCGGACATCGAGAAGACGGTTGCGGCGGCGCTCGATTCCGGCGCGAACTTCGTGCGCCTGACCGACGACAAAGACAAGGTCTACATCATCCCGACCGCCTCATTCGGCTACATCGAGGTCGGTTCAGAGGTTTCGCGCCGCGTCGGATTCGTGGCATAGCCATGGAGCTGCTGTTCGTCGTGCTCATCGCCGCAGCGATCGCGCTCGGCGTGCGCTACGTGCTCCCGGGTCGCGACACGTACGGCACCGTCCTCGTACCGGCCATTGCCGGCGCGGTATCGGCCATCGTGTGGGTCGCCCTGACCTGGGCCGGGTGGAAGTTCGACGGCGGCTGGATCTGGGTTGTCAGCCTTGCTGCCGGTGCGATCGTCTCCATCGTGCTCGCGCTCATCGTGCCGCGTCGCCGCCACGAGAACGACGACGCGCTGCTCCAGAAGCTGTCGCGCGCCTAACTTCTCGTTACGCGGTCAGCCCCAGCGCATCCATTCGCCTGGTGTGCGCCGCGATCAGTTCGGTGAAAACGGGCTCGAGTCGTTCTTCGTCTGTATTGCCAGCTGTGCTCGCAGCGCTGTCGGATTCTCGTAGCGCCCAGCGCGCGATGAGCATCGTGTCGCCAACCAGCCGCCTGCCCCAGAGTGCGAGCCGCGCAGACAGTCGCGGGTTACCCTCCGTGACGCCGAGCAGTTCGCTGACGACGATCGCCTCCCCCGAATCGGCGGTCAGGATGGCCGTTACTCGAGCCGCAACCGCAGTCGGGAGTCCCGTGGCGAGTCGCGCGAAGAAATCGTTCAGGAATCCGCCGCTGAGATAACACGTTGTCACTGACTCGTGCCAGTCGTGGCCTTGGGTCCTGCGCTGGAATGAATCGATTTCGCGGGAGAACGGCTTCATCACCTCGGCGGGGTCTGCACCCTGGCGCTCGATCTCACGGGTGAGCCCCTGGTACTTGGCAAGCGCAGCACTAGCGACATCGCTCATCGCAGACTTGGCCTCGATCGTCGGTGCCGTAGTGACGATTCGGCTGAGATTCTCAAACAGCATCAGCTGCACATACGCAGACTTTCCGAGGAAGGTCATGGTGTCCGGTACGAGTTCGTGCAGGTCGACCTTGGTGCTTTCGAGGTTGGACTGCGAACGGGGTCGGATCCGTGGAGCGTCGACACGCCCACCGGCACCACCCCTCACGCGGCGCACGGCACGCTCGAACCAATTCACCACGAAGGCAAGCTTAGGGCGACGGCCGGTCGCCAGCGAAGAAGTGCCCGGACCAGCTAAACTGGCGAGCAATGCTCCCCACTTCTGGCGGGAGCCGCGCGCCTCATGTCAAAACGGGCGCCGCCAACGGTGCTGACTCAGTTCAGCTGACAGGGCAATATCAACGTGACTTTTTCAGATCTCGGCATCGAGCAGGACATGGTCGATGCACTCGCAACCAAGGGCATCATCGAGCCGTTCCCCATCCAGGAGCAGACCATCCCGCTCGGGCTCTCCGGCCAGGACATCATCGGCCAGGCCAAGACGGGCACGGGCAAGACGCTCGGCTTCGGCCTTCCGCTGCTGCAGGCTCTCGGCGCCAATCCGGAGCCGGGCGTTAAGGCGCTCGTCGTCGTTCCGACGCGTGAACTGTGTGTTCAGGTGGCCGAAGACCTCGTGCTCGCTTCATCCAATCGCGCAACCAAGGTCGTCGCCATCTATGGCGGCAAGGCATACGAGGGCCAGGTCGCAGACCTGAAGGATGGCGCGCAGGTCGTCGTTGGAACACCCGGCCGCCTTCTCGACCTCGCATCGCAGCGACTCCTCAGCCTGAAGAACGTCGAGGTCATGGTGCTCGATGAGGCGGACAAGATGCTCGATCTCGGGTTCCTCTCCGACATCGAGAAGCTGTTCGCACAGACCAGCCCGACCCGCCACACCATGCTCTTTTCTGCGACCATGCCTGGGCCGATCGTCGCTCTGGCTCGCCGCTTCATGAACCGGCCCATCCACATCCGCGCGACCGACCCGGACGAGGGCCTCACCCAGGCGAACATCAAGCACGTCGTGTACCGCGCGCATTCGCTCGACAAAGACGAGGTCATCTCCCGCATCCTGCAGGCGGAGGGCCGTGGCAAGACGGTCGTCTTCACCCGCACCAAGCGCGCGGCAGCGAAGCTCGTCGAGGAGCTGAACGACCGCGGATTCAACGCGGCTGCCGTGCACGGCGACCTGAACCAGGAGCAGCGCGAGCGCGCGATGGCCGCGTTCAAGGCCGGCAAGAAAGACATCCTGATCGCAACGGATGTCGCGGCCCGCGGTATCGACGTCAACGACGTCACCCACGTGATCAATCACACGATCCCGGATGACCACGACACCTACCTGCACCGCGCCGGCCGCACAGGCCGCGCAGGCAAGACGGGCATCGCCGTGACGTTCGTCGACTGGGACGACATGCACAAGTGGTCGCTCATCAACAGGGCACTCGACATGGGCCAGCCCGAGCCAGTGGAGACGTACTCGTCGTCACCGCACCTCTACACCGACCTCGACATTCCCGCCGGTTCCAAGGGTCGGCTGAAGCCGAGCCCCGTCCCCAAGGTCGAGGGCGCGGCATCCCACCCGCCCCGCGAGCGCCGTGGCGCTGAGGGCCGCAGTGGTGAAGGCCGCGGTTCTGAGGGACGCGGCGGCGATCGCCAGCGCAGCCGCACGCGTGGCGGTAGTGGAAACAGCTCATCGCACGGTCCGTCGACCGAGCAGCGCGCGCACGAAGCCGGCGAGCCGGGAGCGGGCACGCACGACGGCGCGGCACCAGCGCGCCGACGCAACCGCACGCGCCGTCGCCCCTCAGGCGGAGCGCCGGCCGCGCCGACCTCCTAGAACATCCCCACTGCCCAGTCCCTAAAGTCGGTAATCCGGTCGACACACCGCGCACCGCAGCAGCATCTCGCGGCGTGTCGGGGCAGATACCGACTTTGCGAGCGTTGTCGGTCGGGGATTAGCCCTGGAACGGGTGCGAACCCGTTCCAGCGGCTATGAGCTTCTCGAGCACGGCGGGCTCGGTCGTGTTCTCGCCGAGCCGGTTGGGCTTGCCGTCGCCGTGGTAGTCGCTCGAGCCCGTCACCTGGAGTCCGAACTTGGCCGCAAGCTCGTAGAGGCGCGCCTTGCCGTCTTCGGTGTTGTCGCGATGGTGGATCTCGAGACCGAAGAGGCCGGCGTCAACCAGTTCTTCGATGGCGTCATCCTCGATCACCCGATAACGACCGTGAGTCGCAGGATGCGCGAGCACCGGCACTCCGCCCGCTGCGGTGATCATGCGCACGCCCACAAGCGGCGACGGCGCGTAGTACTTCTCGTAGTACCCGCTCTTCCAGTGCAGGATCGTCTGGAACGCGGCGCTGCGATCCGGTACGTCCCCGTGGGCGACAAGCGCATCCGCGATATGCGGACGGCCGATGGTACCGCCATCCGTCGACTGCGCGAGCACATCAGCCCAGGTGATGCCATAGTCCTTGGAGATGCGCTCGACGATGCGCTCAGCGCGGTGCATGCGTCCATCGCGAATGCGCTCGGTCTCTTCCAGCACCTCCGGGTTGTGCGGGTCGAACAGGTAGGCGAGCATGTGCACGCTCGCCGGGCCGTAGTTGGTGCTGAGCTCCATGCCGGGCACAACCATGAGCCCGGTTCCCGCCGCGGCCTCGAACGCCTCGTTCCAGCCTGAGGTCGAGTCGTGATCCGTCAGGGCGACGGTACTGAGGCCCGCGGTCACCGCAGAGCGAACGAGGTCGCCGGGGGTTTCGGTACCGTCTGACACGCTGCTGTGAGTGTGCAGGTCGATGGCACCGCTGAGAGGCATCCTGCAATCGTATTCGTTAGGCTCGCGGAACCATGATTCGCCGTATCGTCGCCGCCGTATTCCTGGTCGCGATCGCGGCGACGCTCTTCGTTGTCGCATGGCCGGAGGGACTCGGGCTGCAAGCGCAGCCGATCGTGGCGCAGGTGATCGCACTCCGCGGCCTCGATGTCGTAATCGCGCTCGGCCTCGTGGTGGTCGTCCTCCTCGCTGCCCTGGTCTGGCGAAGCGCCGGCCGGTTCTTCGGCGCGGCCGCAGTGCTCCTGATCCTCTTCGTCCTCGCGGTCGGCGGCATCCTCGAGTTGCGCGGCTTCGGCGCGTCAACGGTCTCGGCGAAGGCAGCTACGGATGTCACCGTGTTGTCGTGGAACACGAAGGGGGGCGCCCCCGGCCCTGAGACGATCGCGAAGCTCGCGATCGCCCAGCACGCCGATATCATCGCGCTGCCGGAGACGACACAGGAGACGGGCGTCGAGATCGAGGCGATCATGCGGGCGGCCGGGCGTCCGATGTGGGTGCTCTCCGCAGCGCACGGCTACATCTACAGCTCGCACGCAACGACCCTCCTGGTGAGCTCCGCGCTCGGCAGCTACTCCGTCAACAGCTTCGAGGGCGACACATCCGTCTCGTCGACGGTGATCGCCGAGCCGAACCAGATCGGCAGCCCGGTGATCGTCGCCGTACACGCTGTGTCTCCGAAGCCACAGGAGATGCGAAATTGGCGCAGCGACCTCCGCTACCTCGCGACCAGGTGCACGGGCGGCAACCTGATCATGGCCGGGGACTTCAACGCGACCCTCGATCATCTGCGCACGTACGGAACCGACGGCCACGATTTCGGGAGCTGCACCGACTCCGGCGCGGCGTCGCGCGGAGCTGCACTCGGCAGCTGGCCGACCTCACTCCCCCAGTTGCTCGGCGCGCAGATCGACCACGTCATGTACGGCAACACTTGGAAAGTCGTCGCGATGAAGGTTGTCGGCACAGAAGACACGGCGGGCAGCGACCACCGCCCCGTCGTGACGACGCTTGCGCGGAACCCTTAGCGTCAGCACGGCAGCCTCCCCATCGCCGGGTGCAGAATGGTCGGATGGGCAACTCTGAGGGCACGCAGGCAGCCAAGGCGCCGCGCGCGACATCCAATCGTTCGACCACTCCGGTCTCCGAAACCTTCAAGGACTACATCTCCGGCAACTGGGCCGAGCGGCCGGATGTCGCCCCAGAGCCGCGAGAGCAGGCGCCATACGCCGCCGCCCGTCGTCTCGCCCTCTCGCAGAAGTATCCCGGCAAGCGCCTCATCGTCCCCGCCGGCGCGGTCAAGGTGCGCTCCAACGACACCGACTACGCCTACCGCGCCCACTCCGCGTTCTCACACCTGACCGGATGGGGCAGCGACTGCGTGCCTGGCAGCGTTCTCGTGCTCGAGCCGACGGCATCCGGCCATGAGGCGACCCTGTACTTCCGCGAAGCCGCGGGGCGTGACTCCGACGAGTTCTACGCCAACCCCGAGATCGGCGAATTCTGGACGGGCCCGCGCCCGTCGCTCTCCCATGTCGCGGCAGATCTCGGCGTTGCGACTCGAAACCTTGCGGCGTTCACGAGCGTCATCGATAGCACGGACGCCGACACCCTCATCGTGCGAGACGGCGACCGCGACGTGACCGACCAGGTTGACGGCAGGCGCCTGCTGAGCGCGGACACCGAGTCGCTCGAGACCGACGGCGACGCAGACCTCGCCCGTGAGCTTTCAGAGTCGCGACTTGTGAAGGACGGCTACGAGATCGACCAGCTTCGACGAGCGGTCGCCGCCACGAAGCAGGGCTTCGATGACGTCATAGCCGACTTCCCGCAGATCATCGCTCATCCGAAGGGCGAGCGCCTCGTGGAAGGCACCTTCAACAGGCGGGCGCGCGCGGAAGGCAACGCGGTCGGTTATGACACGATCGCAGCGAGTGGACCGCACGCGTGCATCCTGCACTGGACCCGCAACGACGGCGCGGTCGTGCCGGGCGACCTCATCCTGCTCGACGCGGGAATCGAGCTCGATTCGCTCTACACCGCCGACATCACCCGCACACTCCCCGTAGGCGGACACTTCTCGGTAGTCCAGCGCCGCGTGTACGAGGCCGTTCGCGAGGCAGCGGATGCCGCGTTCGCGATCGTGAAGCCGGGCATCCGGTTCCGCGAGATCCACGCAACCGCGATGCAGGTCATCGCCGCACGGACCGCGGAGTGGGGCCTCCTGCCCGTCAGCGCCGAGGAGTCGCTGGAGCCGGAGCACCAGTACCACCGCAGGTACATGGTGCACGGCACGAGCCACCATCTTGGTCTCGATGTCCACGACTGCGCGCAGGCGCGGCGCGAGCTCTACCTTGACGGCATCCTCGAACCAGGAATGGTGTTCACGATCGAACCCGGGCTCTACTTCCAGCCGGATGACCTCACTGTGCCGTCTGAGTACCGGGGCATCGGTGTGCGAATCGAAGACAATATCCTCGTGACGGAGTCCGGCGCCGAGAACCTGTCGATCGGGATCCCGCGCACGGCCGACGACGTGGAAGCCTGGCTGGCGGGGCGCTAACCAGCCTGCCACCGCAGCTACTGGTGCTCGCTGCGCTCCAGTAGCTCCTGGGCGCGAACGACCTGCCCGGCTGGTGCGATCACCTGGTAGCTCGAGGCGATCACCTGGTGAGTTGAGGTGAAGTCACGCCTGCGACGGTTGATCGTGTATGTGACAACCCCAAAGAGCATGCCGAAGCCCGCGCCGATGAAGATCGCTGCAACAGCGTATGCGGGATTGGGCGAGCTCGACACCAGGAACAGCAGCACGCCGCCGAAGAGGCCAAACCACGCTCCGGTCGCCGCTCCCCCGGCAGCAGCGCGCCCGTAGGTGAGCTTCCCGGTGACGCGCTCGACGGTCTTCAGGTCGCTGCCGATGATCGCGAGCTGACTCACGTCGAAGTCGGCGTGCGCCAGTTTGTCGACGATCTGCTGGGCCTCGGGGTAGGTCTCGTATGTGCCGAGGACCTCGCCTTTCGGGATCGAGGGAAGCGCAGGCCCGCGGCGCGGAAATGGCTGCTGGTTACTCACGGCATCATTGTCCCACGCGCGACTACGCTTGTATCCGTGAGCGCCACGAGAGTATTCGTTGCCCGCCTGGCGGGGTGCTCCGTTTTCGACCCATTTGGCGACCGCGTCGGCAAGGTCCGCGACGTCCTCGTGGTCTACCGCAAGACCGATTCACCGCGTGTTGTCGGCCTGGTGGTCGAGGTTCCCGGGAAGCGACGGGTGTTCCTCGGTATCGGGCGCGTCACGAGCATCGGCTCGGGGCAGATCATCGCAACGGGCCTCATCAACCTCCGCCGCTTCGAGCAGCGCGGCGGTGAGGTGCGCGTCATCGCCGAGTTGCTCGGTCGCAAAGTCACCCTGCGCGACAAGTCGGGCGAGGCCACCATCGAGGATGTCGCGATCGAGGAGCACAGCCCCGGCGAGTGGGAGGTCAGCCAGCTGTTCTGCCGTCGCCCCAAGGTCACGGCGTCACCGTTCGGCAAGGGCCCGACCGTGTTCGTCAACTGGAGAGACGTTGTCGAGAAGACGACCGCTGGCGAATCCCAGTCCGCGACGCAACTCATCGCCAGCTATTCAGACCTGCTGCCAGCCGACCTCGCGAACGCCATGCTCGATCTCCCGGAGCAGCGCATGCTCGAGGTCGCCGAGGAGCTCTCCGACGACCGACTCGCCGACGTTCTGGAAGAGATGCCGGAGAACGACCAGGTCGACATCCTGAACAAGCTTGACGACGACCGCGCAGCGGACGTCCTCGACCAGATGCAGCCGGATGACGCTGCAGACCTCATCGCCCAGCTCAGCGAGGAGCGTGGTGAGGCACTCCTCGAGCTCATGGAGCCAGAGGAGGCAGACGACGTCCGCTTCCTGCTCGCGTATGCGCCCGACACCGCGGGCGGCCTGATGACGACCGAGCCGATCATCGTGTCGGCTGACACGACGGTCGCTGAGGGCCTCGCCCTGATCCGTCGCCACGAACTCGCGCCGGCCCTCGGCGCGGCCGTCTGTGTGACGCTTCCGCCGTACGAGCCGCCGACCGGGCGGTTCCTCGGAATGGTGCATTTCCAGCGGATGCTGCGCTACCCACCCAACGAACGCCTCGGCACGCTGCTCGACCAGAGTCTCGAGCCTGTCGGTGCCAACACGCACGCGGCCGAGGTCGCGCGCCGCCTCGCGAGCTATAACCTCGTTTCTGTTCCCGTCGTCGATGAAAACCACCGTCTGGTCGGGGTGGTGACCATTGACGACGTCCTCGATTACCTGCTCCCGGATGACTGGCGAAGTACGGACCACGAAAGCAGTACGCAGTCGCTGTACAGCGACACCTCGACTGCAACGATCCCGGTAAGAACGACAAGGAGGACACCCAATGGCACGCGCTAACCGCGACGAGACACGACTCGATTCACCCAAGGGCCTCCGCACCAACTTCGTTCCCCGGGTCGCCAATCGGGATCGCGTCGGTCGATTCTCGGAGGGGTTCGCCCGGGCGATGGGCACGTCGTGGTTCCTCGTCGGGATGACGGTGTTCGTGGTCGTCTGGCTCGGCTACAACTCCTGGGCGCCGCTCAGCGCGCAGTTCGACCCGCGGGCATCCAACTTCACCCTGCTGACGCTCATCCTCTCGCTCCAGGCCTCGTATGCCGCGCCGCTCATCCTGCTCGCGCAGAACAGGCAGGATGACCGCGACCGGGTGCAGATCGAGCAGGACAGGCAGCGCGCTGAGCGCAATCTCAACGACACGGAGTACCTGGCGCGCGAGATCGTCAGCCTTCGGCTCGCGATGAAGGATGTCGCGTCGAAGGACTTCATCCGCGCTGAGCTTCGATCGCTCCTCGAGGAGCTCGAAAAGGACAAGGACCCGGTGGTGTGACAGCGGCCATGTCGCCCGCTGCTCCAGCCGGCTCTGCGGCCAGCTCCGCGTCCATCGAAGCGGCCATCCTGGTCGCCCTTGGCGCTGTCGACGACCCGGAGATCCGTCGCCCGATCACCGAGCTCGACATGGTGGGCGACGTACGCGTCGTGAACGGCGCTGCCAACGTCGGAATCAAGCTGACGATTGTCGGATGCCCAGCTGCGACCCGCATCGAGACCGACGTTCGCGACGCCGTCGACGCGGTTCCGGGTGTCGTGGCCACGAACATCGATGTCACCGTCATGACTCGCGAGGAGCGCGAGGCGCTGACCGCGAAGCTCCGCGGTGGCCGCTCGAAGACGGTTCAGTTCGGGCCGGATTCGCTCACGCGCATCTATGCGATCACAAGCGGTAAGGGCGGCGTTGGAAAGTCGACGCTGACGGCCAACCTGGGGGTGGTTCTCGCCTCACGGGGCCTCCGGGTCGGCATCGTGGATGCTGACGTTTTCGGCTTCTCGATCCCGGGAATCCTCGGCATCGATGGCGCAAAACCGACCCAGGTGGGTGGCATGATCCTGCCGCCGATCGCTTTCGACGTGAAGGTCATCTCGATCGGCATGTTTGTCGACGGCACATCGACCGCCGTCTCCTGGCGCGGACCCATGCTGCACCGCACAATCCAGCAATTTCTGACCGATGTCTTCTTCGGCGACCTCGATATCCTCCTGCTCGACCTGCCACCTGGCACCGGCGACATCGCGATCTCGATCGGCCAGCTGCTGCCGCAGGCGGAGGTCCTCGTCGTCACAACGCCCCAGCCTGCCGCAGCGGACGTCGCGGAACGCAGCGCCCTTGTCGCACGCCAGACCGGCCAGAAGGTGATCGGCGTCATCGAGAACATGGCCGGCCTCCCCCAGGCCGATGGCTCGGTTCTCGATATCTTCGGCAGCGGTGGCGGCGCGGATGCCGCAGCCAGGCTCTCGACCGACACCGAGGCCGTTCCCCTGCTCGCGTCGATCCCCATCAGCATCGGACTCCGCGAGGGGGGCGACCGCGGTGCTCCCGTCGTGCTCTCCAACCCGGATGACCCGGCCGCCGCCGCCATCATTGCCGTCGCAGATATGCTGGCGATCCGCGCTCGCGGCCTCGCCGGTCGCAAACTGGGCCTGTCTGTCACCTAGAGTCGCGGACCTGACCAGCAACGAGCTCAACGCGAAAGACGTTCATGTTCCACGCCCACTTTGCGCGAGGTTCATAGTAGTTTTGGCACATGTCCGGAATTGTTGTCGACCGGTCGCTCGCCGCTGAGCTGGTCAAAGACCTGTCGGCCTCTGGCGCCACAAGCACACCCATCATCGCGCCGTTCACCGGCGAGATCCTCTACGACCTCCCGACCTCGACAGCGGCGGATGTTGAGGACGCGGCGGCGGCTGCACGCGTCGCGCAGCTGGCCTGGCTGCAACTCGGGTTCGCAGGCCGTCGCAGAATCCTCCTGAAGGCGCACGACAACCTCCTGGCCGACCGCGACCGGCTGCTCGATGTTCTCCAGACCGAGACCGGCAAGACCCGCGGCCAGGCATTCGAGGAGGTCTTCCAGGGCGGCAACGCGACCCGCTACGCGGCGCTCGCGGCGCGGAGAGTACTGGCTACGCACCATCGCAGGGGCGGCATCCCGTTGGTCTTCTCCACCCGCGTCAGCTACAAGGCGAAGGGCGTCATCGGCGTCATCACGCCCTGGAACTACCCTCTCAGCCTCGCGCTCATGGACATCGTGCCGGCGCTCGCGACCGGCAACGCCGTCGTGCAGAAGGCCGACAACCAGGGCGCCCTCACCATCCTCGCCACGCGCCGAGCGTTCGTCGATGCCGGTGTCCCTGCGGCACTCTGGGCGGTCGTCGCCGGAGACGGCACAGAGATCGGTAACGCCGTCGTGGATGCCGGTGACTACGTCTGCTTCACCGGGTCGACTGCCACGGGAACGAAGGTCGCGGAGCGCGCTGCCAGTCGGCTGGTCGGAGTCTCGCTCGAGCTCGGCGGCAAGAACCCCATGCTTGTGCTCGACGACGTGAAGCCCGCGCAGGCGGCCGCGAACGCGGTCTACTCGTGCTTCTCGTCGATGGGCCAGCTCTGCGTGTCGATCGAGCGCATTTACGTCGAGCGCGCAGTCGCCGACGAGTTCACGACGGCATTCGTCGAGCGCGTTGCGTCTCTCGTGCCCGGCCCGGCCCTCGACTACACGACGGATGTCGGGTCCCTTACCAACGCCGCCCAGCTCGAGCGCGTCAAGGCCCACGTGGATGACGCGGTCGCCAAGGGTGCGACGGTCCTGACCGGGGGCAAGCCGCGCCCCGATCTCGGCCCCTTCTTCTTCGAGCCGACCGTTCTTGCGAACGTGACGAGCGAGATGGCATGTTTCGCTGGCGAGACCTTCGGTCCGGTCGTCGCGATCGCCGTCGTCGACAGCGTCGATGAGGCCGTGAATATCGCGAACGCCACCGACTACGGGCTGAATGCAGCGATCTTCAGCGGGTCGAAGGCGCGAGCCAGGGAGATAGCAGACCGTATTTCCGCGGGCAGCGTCAACATCAACGAGGGCTACCGCGCCACCTTCTCAAGCATTGACGCCCCGATGGGCGGCATGAAGAAGTCGGGGCTCGGTCGTCGCAATGGCCGCGAGGGCCTGCTGAGGTTCGTCGACTCGCGCACGGTCGCGGAGTCAACCGGACTGATGACGCTTCCGCGCACCGGCGCCGAGTTCGCGAAGCTCTCTGGCGTGATGGAGCTCCTGCTCAAGTCGCTGAAGGCGATCCGCCGCCGGTAACGCGCCGCCCGGAGAAGCCACCGCCGATCAGGTGGCTTCAGAGTCCCACGGGGCCGGGCCGTCGGCCGGAGTGACCACGGGACGCGCCGGACGCACGACCGGCTGGGCTGGCTTCGCCGGATCGTCATCGTCGAGCAGCGCCTCGCGGATGATCCTGCGAGGGTCGTACTGCCGCGGGTCGAGTTTCTTCCAGTCGACCTCCTCGAAGTCCGGCCCCATCTCTTCGCGCATGCGATCTTTCGCGCCGTCTGCCATCGCGCGGAGCGACTTCACGAGCTGAGCAAGCTTGCGCGCATATTCCGGCATGCGCTCGGGGCCGAGCACGAAGACGGCGATCACGCCGATGAGTGCAAGCTTGTCGAAGGTGATCCCAAACACGACTCCAGAATAGCTCCCTGCGCTGGGTGCTCGCCCTAGGCTTAGAGCGCACAAGGAGCACACCCAATGGCAGAAAAAGACCTCAGCTGGAAGTTCGCAGAAGACTTCGTCGTCGAAAGCCCGGCGATCGCCGCGGCGCGCGCCCATTCACTCGAGAACGGAGTCGATCCCGTCTCCCCCGCAGTCGGCGCGCAGATCGCCGTTCTTGCCGCCGCGACCAATGCCACGACCGTCATCGAGATCGGGACGGGGGTCGGCGTGAGCGGGCTCTGGGTGTTCGCTGGCGCGCCTGACGCGACCCTGACATCCATCGACATCGAGCTCGACTACCAGCAGACCGCCAAACGCGCTTTCGCGGAGGCTGGCGTACCAGCCAACCAGGCCAGGCTCATCGCCGGTCGCGCGCTCGATGTGCTGCCGCGCATGAACGAAGGCAGCTACGACCTCGTGATCGTGGACGGCGACCCGCATTCCGTCATCGAATACGTCGAGCACGGGCTGCGACTCGTGAGAGTCGGCGGCACTGTGGTTATTCCCCACGCGCTGTGGAAGGGACGAGTCTCAGACCCCACCGCCCGCGACGACACCGTCGCCGGTTTCCGCACGCTGCTCAGCGAGATCGCGGGATCCCCCGCAGTTCTCAGCGCTCTCTCCCTTGCGGGAGACGGACTGCTGCAGCTAACCAGGATCAGCGAGTAGCGCGCGGTAAGGCCAGAACCGCTGAACGGGCGGAAAAGCTAGCCCTGCACGACCCCAGCGAGAGCGTCGTGAAGCTCTTTCGCCTCTGCGTCGTTCACTGAAACGACGAGACGACCGCCACCCTCGAGCGGTACACGCACGATGATGAGGCGACCCTCTTTGACAGCCTCCATTGGCCCGTCTCCGGTCCTCGGCTTCATGGCTGCCATGAGTAATCCCCTTCCAGATGGTTACCTGTCCATTATCGTCTATTTCTCGTCTCCCACGAAAACGAGGCACAAGGGGGTTGCGTTTTCCGGCCGATTTACTGTCGAACCATGGGCCGATCTACGGAGGCGTCCAGTCGTATCCGTCGACCCAGTATGCAATGTAGATCCACCCGATCTGCCCGAGGATGCACGCCAGCACCACCACGACACGGTACGTGCGTGATCGGGGGATGGCGAGCGCGCCCAACAGGGGAAAGAGCGGCACAAGCAGCCGAAACAGGCTCGACTGGGGAAAGAACACCGCCAGCAGGTAGATGACCCAGCTCGCGCCCCACAGGCGCAGGTCGACCCCGAGACGCCTGGCCGGCGGAGTAAACATGAGACCGGCGAAGAGGGCGATCGTGACGAGCAGGAGGACGATGGCGACCGTCGACCCACCGATGCCGGCTCGGCCGACCCACCACTCGGCCCCCTGGATCCAGGGCTGGAACGGAACGAGGTCTGCCCAGCCCACGTACGGTGCCCGCCACGACAGTTCCGTGGCGGTGTACGCGTCCGGCACGCCCGTGACCGCACCCGCGATGGCGGGCCACGCATAGCCGAGGATGCCGGCAATCACGGTCGCCGAAATCGCGCTCACCTGTTCTGCGAAGGGGAATGCCTCTCTCCGCCGCACGATGTACCTGTACACGACATGCAGCCCGAGGGCCAGGGCGAATGCGAGACCGGTCGGCCGCGTGAACGCCATCGCGACGACGGGCAGGAGCATGATCCAGTACTGCCTTCGCTGGAGGTACAACAATGACAGCGCCAGGAAGAACACCATCATCGACTCCGCGTAGTCGACCTGGAATATGGGCGAAAGCGGCGCGACCGAAAACAGCACGACCGCAAACATGGATGTCGATGCTCCGAGGTGCGGCAGCAGCAGCTTGTAGAACACCAGGGCCGCGCCCGCGGCGAAGCCGACGGAGACGAACACCCCAACCGAGTTGAACGACAGGCTCGTAATTGTCGAAAGCGCCCCGACCAGCATCGGGTACGCGGGCAGGAACGCCCACGCGTTCTGGTCGATGTGGCCGTCCGCGGTGTGCGGCAGCACCGCGGGATACCCCGACGCGGCGACGATGTGATACCAGGTGCCATCCCAGATTCCCGCGAACGAGAAGTAGTCCGGGTGGGCCCCGGTCCAGGCGTTCGCAGCCTGGAGGCTCGCGAAGACGAGCATGATGACGGTGGTGACGACCCGTGAGGCCGCGAAAATTACCAGCACCTGAACCCACCACGGCGTGCTGCGGAACCGCGAGAACGCGCTCGTCGACACGTGTGGGAGCGTGCCATCGAGGGTGCTAGTCATCATTGCCGTTCAGCCACGCGCGCAGCCCCCGCTCGCAGGCCTCGATTTGCGCGACCGCGACTCGCTCGTCATCCGCGTGCGCCTTGATCGGGTCTCCCGGACCATAGTTGACCGCTGGCACTCCGAGGCTCGAGAAGCGGGCGACATCCGTCCAGCCGTATTTCGGCCGGGGCGCGCCACCGACCGCCGCGACGAATTGCTGCGCGAGCGGGGCGTCGAGGCCGGGCCTCGCGCCCTCCGCGAGATCGACCACGGTCAGGTCGTAGCCCGCGAACAGCTCGCGAAGGTGCGCGACCGCCTCGTCTCCGCTGCGACTCGGGGCGAATCGGTAGTTGATGTGAACCATGGCCTCGTCCGGGATGACGTTGCCCGCGACCCCGCCGCTGATCCCGACGGCGTTCAGGCCCTCCTTGTAGACGAGCCCATCGACCTCGACCTCGCGGGGAACGTATGCGGCAAGCGTGTCGAGGATCGGCGCGAGATCGTGGATCGCGTTGTGGCCAACCCACGCGCGAGCGGAATGCGCTCGCGTGCCAAAGGTGCGCACCTCGACCCTCAGGTTGCCGTTGCATCCGCCCTCGATGATCGAATTACTCGGCTCACCGAGGATCGCGAAATCACCCGAGAGAAGGTGGGGCCGGTTGCGCGCCAAGCGGCCGAGACCGTTGAGTGAGGCCGAAACCTCTTCGTGGTCGTACCAGATCCAGGTGATGTCGACGGCGGGCGCGGAGAGCTCCAGCGCGAGCTTCAACTGCACCGCGACCCCGGCCTTCATGTCGACCGTTCCTCTCCCCCACAGGTAGTCGCTTCCGTCGATCGTCTCGTCGCGGGTCGGGACGTTGTCGTTGATCGGCACCGTGTCGATGTGACCGGCGATCACGACCCTGCGCGCGCGGCCGAGTGAGGTTCTCGCGACGATCGCATCGCCGTCCCGCACGATCTCGAGGTGAGAAGCTCCCGCAAGAGCCGCGACGATGGCATCCGCGAGGCCGCCCTCATCGCCCGAAACGGAGGGGATGTCGCACAACTGGCGCGTGATCTCGAGAGATGAGCCGAGAAGGTCGAGAGTGGGCGCAGTCGGCATGGGGAAAATTCTACCCGCGAGAGGCGAGCACACTCAGGTGGCTGGTGAAGGCATCCCGTTCTGTGTCGAGCGGTGCAAAGAACGTGGCGTCGACGGCCTCGACCGCGACGACGGCGCGGTTCGCGAGCGCGATACCGTCTTTGGTCGCGTGCAGGAGACGCGCGCGACCATCGCTCCGATGCTGCACCCGCTCGATGAGCCCCTCACCTTCCAGCGTCCGCAATGCCTGCGACGTCATCATCGGATCGGTGTGGGCGTACGACGCGAGTTGTTGTTGGGTGGGGGGGGGTGGGGGCTCGTCGCCATCGAGCCACGCGAGCGACGCCAGGAGCACGAACTGCACGTGGGTGAGCCAAAAGGGCTTGAGTGCAGCGCGCTGGGCCGCCTGCCACGCGTTTGTCACTCGCCAGAGCATGAGACCTGTGCTGTCGTCCTCAGAGAGGAATCCGGTGTGACGCGCGCGATCGCCGGTCATCCGGCGACTGCCGCATCTCCCATTGCTTTCGGTGCGCCCGCTTCTCCCGTTGCACCCATAGCGCCGCGAATGTGTTCGAGGTCGCCCGGGCTGAGCTCAAGCAACCCGCGTCGCAGTTGGTACCCCCAGTTGGGCCCCGCCGTCAGGTCTAGCGCGCCCTGCAGCGACCCAATTGGCGCTGGGACGGCATCCCGCAGGTAATCCACTCGCCGCCAGTACTCTTGAAGCATGACTTCTCGTGCCGCATGGGGCTACGGACTCGCCACGATCGCAGGCGACGGCACCGTGCTCGACACCTGGTTTCCTGCGCCAAAGCTCGGCGAACTCCCGGCCGGTACGGAACGCTACATCGCACCGGCGGACTTCGAGGAGTGGGTGGGTGACGACAAGCGCCGCAACGTGCGCCTGGTGTTCGTCACCGTCGAGATCGACCTGGATGCCGCCCCGGCCTCCACCTCGGATGCCTACCTTCGACTTCACCTGCTGTCGCACCTGCTCGTCGCCCCGAACACGATCAATCTCGACGGCATCTTCGGCCAGCTTCCAATCGTCGCGTGGACGACCGCGGGTCCGGTGCATCCTGCAGACTTCTCGCGCCTGCGGCCGTCGCTGCAGCGCGCAGGAATCTCGGCGCACGGGATCGACAAGTTCCCCCGGCTGATCGACTACGTGACGCCGGATCGCGTGCGGATCGCCGATGCGTCCCGGGTTCGCCTTGGCGCCCACCTCGCTCCGGGCACGACCGTGATGCACGAGGGGTTCGTCAACTACAACGCGGGCACCCTCGGTGCGTCCATGGTCGAGGGCAGGATCTCGCAGGGTGTCGTCGTCGGCGACGGATCGGATATCGGGGGCGGCGCATCCATCATGGGCACCCTGTCCGGCGGCGGAACGCAGCGCGTCGCCATCGGTGAGCGAGCCCTCCTCGGTGCGAATTCGGGCATCGGCATCTCGATCGGCGACGACAGCGTCATTGAGGCCGGGCTTTACGTGACGGCTGGTACCAAGGTGATCATCGTCGGCGCTACGCCCGGCGAGGCACCGCGAGCGGTCAAGGCCGTCGAGCTGAGCGGGCGGCCGGGTCTCTTATTCCGTCGCAACTCGGTCACCGGTGCTGTCGAAGTGCTGGCCCGTACGGGTGGCGGCATCGAGCTCAACTCGGCGTTGCACGCCTGATCGTCACCAAAGTATCCGATGAAACGCGCACAGACGTTCGCCATCGGGTTGATCGCGGCTGCCCTCGCCGGCGGCGTAGTCGCCGTCTTCGAGCTCGCCCACGCCATCATGACTCCCGCTACCGGCTTGACCAGCCAGAGCGTGTCGTACGCGGGGTACTACGACGCGAACGCCCCGCTCTGGGCGGGCACCGTACGAGTCCCGAACGGGACGGTCACCCTCGGATACTCGGCCGACGTCGTTTTCGAGAGCTCGAACCCCAGACAACGAATCGTCTGCCAGCTGGTCGGCGACCAGGACACGGTCCTTGCCGGCGCCCAGGGGTACACGCACACCTCCGCTGCCCGGTCTGGGCTGACGGCGCACGTTACCTATTCAGGCAACTTCTCCGACCTGCCGTCGACGTCGCTCAGCCTCGTGTGCCACCCGGCAGCGAGCGGACAACTCATGCTGTCGGTCACGCACCAGGTGTTCACCGCGCTCCCGCGCCGTTGACGAGTCGCTGCCGACCAGTCGCCGCTTGCGCTCAGGCGCTGCGGCGATTGCGGCGCAGGCGCACGAATCCAACTGCACCGAGACCGACAAGCAGCACGAGAATTCCGTAGATCGCGGGGCCGACGCCATCGACGCCCGTGACGGCGAGGGTCGGATCGGCCGTGGCCGCTCCCCCCACGGGTGCAACGGCCACGGCGAACGCCACGATCGACACCGTCCCGCTCGTCTGCCCGAGGAACACCAGGTGGTGGCTGCCCGCCTGCAGCGCTGAGAGATCGACGCCGTTCAACACCACCGCGCCGTCGCGCACAGGGAAGGTGCCAAGAAACGTCGGGCTCGAATATGCGTAGACGTCGACGAATGAATCGCTGGCGTCTGACCACGGCAAGGATGCATCGAGCGGCTTCGTCGCGTCGACCGCAGCGAGGCCTGCTCCAGCTGGGTTGTCGCCGATCGAGAAGGTGCTCGAGGTCGCGGCAACGTCGATGTCATTCGTGGAGATGTATGAGGCAAGATCCGACGAATCGGCCACGGGCGCCGGAGCTGGAGCAGCCGCAGTCGGTGCGAAGACCTGTGTCGCGCCACCGAAGGTGATGTTCTTGACCCAGCCTGCGGTGGGAGCGATCGCTCCTGACCCTGCTCCGAATCCGTACGACACCACCTGGTAGTCACTCATCTGGGCGAGGTAGTCGGTCATCGTGTGACCGACGCGCGCGGCCGTCGGCGGAATGCCACCCACCCGCTTCTGCGCGATCCAACCGCCGGTCGGCGTCGGCAGTGTGCCGCTGTTGCCCGCGGTGTCCGCGCTCAGATCGACTGAAGCCCATGTGGTCGTCGTGGCGAATGGCTCCCACTTGAACAACACGTAGCAGGCGTTCGCATCGACACCGGGGATGCCCCAGCCCGCTGCCGATGTGCACGGCGTGACACCCGTCGCCGAATACTGCGGATCGGTCGGGTGGAACGCCACCTCGATCTGGAAGTTGACGTTTGTACCCGTGTAGGAGTATCCGGCACCGTTCAGCAGCGCAGGAAGGTCGGTCGGACGGCTCGCGGCCGGGTAGCTGTCGTGGAGGTTGATCCCCGCCGACGTCGTCGGAAGAATCAGCTTCGCCGCATCGGAATTGTCGAACGAATCGGCGGTGATTGCGAAGGAACCGGCGGCAGCGTCATCGCGATCCTGCCACCATCCTCCAGCCGCTGGTCGCGCGCTCGCGACGTCCGACACGGTCACGGTCGACTGTGTTGGTGGCGCCGCGACGGCGATGGATGCGGGTGCGAACCCCAGCATGACCAGCCCGGCAGCGCCAACGGATGCGCTAACAATCGAGACGCGCTTGGACGAAAAAATGTGACGAAAGTCCCCCATGCGCTCCACCCTACACAGGCGTCTCGCCCCCGATGGGGATCATCGAACAATGCCCCCCGCACTGGGGGTGAATGTTGTGTAGTAACAACAACTTTGTACCCCGCTCGCGAGTGTTTCGGCCGGAGCACAGATGAGCACGCTCGTGCGAGTCGCCCGTCGTGTACCCCGCAAACGGGACTAGCGGTTCGGCCACTCGCGATGCGGCTCGCCGATGTACACCTGCTGCGGGCGACCGATCTTCGTCGTCGGGTCTGAATTCATTTCGCGCCAGTGCGCGATCCAGCCGGGCAGGCGACCGATGGCGAACAGCGGCGTGAACATGCGCGCCGGGAACCCCATCGCCTTGTAGATGACTCCGGTGTAGAAGTCGACGTTCGGGTAAAGCTTGCGCTCGATGAAATAGTCATCGGCCAGCGCAACCGCCTCGAGCTCCTTAGCGATGTCCAGCAGGTCATCCCGCACGCCGAGTGCCTCGAGCACCTCGTCCGCGCTTTCTTTGACGAGCTTCGCGCGCGGATCGAAGTTCTTGTACACCCGGTGGCCGAAGCCCATCAGGCGAACGCCCTCTTCTTTGTTTTTGACGCGCGAGACGAACTTGTCGACGCCCTCACCTGACGCCTTGATCTCGCCAAGCATCTTCAGCACGGCCTCGTTCGCACCGCCGTGAAGCGGGCCGTACAGGGCGTTGATTCCGGCAGAGATCGACGCGAAGATGTTGGCCTCGGTCGACCCAACCAGGCGCACGGTCGACGTCGAAGCATTCTGCTCGTGGTCTTCGTGCAGGATCAGGAGGCGATCAAGCGCCTTCGAGAGCACGGGGTTGACCTGGTACGGCTCTGCCATGGTGCCGAAATTCAGCTTCAGGAAGTTGTCGACGAAGCTCAGGCTGTTGTCCGGGTAGAGGAAGGCCTGCCCAAGGCTCTTCTTGTGGGCGTACGCCGCGATGACGGGCAGCTTGGCCAACAGGCGGATGGTCGAGATCTCGACCTGCTCGGGGTCGTGCACGTTGAGCGAGTCCTGGTAGTACGTCGACAAGGCAGACACGGCGCTCGACAGCACCGACATCGGGTGCGCGTTGTGTGGCAGCGCGTCGAACAGGTGCCGCATGTCTTCGTGCAAGAGGGTGTGGCGGCGCACGCGCTCGTCGAATTCCGCCAGCTCGGATGCGCTCGGCAGCTCGCCGTAGATGAGCAGCCATGCGGCCTCGAGATAGGTCGAGTTTGCCGCGACATCCTCGATCGCGTAGCCGCGGTATCGCAGGATTCCCGCATCGCCGTCGATGTAGGTGATCGCGCTGCGAGCGGCCGCCGTATTGACGAAACCGCCGTCGAGCGTGTTGAAACCGGTCTGCCTGCTGAGCGTCGAGATGTCGATCGCGCTGCGACCGTCTACGGCGCGGGCGATCGGAAAGTCGGCTGTTCCCCCCGGGAACTGGAGGGTCGCCTTCTGGGCATCCTCGGTGGCATCGTCAGTCACACATACAGCCTAATTGGCAGAGTGGGTAACCGTTGCATTCGCCAAAGGCTGCCAAGGTTCGTTGGAGGTTGGCTCCAACGCGCTTCATTCGAGTCAGGCGTTCGCGCCAGTTGCCCGAGTGAGCCGCTCGACGGCCTTCGCGATGTCATCATCGCTTGCCGTCAGCGCGAATCGAACGTGCACGGCCGGAGATTCGCCATAGAAGGCGCCGGGGGCGACCAGGATGCCCCGGTCGGCGAGCCACGACACGGTCGCCCACGAGTCCTCCCCGCGGGTGGCCCAGAGGTAGAGACCGGCGTCGCTGTGGTCGACCCTGAATCCCGTCGCGACAAGTGCCGCCAGGAGACTCGTGCGACGCATCCTGTATTTCTCGCGCTGCTCGGCGACATGGGCATCGTTGCAAAGGGCCGCAATCATCGCCGCCTGCACGGGGCCGGGCGGGATGAGCCCCGCGTGCTTCCGCACGGCAAGCAACTCGCCGATGACGTCGCGGGAGCCGGCGACGAAAGCGGCGCGGTAGCCTGCGAGGTTCGACTGCTTACTGAGCGAGTACACGGACAGCACGCTGTCGCTGGAGTCGCCGATAACAGCCGGATCGAGAATGGACGGGGTCGGCTCGCCGCCCGCCCAGTTCAACTCGGCGTAACACTCGTCGTTGACGATGACGGCGCCGAGCTCGCGCGCACGCCCGACGGCCGCGCGCAACGCTGGGATTTCGAGAACCCTGCCATCCGGATTTCCCGGCGAGTTGAGCCAAACAAGCTTGGTGCCAGTCGGCCACTCTGCCGGATCGTCGGACGCGAATGCGCTCGCGCCCACCATGGCAGCGCCGATCGCATACGTGGGGTATGCGATCGACGGATAGACGACGATGTCGCCCTTGCCAAGCCCGAGGAGGAGCGGGAGCAGCGCGACGAGTTCTTTGGAACCGATCGTCGGCAGCACATCATCGACGCCGAGTTCTACGCCGCGGCGGCGGGCGTACCAGTCGACGATCGCCTCCCGCAGCGGAACGCTGCCAGCGGTCTGCGGGTACGAGTGTGCATCGGTCGCCGCAGCCAGCGCATCCCTGATGAACGCGGGCGTCGGGTCGACCGGGGAGCCGACAGAGAGGTCGACGATGCCATCTGCGTGGGCGCGAGCGGTGTCACCGAACGGAAGCAGGCTGTCCCAGGGGAAGTCCGGGAGCTCGAGGACCATTCAGCCGACCGGCTGGGGCGGAAGTGCCGCGATGAGCGAGTGATCCTTGTGGATGACGCCAACTTTGGCTGCTCCACCGGGCGACCCCAGGTCGTCGAAGAACTCGACGTTGGCCTTGTAGTAGTCCGCCCATTGCTCTGGGACGTCGTCTTCGTAGTAGATGGCCTCGACCGGGCAGACCGGCTCACAGGCGCCGCAGTCGACACATTCGTCTGGGTGGATGTAGAGCATCCTGTCGCCCTCGTAAATGCAGTCGACGGGACACTCGTCGATGCAGGCACGATCCTTGAGGTCGACGCACGGGAGGGCGATGACGTAGGTCACTGCTGCTTACGGTCCTTTCGTTACTGCTGGCCTGATAAGCCTACCCGTCGCGCGGCCGCGCGATCGCGGCCAGGCAAGGACGACGATGGCGGCGAGCGCCGGAGTGGCGGCCCACAGGATCCCCTGGCCGCTGATGGAGCCGTCTGCACCGAGCGTTGGCACGAGAATCGTGCCTCCCGCGCTCTGGAAGCTCAGGATCGCAACGATCGCGACGAGGCCAGCCGCGCACCAAAATGCCACCGTGCGCGTGCCGAATGCCAGTCGCATCCCGGTCAGCAGCGCCACCGAGAGTGCGGCGCCAAGGATGCATCCGATCCAGATGGGCTGCCCGGCAACTGTCAGCGTGGTGAGGCAGTAGACGCTGAACAGTGCGCCCGTGGCGGCTCCGATGACGATGGCCACGATGGCCACGATGATCTTGCTCGCCCAGTGCGTGTCACGAAAGTCGATACGGTCCGCGTCGCTCACGGCCGCGCGCCGGTATCGCTCCAGTGTGTCGATCGGACGCGACTCGTGGTTCGACAGCTCGAAATCGTCGCCGTCGACGACCACCTGCGTGCGGTAGGCCTCGAGCGCGGAGCGCTTGCGATCGAGCGCGGCAGAGACGTCGACCACGATGCTGCCGCCATCGCGTCCCGGCACGATCTCGAAGAACGGGACTCCGTAGACCTCCGCGGCCCGCCTGGCGGCCTGCGCCGCTCGAACGTGATCGGGGTGCCCGTATCCGCCGCGGGAATCGTAGCTGACGATCGCGCCCGGCTGCACGTCGAGGATCACGGCCGCGATATCGGCAGCCACGTCACCGAAGTCTGCGGAGGTGAGAGATGCCGGGTCGAATTCGCTGGTCGCTACGGCGACTCCTGGCTTTTCCCACTGCATGCCGGAATCCGAATATCGTCGCGGCACCCTGCCGCCCCAGCGCGCATTGGCGTCGCCGAGGAAGCGATGGTCGCCGACGCCCAGGATGCCGACGGCCTTACGCAGCTCCAGTTCGCGGACGCTCGCGAGCGTGTCCGGATTATGGACGGCGTACTGGAGGTCTTCAGCGATGACCTCGCCGCGCTCGCCTCGAGTGCAGGTGAGGACCGTGACAACTGCGCCGCGGTCGACGAGGGTCGCGATTGTTCCGCCGGTGTCGATGGTCTCGTCGTCTGGGTGCGCGTGAACGAAGAGCACGCGTTCCGGATCGGTCATGCCCTCAAGGATATTGGAAGCTTGCTGGGAGTCATTGGACAGGACGAGTCGCGGGCTATACAGTCGATCGGGTAAGGATAGCCTTACCAATAAAACTCCCCATATCTTCCTCCTCAGAAACAGCCATGCTTGCCACACTCGTGATCGGCCTCCGCGAAGGCCTTGAAGCCGCGCTCATCGTCGGCATCATTGCCGCGTTCCTGCGGCGGGCAGGCAAGCCGCTTCGCCCGATGTGGATCGGCGTCGGCATCGCGGTCGCGCTGAGCATCGCCGTCGGCGTGATTCTCGAGCTCGTCTCGGCCGAGCTTCCGCAGGCACAGCAGGAGGGCATGGAGTCGATCATCGGGCTGGTCGCCGTCGGCGTTGTCACGGGCATGATCGGCTGGATGAACACGCACGCCCGCAACATGAAGGCGGAGCTCGAGCAGCATGCAGCCCACGCGCTGCGCGACGGGACAGCCTGGGCGCTCGTCGGGATGGCGTTCCTCGCGGTGCTGAAAGAGGGATTCGAGACCTCGGTCTTCCTGCTCGCGGCATTCCAGTCATCCACCAGTGCGCTCGCGGCCGGCGCAGGCGCAGTAGTCGGCGTCGCGATCGCCGTCGCCATCGGGGTGGGGATTTTCCGCGGCGGCGTCAAGATCAACCTCGCGAAGTTCTTCAGGATCACAGGCATCTTCCTCGTCTTCGTCGCCGCCGGGCTCGTCCTGAGTTCGCTGCGAACGGCTCATGAGGCCGGCTGGATCGTCATCGGCCAGCAGGGCACCGTGGACCTCTCCTGGCTCGCGCCGGCTGGTTCCGTGCAGGCGGCACTGCTGACGGGCGTTCTCGGAATCCCGGCCGACCCACGCCTCATCGAGGTGCTCGGCTGGCTGGCGTACCTCATTCCCACGCTGGCCTACCTGCTGTGGCCGGTCGCTAAGCGCCCGGCCCCTGCTGCGCTCCCCCGGCTCAGGTTCTGGCTCGCCGCAGTGTTCGCTGTAGCGGCGGTCGCGCTTGCCGCCGGTGTCGTCCTGCCGACGACCGCAACCTCAGCGGGAGCTGCGAAGCTTACGAGTTCGACCGGCGCATCGATCGGCCACGCCACACTCAGAGCTACCGGTTCCTCGTATTCCCTTGTTACGACCATCCGCGGAGCGACGACAACCCGGGAGTTTGTACGGTCTGCCACTCACGCGACCTCGCACGACGGAGTGGCCGCGCGAGAGTGGCAGGGACGTTCGACCGCTCCGGTCGCAGGCAAGCCGAGCACGATCTCGTTGGACGACCTGCTGACCATCGCGGGCGGCCGCCTCCCGATCGGCGTCAACGCGACCGCGAACCCCGGCCCGTTCGATGCCGCCTGGACAACCACTTCGACGACGACGACGTGGCTTGCCGCTAGGGAACCTGCAGCGTCTGAACTCGCCTCTTTGTCTCTCCTGGATGCCTCGAACCAGTCAGCCACGCTGCTCACCCTGTCGGGCGGCGGACTCCCATCGCCGCGCGTCATCTCGGTCGACTCCGCGACACCGTCG
>DASYEE010000097.1:0-2433 GCA_036499165.1 Galbitalea sp. | reverse complement strand
GCGGTCGACATCCCTTGGACTACCGGCGATGACGGAGCGGTGCACGTGACCGTTGACTCGGCGGGCGTTCGGGTCGAGATCGACCTGGCGCGGGTGTCGCCCTCGGAGTTCTCCGGCACGATGTCGCTGGACTACCGGCAGCCGCTCACCCCGGAGGTACTGGCCCTGATGCCGAAGAAGACGTTCGGCTTCGACATCCCGCGCGAGTACGTGCTGCGGCTGGCCGGGGTGCCGGTGCGGCCGCCGAGGAGCTAGGTTAGCCGGGAGTTTCGTAATACGATATTCGCATGGCTCAGGAGGAGATTCGCGGAAAGCCCGTTTCAGAGGACATGATCGAAACGTGGACAGCTGAAGCCGAAGCTGGCTATCCGGTCAAGGATCTCCGCAGGCGAGGTCGCAAGACCGTCGGGAATGGGCCAAGCGAGGTGGTCCCCGTTCGCATGGATCAAGCGCTCCTTGAGGCTCTGACCGAGCGAGCTGAGCGCGAACATGTCACCCGGTCTGAAGCAATTCGGGCGGCAGTCAGGGACTGGATCAGCGCCGCATAGTGGACGTCCACAATGCTGCGCTCAAGCATGGGGTGGATCCGACGGAGGCTCAACGCGTCGCCGAGCATCCCGTCTACGTCGCCTATCTTGACGAAGACAGCCCAGCTCGTCAGTTGCGGCTCGGGTTCGATTCATCCGGTCGCCTGATTGAGACAGTCGTTCTTCAGTTCGATAGTGGCAATGAGTTGTTGATCCATGCCATGAAGGCCCGACCGGAGTACTACGACCTGCTGTGACTCCGCCCGCGCACGGGCTGCGCCTGCTGGGCGAACCGGCACGCCCGCCGCAGGTTTAGGTCTCGTTAGGGTTGCCGAGAAGCTCCCGTAGCCCAATCGGCAGAGGCAGGCGACTTAAAATCGCTTCAGTCTGGGTTCGAGTCCCAGCGGGAGCACAAAAACCGAGCGATCGGATTCCGTTCCGATGCGAGACTGACGGCGTGCTCATGCTTTGTCATTGTCGTCATCCTGATGATCGAGGATACGGATGCTCTCGGCTAATCGACGCAGGTGGCGCATAGGTGGAGCAACGATGAAAACTCTTGTGATCGTCGCAACAGGCCTTGCCCTTCTCGGGCTGACCGGCTGCACTGCGTTCCAGCCTGTCGCTGTGAAACGCGAGTCCGACGGGCTCCATATCTCGATTTGCCAGGACTTCTCGGGTGACCAGCTAGTGGTGGACTCGGTCGACAAGCAGAACCATGTCGCGACGATCTGGAGGGCGGATGGTGCATTCAACGTCGCGAAGAAGGCGCAATACGTCTTCGGTGTTCCTCCGACCGGCATGTCTACGGTCATCGGGCCGAAGACCGAAGGGTTGAGCGGCGAGTACCTTGATGTGTTTTTCCGAAACGGCGGCGTAGAGGGTCAGGTGGCTGGCCATTTCCCGGTGAAGAACATCACCTCAGACAGTTGGTTGCAGTCTGACGGCTCTCACACCACGGCTCCGTGCGAGTGAGAAGCGGCGAGAAGACGGTTTTCATTCCTCGCGCGTAGTTGCAACTGGGGCGTCCGTCTGGGACAGTTGACCCACATCGCCGCACCAACGACAGGGCGGCGAGCCGAGAGGGTCACCGATGTCCCGCATTCCCGCCACCGAGCGCCGGGCCGCGCTGGCGCACGCCGCGCTCGCGGTGATCGCGCGCGACGGGCTTGCGGCGGCGACCACCCGCGCTATCGTGGCCGAGGCCGGGATGGCGCTGGCGAGCTTCCACTACGCGGTTCCGTCGCGCGACGAACTGCTCCGCGACGTCGTGGAGCTCGTGGTCGCAGAGGAGGGCAGCGCGGCTCTCGCGCCGCTGCTGGCGCGAGCCGGCAGCATCCATGAAGCGACAGTCTTGGCGATGACCGCCTACCTCGAGCTCGTCAAGCGCGACCCCGGCCACGAGCAGGCGATGTTCGAGCTGACCCAGTACGCGCTGCGCACGCCCGGTCTCGACGACCTGCCGGCCGAGCAGTACGCCCGTTACCACGCCCTTGCGATCGAGCTGCTCGATGCCGCGGGTGGGCCGTGGCGGGTTCCGACTGCCGACCTGGCTCGCATGCTGGTCAGCTTCACCGACGGACTCACCCTGGCCTGGCTGGCCGACCGCGACGACGCGGCCGCAGCCCGAACCATCGAACTCGCGGCCGCCGCCATCGCGTCGTTCGCCGAACAGAAGGTAGACGCATGACCGCCACCGAGCAAGTCGCCGCACCCGACGAGACCCCCGGCGTCTTCGCCGAACCGACCAAGCTGGTCACCGGCGGCTGGATCGGCGCGTTCGCCGCCGCCTGGCTCGGCATCTGGATGGCGCAGCTCGCGCCGTTCCAGCAGGTGCTGCCGGTGCAGGTCTCGGTGATCGGCAAGATCCCCGCGTCGCATTGGCAGGATGCCGTGGTCGCCTTCG
>DASYEE010000096.1:0-17028 GCA_036499165.1 Galbitalea sp. | reverse complement strand
TGGCGAGACCCTGACCAACCTGTTCGTCGCGGACGCGGCCGGTCATCGGCTCCTCAGAATGCGCGGCCGCTACTGGTCTGCACGCAACATGGAGCAGGTGGCCCGTCACCTCGGTGCTGTCGTCACGCGGGCGAACCAGTCGGTGTCGACGCACGAACTTCACGCAGAGTGGCCAGGGCTGCTCTACTGGTTCGAGCGGGTTCCGCCCCTCGATCGCATTACATCGCGGGTGCGTCGCCGACAACACGTGTGACAAATGTCACCGCCTGGTGGTGGGCGGCGTCACTACCCGCGATCCCGGTGCGAGACGATCGTTGATGGCATGAACTCAGTCCCCACGACCACAGCCACCATCGAGTCACGCGGCACCACCGCACTTCGCACCACCACCATCCTGGTCACGGCATACGCGGCGCTCAGCGTCGTCACGCTGGTCGCCGTCATCCTGCTTCGCAACAACCCAGACATTGTCAACGTCGCCGTCTGGATCCGCGGATGCTTCGCCGCTGCCAGCGGCATCACCCTGACCCTGTTCGCGATTGTCGCAGCCCGAGGCTCCAGGCCGGCGTATCGCCGCGTACGGATCATCTCGGCGGTAATCGTCGTGGCGATCGCCGCGATCATCCTGTTGCCCGGCACGTTTCCGCTCTGGATGAAGATCGAGCAGGGAGCCTGTGAGCTGCTCCTCATCGGCGTCGTGATTCTCGTCAACCGCCGGCACGTGCGTGCGGAGTTTGCCCCGCAAAAGGCGTGAACTCCGGTGGTAGCGTGCCCGTGATGCGCGAAACGAGTCGGATGCCGAGCGATGTGGGTGCCGCCGACCTCCGGCCATGGGCTGTCGGCTGGCGACGGCTCGCGCTCGCCTGCGGCATGCTTGTCTATCCGCTGCTGACGGTCGGCGTCATCCTTGAATACCTGGATGGCGTGACGGCACTCATCGGGTACGCGATCGTCGCCGCATTCTGTGTCTGCTACTTCCTCGCGGACTACGCGATCGTACGACGGGCTGGTCGGCGCTTCTGGGTGCTCATCGGCGTGATGACTCTGCTGTTTCTCGTGCTGCTGCCGCTCACCGAGGAGTACGCGTTCTATCCGTGCGCGGTCATCGTCGCGCTTGTCGTGATTCCGTTGCGACGACGAGCGGCACCGATCGTAGTCGCGGCGACGCTCGCGGCCCTGTTCGTGCCCGTCCTCGTGCCATCGTGGAGAGACGGACCGGGCTGGACGCAGGCGGTCATGATCGTGTTCACCGCGCTGATTTTCTTCGCGTTTACCGAGATGGCACGGGCCAACCAGACGCTCGTTGCGGCGCGAGCCGAGGTAGCTGAGCTCGCGGCCGAAGCCGAGCGCAACCGCATCGCCCGAGACCTGCACGACCTGGTCGGGCATTCCCTCACCGCCATCACGGTCAAGAGCAATCTCGCGCGGCAGCTGGCTGAGACGGACGGTTCCGCGTCACGCCGCGAGATCGCCGAGATCGAGATCCTGTCGCGGCAGGCGTTGGCGGATGTTCGTGCCGCGGTTTCCGGGTACCACGAGGTGACACTCGCTGGCGAACTGGCGCGGGCGCGCGAACTGCTGCGCGCTGCCGGAGTCACAGCAGACCTGCCGACCGCGCTCGACCTGGTCGACCCAGCGCGAGTCGAGATGTTCGGCTGGATCGTTCGTGAGGGAATCACCAACGTCGTCCGTCACGCACGGGCATCCAGCTGCACGGTCACGGTGTCGGGTTCGTCTGTCGAGATCCGCGACGACGGCATCGGCGGCTCCGCCGCATGGGGGCACGGCATCACCGGGATTCGAGAGCGCATCGACGCCCTCGGGGGAAGCGTCGAGGCCGGACCGCTCAGTCCGCGTGGCTGGCGCCTGCGTGTCGTGATCGGCCCGGTGGTGGCGGCATGACGATTCGCCTGCTTCTCGCAGACGACCAGGAGCTGGTGCGCGACGCGCTTCGAGCGCTGTTGCACCTGCAGGCTGATTTCGAGGTGGTCGCGGCCGTGGGCCGGGGCGACGATGTCGTCTCTGCGGCGCTACAACACCAGCCGGATGTCGCCCTGCTCGACATCGAGATGCCGGGCCTCGATGGGCTGGCAGCCGCGGCAGTGCTTGCAGCACAGGTGCCGGACTGCCGGGTCGTGATCCTGACGACCTTCGGCCGCGCAGGCTACCTGAGGCGCGCGATGGAGGCGGGCGCCGTCGGGTTCGTGGTCAAGGATGCCCCGGCAGAAGCTCTGGCGGATGCGATCCGCCGCGTCATGCGCGGTGAACACGTGATCGACCCGGCGCTCGCAGTGGCGACTTTGGCCGCAGGGGAGTCGCCGCTCACCGCCCGCGAGCGCGATGTGCTGATCGCGTCGCGAGCGAGCGGGACCGTGGCGGAAATCGCGGCCAAGCTGTACCTCTCAGACGGCACCGTGCGCAACTACCTCTCGGCCGCAATGACCAAGTGCTCCGCTCGCAATCGCGGGGAGGCGCTGCGCATCGCCGACGAGCGCGGATGGCTGTAGCGGTTTCGACAGGCTCAACAGGCAAAGGCCCAACCGACGACCGGCCGTGCCAAGATGAAGTTATGGATGCTGGCGCTGACGCCACCGCGCGGGAGGGCGACCCGGTCGTGCTCGTGCTCATGGGCGTATCCGGTTGTGGCAAGTCGACGGTAGCGGCGCTGTTAGCGGGTGAACTCGGCTGGCCCTTCGAGGAGGGCGACTCGCTGCATCCGCAGGCGAACATCGAGAAGATGGCCGCGGGGCATCCGCTGGATGACGAAGACCGGTGGCCGTGGCTCGAGAAAGTCGCCGAGTGGGTCGAGGAGTGTCTCGACCGCGGCAGCAACGGAATCATCACCTGCTCATCGCTGAAGCGTTCGTATCGCGACATCATCGATCGCCGGGGGCACGGCGTCGAATTCGTGTACCTGGCCGGGTCGAAGGAGCTCATCGGCGAGCGATTGGCGGCGCGGCACGGGCACTTCATGCCGCCATCCCTGCTTGACAGCCAGTTTGCGACGCTCGAGGAGCCTGCCGCCGACGAGCCGAGCATCCGGGTGGAGGTGGGGCCACCCGCACCGGAGGTTGCCGATCAGATCCGCGAGGTGCTCCGCCTGTAAGGCAGGTTTCGACAGGCTCAACCAGCAAGTACCGCTCAACCGGCACGACAAAGAAAGGCGCGGTCATGACCAGCATCGCTCGAATCGCACAGTCCATTGCAACAGCAACGAATCCGGTGGATGAGCCGTGGTCGGGGCACGACACGCAGGTTCTGATCGTCGCGGCGATCGGCATCGCGATCGTCGTCGTGCTGATCGTGTGGCTGAAGCTACACGCCTTCCTGGCCCTCACCATCGGCGCGCTCTTCGTTGGTATCGCCTCTGGGATCGACCTCGACAAGGTGACGACGTCATATGAGACCGGCGTCGGTGGGGTTCTCGGGTACGTCGGTGTATTGATCGGCCTCGGGGCGATGCTCGGCAAGCTCCTTGCTGACTCGGGTGGCGCCGATCGTGTCGTCGACACGATCCTGCGGGGGCGTCCGGCGACGCTGCCGTGGAAGATGGCCCTCATCGCCGCGATCATCGGAATACCGATGTTCTTCGAGATCGGGCTCGTGCTGTTGATTCCGGTCGTCATGCTCGCCGTGCACCGATCGAAGGGTCCGGCGCTCCGTCTCGGCATTCCGGCCCTGGCCGGCCTGTCGGTCCTGCACGGCTTCATTCCGCCGCATCCCGGCCCGCTCGCGGCCATCGGAATCCTGCACGCCAACGTCGGAATCACGCTCGCCTTCGGGCTCCTCATCGCAATCCCGTGCGTTGCTGTTGCGGGCCCGCTGTTCGGGATGGTCGCGGCCCGGTGGGTGCCCATCGGCGCTGCGGGCGCTGGGCTCGCGGTGACGGGCACGTCGTCTGACTCGTCGAACTCGAAGAACCCGACCGGCAAGGCGCAGGACCCTGACGCCAAGCGCACTCCGTCGTTCGCGATCACCCTCATCACCCTGCTGTCGCCTCTCGTCCTCATGCTGGCGAAGGCCGGAGCTGACATCTGGATTCCCGCAGGAAACTCCGTGCGGGTGGTTCTCGACTTCATCGGAGATCCGGTCTTCGCCCTCCTGTTCGCGGTGCTGCTGGCCATGGTGACCTTTGGCCTGAGCGTCGGTTTCAACGCGGCGACGCTGAGCAAGAAGATCGGTGCGAGCCTTCTGCCGATCGTGAGCGTGCTGTTCATCGTCGGCGCTGGCGGCGGTTTCAAGCAGGTGCTCGTCGACGGTGGAACGGGTACGGCGATCGCGAAGGTGGCCCTCGCGACCGGCCTCACAGCGATAGCACTCGGCTGGATCGTCGCCGCGCTCATCCGTCTCGCGACCGGCTCAGCCACCGTCGCCACCGTGACGGCGGCGGGAATCGTTGCGCCCCTTTCGACGCACCTGTCGCCCGTGCACCTGGCGCTGCTCGTGTTGGCGGTGGGGGCCGGATCGCTGATCTTCTCGCACGTCAACGACGCCGGGTTCTGGCTGGTCAAGGAATACTTTGGGATGACCGTTGGCCAGACCCTGAAGACCTGGTCGGTCATGGAGACGATCATCTCCGTCATGGGTCTCGGGCTGACGCTGCTGCTGTCGATATTGGTGTCCTGACTTCTGGCGCGGACCACCGCCGAAGCGAATGAGCGACATTGGACACTCTGCAAGGTTCCGAACGATAGATCCTCAATCCGTCCAATTCGGTATCGAGGCAGTCGGGGGACGGTAGACAGTCCAGACCAGGTTCGTCACGGAGCGGGGATGACCCGCATACTCGTAGCCGTGATTCCGACCGACCCAGCATTCATTGCCCCCAGCCTCGACCGCCGCAGATTCGTCATGGAGTCATCGACGAACAGCCCGGTTGATCCGGACTCACCCTCGTCGTTCGACTACTCCGAGCGCGATGGCGTGATCTGGGGTGACTACGACGGCGACACCGTCACGTTCGGACGATTTGTCGGCACTCGCGTCGGCAATCAGCTCGAGGTGTCGTTCGCCCACGTGATGGCGACCGATGGTCGTGTCGTCACCGGCACGAGCGGGAGCATTGTCGAAGCGGCGCCGGAAGGCATCCGGCTGATCGAGAACTTCACGATCGACGGCATCGATCACGTGAGCATCTGCGTCGAGGTCAGCAGCTAGCTCGACCCGTCCGTCGATTGCGGGTGTCAGCTACCGGGTGCCGGCATCCCGCCCGTTGCCTGCCGTCGTAAACCGGGTCATTCCCATGCGATTCGACATTCCTGAGCGATCGGGGATGTCGGACGGCAGCACGTACGACTTCCGCACGACCTCGTCGAGCGCTACCACGCTGACGACCGATTTCACCTCGGGCCGGGCCGCGACGACCCCGGTTACGAAGTCGTGGACGCCGCCGATGTCGACGGCGCGGATGAGCAGCATCGCGTCGTGCTCGCCGGTGGTGATCGCGCAGTACTCGACGTCGGGCATCTGCATGAGTCCTTCCCGGAACCGGTGCCAGCTCTGCGGGTGCACGGTCACGTAGACGAGCGCGCAGACGCCGAGGCCGACGAGCGATGGATCGACCTGGGCCGAGAATCCGGTGATGATCCCGGCCGCGACGAGATGTTCCACGCGGTTGTAGACGCTCGCACGCGAGACGTTGACGCGGTCGGCGAGGGCGGCCATCGAGATGCGCCCGTCATCACGGAGCACCTCGAGGATGCGCATGTTCACGGCATCCAGCGCGCCGATTTTTTGTCCAGCGAGCGCCTGCACGTCTTCGTCGGTTTTTGACACTTTGCGCTCCAGATTCATCCAAGGTTCACATTCGTCTACGGTTATCGAACTGTAGGGGAATAACGATACGGATCATGCAACTCTTTCTCCATACCGTCCAACAGCAAATGCATCAAATAAGGGCGGCCATTCCCCCAGGAGGCATCATGGTTTACCGCTCCGCAAAGACCAGGATTGCGATCGGCTCCGCGGTCGTCGCACTCGCCCTCGTCGTCACCGGATGTTCGTCCGGTAAGACGACCGGCAGCAACTCGGCAGCCAAGACGATCACCATCGATAAGGCATTCGACCTGAAGACGGCCGACCCCGGCCGCATGTACGAGCCCACCGGCGAGCTGGTCGACAAGGCTCTCTACGAGACGCTCCTCACCTTCAAGGGCGGCGATGTCTCGAAGGTCGTCCCAGGTCTCGCCACCCTCACCCAGTCGGCCGACGCCAAGACCTTCACGCTCACGCTCACCGGAACCCACAAGTTCTCGGACGGCTCCGCGATCACCGCCGACGACGTGGTCTTCTCGCTCGACCGTGTGATCGGCGTCAAGGGCAATCCGTCGTTCCTTCTCGACGGCGTCACCGTGACGAAGCAGGATGCGAAGACGGTCGTCCTCACCACGAAGACGGCGACTCCGGCTCTGCCCGCGATCCTCGCGAACCCCGCCCTCGGAATCCTGAACTCCAAGGTCGTCAAGGCGCACGGCGGCACGACGACAGACAAGGATGCCGCGGAGAAGTACCTGAACACACACTCCGCTGGCTCGGGCCCGTACATCCTCAGCTCGCTGAACCTCGCGTCGCAGGTCGTCCTCACGGCGAACAAGAATTACGACGGCAGCGACAAGCCGACGTACACGCGAGTGGTCATCCAGAACGTCGAAGGCCCGACCCAGAAGATCAACGTGCAGGGCGGGAGCGCGGATGTCGCGCTCGATCTCTCCGGCACCCAGGCCACCGGCCTCAGCGGTTCGGTGAACGTGACGAGTGACCCGTCGGCCAACGTGATCTTCCTGCTGCTGAACCAGAACCCGAAGATCTCGAAGATCACGAGCAACCCGTCGTTCGTCAAGGCAGTGAAGGAAGCGATCGACTACTCCGACCTCGTCTCCATCGCAGGCAAGGGAACCTCGCAGGCGCCCGGCGTCGTTCCGAGCATGTTCCTCGGAGCGCTCGGAGCATCCGACGCGCTGAAGACAGACGCGACTGCCGCCAAGGCCGACCTCGCGAAGAGCGGCTACAAAGGGCAGTCGGTTACGCTCAACTTCCCGAGCGACATCACCCTGAACGGCATCGAGTTCCCGACGATCGCGCAGCGGATCCAATCGCAGCTGAAGGCCGTCGGAATCACGATCAACCTCGCTCCGGCGCCGGTTGCGACTGAGCTCGACGCGTACCGCAACGGCACGGAGAACATCGGCCTCTGGTACTGGGGCCCGGACTACCCGGACCCGAGCGACTACCTGGTGTTCACGCCGGGCAACGTGGTCGGCCTCCGCGCCGGATGGTCCGCAACGGCGGATGCCGGCATCTCGTCGCTCGCGGCAGCAGCGACCGTCGGCGGTACGGACACCGAGCGGGCGGCACAGTTCGAGGCGCTGCAGAAGGCGCTGAACACATCCGGTCCGTTCATCCCGTTGCTGCAGCCGGGTAACAACATCGCGGCAAAGTCCACGGTCACCGGAGTCGTGTACAACTCGGTGTGGACTATCGACATCGCAGCCCTTGGCAAAAAGTAGGCGCTGCTCTTGACGAGTAGCCCGGCCAGCGGAGCCGTGCGCACAGGGAAGCCTGCGCGCACGGCTCCGGCCGCGCATCCCTTCGTCCGCTATGCGGTGCGACGGGTCATCACCTCGATACTGCTGGTGATCGGCGTCACCCTGGTCACGTTCGTGCTCACCAACCTCGTCCCCGGTGACCCGGTGGCGGCGGCGCTCGGCCAGCGGGCGGCTGAGGATCCGACGATCGTCGCCCACTTCCGCGCGGAATACGGGCTCGACAAACCGCTGGTCCTGCAATACTTCACCTACCTCGGCAACCTGGTGCACGGCAACCTCGGCGTCTCGACCACGACGCACAATCCTGTTGCTTCCGACCTCGCCAAAGCGTTGCCGGCCACGCTCGAGATCGCGATCGGCGCGATCGTGCTGAGCGTGATCATCGGTGTCGTGCTCGGAACCGTCGCCGCCTATCGCCGTGGCAAGGTTTCAGACCACGTGCTTCGGGTCGTGTCGCTTGCCGGTCTCAGCGTGCCGACATTCTGGCTCGCGCTGGTGCTCTACTACGTCTTCTACTTCAAGCTCCACATAGCGCCAGGCTCGGGCCGTCTCAGCTCGGACTTCAATACACCCCACACGGTCACCGGCCTCTACACGATCGATGCCCTGCTCGCTGGCCAGCTCGACACGTTCTTCGACGCGCTCTCGCACCTGTTTCTTCCCGTCCTCGTGCTGACGCTCTACACGGTCGGTCTCCTGACGCGGTTCGTGCGCACAGCGGTGCTCGAGATCCTCGACCAGGACTACGTGCGTGCGGCCAGGGCCAAGGGATTGCCGACCCGCACGGTCGTCTGGTCGTACGTGCTCCGGGGAGCCAGTATCCCGGTGCTTACCGTCGTCGGGCTCGCGTTCGGCAGCCTCCTGAGCGGAACCGTGCTCGTCGAATCGATCTTCTCGTGGCCAGGAATCGGCAGTTATGCGTACCAGGCGGCATCCCACCTCGACCTCCCCGGCGTCATGGGCGTCGGTCTCCTGATCGGGGTCATGTACCTGCTCGTGAACCTCATCGTCGACCTGCTGTACGGGATCCTCGATCCGAGGGTGAGGATCGCATGAGCCTGCCAACCGTCACAACAGACGAGATCGATCCGGGCAAGCTGCGCTGGCGTCGTCCGCGACTTCGGCTCGGTCGGTGGTCTGCGCCGCTCGGAATCGCCGGCGCCGCCGTCGCGCTCATCTGGATCCTGGTCGCAGTCTTCGCGCCACTGATCGAGCCGCACGACCCGCTTGCGCAGAACCTGCCCATCCTGCAGGCGCCGGGGCACGGCACGTTCATGGGCACGGATGAGCTCGGCCGAGATGTGTTCTCGCGGGTGCTTTCCGGGGCAAGCGTCACGATTCCGCTGTCGCTGCTCCTTGTCGTGATGTCTGTCCTGATCGGTGCAGCGCTCGGCTCGATCGCGGGTTTCTTCGGTCGTTGGGTCGACGAGCTGATCATGCGCATCACCGACCTCGTCATGGCCTTTCCCACCGTCATTCTGGCGATGGTCATCGCGGCGGCTCTCGGCGCATCGCTCTTCAATGCGGTGCTGGCAGCGCTCATCGTGTCGTGGCCGTCCTATGCCCGGCTCACGCGCGGGCTCGTGCTCAGCCTGCGCCAGTCGAACTACGTCGTCTCGGGGCAGCTGCTCGGGTTCTCGGCGCTCAGGTCGCTCTGGCGCGATATCGCACCGAATATCCTCGGGCCCATCCTCGTTCTCGCGAGCCTCGATATCGGCACGGCGATCCTGCTGCTGTCCGGACTGTCGTTCCTGGGTCTCGGAGCCAAGCCCCCGACGGCAGAGTGGGGCTCGATGGTCTCTGATGCCGTGCAGAACTTCGACTCGTGGTGGCTTGGCCTGTTCCCCGGGCTTGCGATTCTCACCGTCGTCGTGGCGTTCAACTTCATCGGCGACGCGCTGCGGGATGCGCTCGACCCGAAGTCCAACACGCTGCGGGGAGGTGGGCTGACGCTGTGAGCATCCTCACCATTTCCGACCTGCACATCTCCCTCCGGACACCGGACGGGCCGCGACCGATCGTCGACGGCATCGACCTCGTGCTCGAAAAGGGTCGCATCCACGGTCTCGCCGGCGAGTCCGGCTCCGGCAAGACGATCACCGCGCTCGCGATTCTCGGCTTGCTGCCGGACTCGATGACGGCATCCGGTTCGATCACGCTCGCGTCCGATGCGGGCGCGACCGAGCTGCTCGGGGCCCCCAGACACGTGCTCGGCGCGATCAGGGGCAGGCGTGTCGCGATGGTCTTCCAGGATCCGTCGACGAGTCTCCACCCGCAGATTGCGATCGGCCGCCAGCTGACCGACCACATGCGGCATCACCTGAAGCTGCGCAAGGACGCCGCACGGCCGCGCGCGCTGGAGCTGCTCGAGAGGGTGAAGGTGCCGGATCCAGAGGGCGCGTTGAAGAAGTTCCCGCACCAGTTCTCGGGTGGCCAGCGCCAGCGCATCGCTATCGCGGTCGCGCTCGCCTGCGACCCGGATGTGCTGCTGGCAGACGAACCGACGACCGCCCTCGACGTCACGGTGCAGGCGGGCATTCTCGAGTTGCTGCGCGAACTCGTCGACGACAGCGGGGTGAGCGTGCTCCTCGTGACGCACGACCTCGGCGTGATGAGTGCGGTGGCAGACGAGGTAACCGTCATGCGCTCGGGTGTCGTCGTTGAGTCGGCGCCGCGGGAACAACTGTTCACGCATCCCCAGCATGAATACACGAAGTCGCTGCTGGCGGCGCTCCCGGGGTCGGCGCTCGAGGCGTCTCCCGAAACGCTCGTACACGACCTGCTTGCTGCGCCGGCCGCCGCGGCCCCCAGCCAGGAGGATTCCCCGTGACCGCGCCCGTCCTCAGCACATCAGACCTGGTGGTCGAATACCGCGGCCGACCGGTGGTGCGCGCCGTCGACCGGGTCTCGCTCGAGATCGGCGCGGGCGAGGTTGTCGCCCTGGTCGGGGAGAGCGGATGCGGCAAGTCGAGCCTCGCCCGTGCCGTCATCGGAATCGAGAAGCGCGCGTCTGGCAGTGTCACGTTCGGCGCACTGGACGTGCCAGTACTCGGAATTCGGCGTCGGCCGCGCGCGCTGACCGGCATGCAGATGGTCTTCCAGGATCCAAACTCCTCGCTCAACCCGCGACGCCGAGTCGGCGATCAGATTGGCGATGGCGTGCGGGCGGCGCTCGCGCGTGGGGAATCCGGATCGGATCCGAGGGAGTGGCTCGAACGGGTCGGTCTCGACACGTCCGCCGCGGCGCGCTACCCGCACGAGTTCTCCGGTGGCCAGAAGCAGCGCATCGCGATTGCGCGGTCTCTCGCGGCGAGGCCGGGGATGCTCGTGGCCGACGAACCGATCTCGGCGCTCGACGCGTCCACCCAGACCAGCGTTGCCGCCCTGATGCGTGACCTCTGCCTCGAGGCTGGCGCCGGGATGCTGTTCATCTCCCATGACCTCTCGGTCGTGCGGCGGATCGCAGACCGCACTCTCGTGATGTATCGCGGCCGGATCGTCGAATCCGGGCACACCGAGACCATCTGGCAGGACCCGATCCACCCGTACACCGAGGCGCTGCTCGCCGCGATCCCGGTTCCGGATGGCGCGGGTCGGCTGCCGGACACCCCAGACGACGCCGATCGGCTGACCTGGACAGAGACGATCCCTGAGGCTCTCGAGAGGACTGCTCCATGACCACCGTCGACGCGCATCCATCAGTCGTTGCGCTCACCACACTGCCGTGGTCGATGCCCCGTGCCACCAATCGGGCGGCGCTGCCCGGCAACGGCGCGTTCATGCTTGCCGACTGGGGAGACGCGGATCCCGTGCTTGCGCCAGACAACCCTGTCGTCGCGTACACGGCCGAACGGCGGGCTAGGCTGGCGCAGGCATTCCCGGCCGAGCTGCTGATCATCCCCTGCGGCGAGCCGCGGGTCAGGTCGAACGACAACGACTACGGATTCCGCCCCGGCACCGATCACGTCTGGCTGACCGGCAATACGGGCGCGTCGAGCGTGCTCGTCGTCGACACGACCGGGGGAGTCGCGACATCCCTGCTCTACCTGCACGCGCCATCCGGTCGCGGCAACGACGAGTTCTGGCAGAACGACGCCCAGGGTGACCTCTGGGTTGGCCCTCGACCGTCGCTGCGCGAGACCCAGGATGCGCTCGGCATCGAGTGCAGGCCACTCACCGAACTCCACGACGACTTCGTGCGCGCTGCCGCGCGCGCGAAGACAATCAGGGTTCTGCCGACGCTCGACCAGGATGTCGACGCGATGGTGCGATCGGTCTGCGGTGGCGACTTCGCACCGCACTTGGCCCTCAAGGCGACACTCGACCAGCTGCGGCTCATTAAAAACGACTGGGAAATCGGCCAGCTCCAGCTCGCGGTCGATGGCACCGTTCTCGGTTTCGAGGATTGCGCGCGCGAATGGGGCCGGGCGCAGGCAAGTGATCGCGGCGAGCGATTCATTGAGGGCACGTTCAGTCGCCGCGCGCGGCTCGAGGGCGAGGGCCCGGCATACGGCAGCGTCGTCGGTTCCGGCTCCCACGCCACGACCCTCCATTGGACGGCGAACACCGGCCGCCTCCGCGACGGCGACCTTGTGCTCATGGACATGGGCATGGAGCTGCCGTCCCTCTACTCTGCTGACGTCACCCGCACCGTGCCGGTCTCGGGTTCATTCACTCCACTGCAGCGCGACGTTTACTCGATCGTGCTCCGCGCTCAGCAGGCGGGCATCGACGCGCTGCGTGCCGGTGTGCGGTTCCAGGACTACCAGGATGCCTGTGCCCTCGCCTTGACGGAGGGACTCATCGATCTCGGGGTGCTGCACTGCTCGCTCGACGAGGCAATGGCGCCGGAAGCCCTGTACCACCGACGCTGGAGTATCTCTCGCTCCGGCCACATGCTCGGAATGGACGTCCACGACTGCAACCACGCGCCGCAGGGGTCGTATCTCACCGGCACGCTTGCGGCAGGCAACGTGCTCACGGTCGAGCCGGGCCTCTACTTCCAGGTCAATGACGAGAAGGTCCCGGAGGAGCTGCGCGGCATTGGCATCCGTATCGAGGACGACCTACTCGTGACCGAGACCTCATCGATCAACCTCTCGGCGGCCCTGCCTCGAGAGCCCGCCGCCGTCGAGGACTGGATGGCGTCGCTAGCGCTGAGCTGATCCCAGGCGGCCGGCCCGTCAGGAGTTCAGCGGTCGAACGTCGAACCCGAGCGCGGACAGCACTTTCACCGCGCCCGATTTTCCGCCTTCGAAATCGGAAGAGGCGAGTCGCTCGCCGGTTGCCAGTTCGTAGGCCGTGCCGAGGATTGCCTTCGGCGGGTAGCTGTTCGCGTCGCGCACGAGCTTGTAGGTCGTGGCTGGGGCGAACCCGTGGACTGCGTAGAAGTCGTCAGCGCCGAGCCGGTCGAATTCGGCGATGGCCGAGGCGACGTGCTCTGTCGTGACCCGATCCCATTCGATGTGCTTACTCATTGCGTTTCCCTTTCCCCGTTGTGCAGTTTGATTCTCAGGCGAGCAGTTCGCCACCGTCAACCGGGATGGACAGCCCTGTGACGAAGTCTGCGGTCAGCGCGAAGACCACGGCTTGTGCGACATCCGTGGCTCGGCCGACCCGGCCCGCCGGGTTGCCGGCGCTCCGCCGCTCGAAAAGCTCGGCCTTTACATCCGCACCGAGGGCATCGTAAGCACCCGTGTCAACAGTTCCCGGTGCCACCGCATTGACGCGGATCGGAGCCAGTTCGACCGCCAGTCCTCGGGCGATCGAATCGACCGCGCCGTTGGTTCCGCCGACGGCGAGCATCCCGATGCTGGGGCGCAGAGCGGTTGCCCCCGATGACAGCACGAACGATCCCGTCGGCGGCATGATGGGTGCCAGGTGCTTGGCAAGCAGGATCGCGCCAATCGCTTTGGTCGCGGATGACAGGGCGATCGTCTCGGGCTGCAGGTCGGCGATTCGGCCCCGGGCCCGGGCGGATGCCGTGGTCACGACGTGGTCGATGTGCCCGAGGCGCGCAGCGAGGTCGGCGAGCTTTGCGCGATCTCGTCCCGCCACGACGACGTGTGCCCCGTCGGCCATCGCCGCATCGACGACCGCGCGGGCGATGCCGCTGGCGCGTCCGATTACCAACACCCGAGTGCCTGCGAGTGTGCTCATTGGGATCTCCCTGGCTGCGCGAAACTAACGTATTAATGGCAGTATTAACCATTAGTTCACGACTCCGCAAGGGTTCGATGGAATTGCTGGCCCCACGTAGCCGCTAACGATTAGAGTGCAGTCATGAGCATTAGCCCGTCCTTCGCCGACATGCAGCAGCACGGGTTCCCCGTTGGTGCTGAGCCGTCTGTGGCGCTGGATCTCGTGGATACCGTGGCCAACGCTCACACCGAATCGACAGATCTGCTCGCGGGCAACAGAGAGACGTGGTGGGCGCTCGAGTCCGGGCGGCTGCCGGACGCCGAATTACCCACTGATGCGGCCACCACGCGCCTGCGTTGGGCGCTCCGTGAGGTCTTCGAGGCGGCCATCGACGATCGGCTAACGGCGGGCAAATCGGTGGACGAGCTCAACCGCGTGGCGGCCTCCGCATACGCCGTGTCACAGCTCGAGGTCGCTGGCGGCATCGGGGCAGCGACCCGCTGGCACGCTGCTCGCGATGGTAACCCGCGGCTCGCGGCGATCGCACGCGACGCTATCGAGCTTGTCGCCGACCCGATTCGCCGGGCGCAGTTGCGCCGGTGCGCCAACCCCACCTGCTCGATGCTCTTCCTCGCGGAGAATCCTCGGCGGGTGTGGTGTGCGTCCAACATCTGCGGTAACCGGGCGCGAGTTGCCCGACACCAACAGCGGCACAACGCCCAATCGAACGACTGAACACCCTTTCGCAGCGCTCGCGGCAGTAATTGTGAAGGCCCACATCGGGGACCTCTAAAACGTGGAAGCGGCTCCATGGCGGGGCCGGTCGCAGTCACGCCACTATCGGTATTGACCGAATTGGTTGTGCCCACTCACATGAGAGAGATCCCAATGACCAACAAGCTGTTCGCGCCCCTCGAAGCCGTCGCCAGGAAACTCGGCAGATTCTGGTGGGTGCTTCTCGTCGTTGGAATCGCCTGGATCATTGTGGGTTTCGTGGTCCTGCGTTTCGACAACACGACGATCAACGTGGTGTCGATCCTGTTCGGCATCCTCATCCTGCTCTCCGCTGCCGGTGAAATCTTCCGCGCTGTCATCACGCCGAATGGGTGGCGTGTCTGGCACATCCTCTTCGCCGTGCTTCTCGTCATCGCCGCGGTGATCGCGTTCCTGAACCCAGGCGGCACGTTCGTCTCGCTTGCGGTCGTCGTCGGGTTCTACTTCGTCTTCGTCGGAACCTTCGACATCATTTCGAGCCTGTTCAGCATCGGGTCATCCCCGGCGTGGGGACTCCAGCTGGTCTCGGGAATCCTCCAACTGCTGTTGGGATTCATCGCCTCATCTTCGCTGTCGTCGAGCGTCCTGATTCTCGTCACCTACGTCTCGATCTCGGCGCTCTTCCGCGGTGTGGCCGAGATCGCCGCCGCATTCACCGCGCGCTCGCTGCTCGTCAAGTCAACCAACTAAGAACCGACAAGGAGCATCACGATGGCACTCTCAGACCAACTGGAAAAGCTTGCGAACCAGGCCAGGACACTCGAGGCATCTGCGGCGGATGTGAAAGCCAGGAACGACGTAAAGGTGCAGGCCCGCATTACAGAGCTCCACGACTCGCTCGAGGCAACCAGGGTCGAAATCGGTGACGACCTCATCGCCGAGGGCGACCAGGAGACGAAGGACTGGGCGGCCATGCAGCAGAACGTCTCCGAAACTTTCGACTCTTTGCACGCTCGGGCGGCCGCGCGTCGTGCAGCCCACAAGGCCAAGCGCGCGGAGACGGTGGCTGAAGACTCCGAGTGGGATGCCGCGGATGCCGTCGACTTCGAGGTGTACGCGATCCAGGAGGCGGAGTACGCGCTGCTGCAGGCCGCCGCCGACCGCGATGCGGCTGACGAGCTGAAGTCGTAGCTCATCGAGATTGGGGCCCCGGCGGCGAGCCGACCGCGGTACTTTGAAGAATGACCGTGAACGGGGCATCGCCGTGGCCGGGGCTGCACGTTCTGGCCGAAGAACTCTTCGCCCGATCCGACAGCTTCGAGGATGAGCTCGCCGACGCCGTCCTGCGGGAAGTTCCGTTCTACCGCGGCGGGACTCCGATCTCGAGCGAGACCCTGCACATCGCCTGCGCGACCCACATGGAGTTCATCCTCGGCTACTCGAAGGAGGCGACCGGGCAGGCCGACCTGATTCGTCAGCTGGGGGCCGAACGAGCTCGCGACCAGGTGCCGCTCGTGCCGGTGCTCGATGCCCTGCGTGCGTGCACGCAGTACCTGTGGGCCGAGATCGTCGACATCGCGCGCGCGGGCGATGCGGTCACCGACACTCACCTGGTGGACGTCGCATCAGAGGTTTGGCTCATGAACGAGACCATCGTTCGCCTGACCAGTGAGGGATACAGCACCGAGCAGGCGGCGATGCTGGAGGCCCGGCAGTATGAGCGTTTCAGTCTCGTCTATTCCGTTCTGATCGGATCAGATGGGAGCTTCACGCTCTGGGAGGCCGTCGACGCACTTCGACTGCCGCGAGCGGGGCGCTGGGTCGTCGTTGCTGTGCGCGCCGCGGCAGTGGGGCAGATGCCGTTGCCGGGCATCGAGGCCGACCTCCTCGCCGTCGACATCCGATCAGCGTGGGTGCTGCTGACCGACCTGCAGATCGGGATCGTCAGCACTGAAGTGGACGGTGCTGTTGCAGACCTGCGCTCGAGGCTTCGCGAATCCGGATGCGCGGCGGGACTCAGCCTCGAGTTGATCGATTACAACGACGCACCGCGTGGCCTCCGGCTGGCGATCACCGCCCTCACCACCGCGCGGAACGGCGAGGTTGCAGCATTCGGCGACCAGCCGATCGAATCGATCGCCGCGGGCGCTCCGGATATCTCGGGCCAGCTGGCCGAATCCGTCCTCGGAAAGCTCCTCGCGCTTCCGCCGAGCGAGCGGGAGCTCCTGCTCGGAGTGCTCGACGAATGGTTCCGCAACGATGGATCGGTCAACGCCGTCGCGAGCGCCATGTTCGTACATCCCAACACCGTGCGGAACCGCATGCACCGAATCGAAATGTTGACCGGTCGGTTGTTGTCGCGACCACGGGATGCGGCCGAACTCTACCTCGCCGTCTCGGCGGCCGAGCAACAGTCCCGGCAACTGCCGAGGCTTCAGCGACTGGTCGATGACCGTTCAGGGATGGAACAGCAATGACAGGAACACAAGCGGAGCCCTTCCTCACATCGGCGTTGCCGCGTCGCACGCTCCGGAGCGCCACCGTGCACCACCCGACGGTGGCCGCTGAAGCCCGCGCTCGCTTCTCGAGCCTGCAACTGCGCGTCGCCGATGCGATTACGGCCTTCGCG
>DASYEE010000095.1:0-16539 GCA_036499165.1 Galbitalea sp. | reverse complement strand
GCGAGCCGATCATCATCTCGAACATCCCGCGCCTGGTCCCCGGCTGGAACAAGCCGATCATCATCGGTCGTCACGCGTTCGGCGACCAGTACCGCGCGACAGACTTCGTCTTCAAGGGCAAGGGCAAGCTGACAGTTCAGTTCACGCCGGAGGACGGCTCCGAGCCGATCAAGTTCGACGTCTACGACGCACCGGATGACGGCATCGCCCAGGTGCAGTACAACCAGGATGCGTCGATCCGCGATTTCGCCCGCGCCAGCCTGAACTACGGCCTCAGCCGCAATTATCCGGTGTACCTCTCGACGAAGAACACGATCCTGAAGGCGTACGACGGTCGCTTCAAGGACATCTTCCAGGAGATCTTCGACGCGGAGTTCAAGGAGCAGTTCGAGGCCGCAGGCCTCACCTACGAGCACCGCCTCATCGATGACATGGTCGCTTCGGCCATGAAGTGGGAGGGCGGCTACGTCTGGGCGTGCAAGAACTACGACGGCGACGTGCAGTCAGACACCGTCGCCCAGGGCTTCGGTTCGCTGGGTCTCATGACGAGCGTCCTCTCAACCCCAGACGGCAAGGTCGTGGAGGCCGAGGCGGCCCACGGAACGGTCACGCGCCACTACCGCCAGCACCAGGCAGGCAAGCCAACGAGCACCAACCCGATCGCATCCATCTATGCATGGACCCGCGGGCTCGCTCACCGCGGTCTCCTTGACGGCAACCAGGATCTGATCGACTTCGCGAACACCCTCGAGGATGTCGTGATCAAGTCGGTCGAGGCCGGTCACATGACAAAGGACCTGGCCCTCCTCGTCGGACCAGACCAGAAGTGGGAGACCACGGAGGAGTTCCTCGACACGCTCGACAAGAACCTCGCCGAACGCCTTTCGTAAAGCTCCACGATGAGGTGAGTTCTTCATGAACTCACAGCCAGGAACGGCCCGCCCTCGCTTCAAGGGCGGGCCGTTCCTGCGATTCACACTGTTTGCACCACGTCAAGCGGCGAAATCGACGAATATGGCTTCGTTCACGCAAAATTGTTTCCCGTGGCGCAACTTTTCGTCGCGCCGGAATTTTCTGTAGCTACCCCCCGAATGTGTGTATAGCCTGAGAGCGATCTGCGCTTGCAGCCATCCGAATGTTCTAGGGGAAATTCGTGCTCTCATCGTCTCGTAGCAAATTTTCGAAGGGACGCGGGCGCATAGGCGCGGCGTCCCTTGTCGCGGGCATGGCGCTTGTCGCCGGAATGATGTCGGCCGCTCCGGCCAACGCGATTTCGCGGTTGCACCCGAATCCGACCAAAGCCCACTCGCTCTTCACCAAGCTTGCGGCAGAAAGCCGCGCGTCGGCGAAGTCGTACAAAGCCGGTCAGTACATCGTGCGCCTGAAGGCGTCACCGGCTTCGACCTACACCGGCGGAGTACACGGGTTTGTCGCAACCAAGCCAGCCCCGGGCAAGCAGCTCGACGCGAAGGTCACTGCAGTCAAGCTGTACTCGGCGCACCTCAAGAGCGCACAGAACACGATCACCTCGCACTACGGCGTGAGGCCCATGTACAACTACACGCTGGCGTTCAATGGGTTCTCAGCGAACCTGAGCGCAAAGCAGGCAAATGACCTGGCGAAAAACAGCTCGGTCTCGACCCTCGTGCGGTCGCAGAAGCTGAAAGTCCAGGCTGACCCGATCGACACGCCTCCGGTCAACGACCTGAGCTCGATCCGATACCTGAACATCGACACGGGTGTGTGGGCCAAGAACGGCGGACCGGCGAACGCCGGCAAGGGCGTCGTCCTCGGCGACATCGACACCGGGATAGCGCCAGAGAACCCGTCATTCGCGGGCTCCCGGCTCCGGACCGCGGTGAAGGCCGGTACCACTCCCGCCATCATTGACGGCGGCGGTGTCGACACCGTGCAGTTCAAGAAGGCAGACGGCAACGTCTTCTCTTCGTCGATCATCCCGAACGACCCTGCGGATGGGTGGACCAGCGCCGACCTCAGCACCAAGATCATCGCTGCGCACTACTTCGTCAAGGGCTTCGGCACCTCGAACCTCGGATCGACGGGTGCTCGCGGCGAGTACATCTCCCCGCGTGACGGCGCCGGCCACGGTTCGCACACGGCCAGCACGGCAGCCGGAGACTACTCGGTCTCCGAGAACGTTTCTGGCACCGACTTCGGCAAGATCTCGGGTGTTGCGCCCGCCGCGAAGATCGCGGTCTACAAGGTCTGCTGGGATGGCCCCGCACTTGACGAGAGCCAGGATGGCTGTGACACCAGCGACATGGTGGCTGCAATCGACCAGGCCGTCCAGGACGGCGTCGACGTGCTGAACTTCTCCATCGGTGGTTCGAGCGGCGCTGCGACGACGTTCTCCCCAACCGACGAAGCGTTCTACAACGCGGCATCCGCCGGCATCTTCATTGCAGCAGCCGGCGGCAACGCTGGCCCGGCCGACTCGACCCTGGACAACGCATCGCCATGGGAGACCACGGTTGCCGCGTCCACGATCCCGAGCTACACGGCCACTGCCACCTTCGGTGCAGGGGGACCGGCCCCGATCCAGGGAGCATCGAACGACGTAGGTTACGGATCGCTCCCGCAGGTCCCGAACGGCTCGTCGCTCGTTGACTCAAAGGACTTCGCAGCAGGCGGCTCCACTTCGGCAATTGCCGGTCTTTGCGGACCAGACAGCCTGTCTGCCGGAGTTGCCGGCAAGGTCGTGCTGTGCGACCGCGGTACTTATGACCGCGTAGCCAAGTCCGCTGAAGTAAAGCGCGCAGGTGGCATCGGAATGCTGCTCGTGAACACACCAGGCGGAGCGGCTGACACCGACCTCGACCTGCACACGGTTCCCAGCATCCACATCAATGCCTCAAACTCGACGAACGCGACCACAGTCGCACACGCATACGCCGCATTGCACGCCTACGCGCACCTGTCGACGGCAACCGTGTCGTTCGCGAAGTCGTCCGACACGTCACCAGTTCCCCAGATTGCGGGCTTCTCGAGCCACGGTCCGGTACTGGCAGATGGCAGTGACATCATGAAGCCGGATGTCTCGGCTCCCGGTGTCTCGATCCTCGCGGCCGTTGCAAACGGCCCGGCAGGCAGCGCCACCGCGGCTCCGAAGTGGAACTTCTACTCCGGCACCTCGATGGCAACGCCGCACGTTGCTGGTCTTGCGCTGCTGTACCTGGCAGTGCACCCGCTCGCTTCCGTGTCTGAGATCCAGTCAGCGCTGATGACGACGGCGACCAACACGGTCGACAGCGAAGGCAAGGCGGTAACCGACCCGTTCGCCCAGGGCGCGGGCGAGGTCAAGCCTTCTGCCTACCTGAACCCAGGTCTGCTGTTCCTCAGCAAGCAGAGTGACTGGAACAACTACCTGTACAGCGTGGGCGAAGTCACCCATGCTGATGCAGGGTTCTCGTCGGCCGTGAAGATCGATCCGAGCAACTTGAACAGGGCGTCGATCGCGATCGGTGACTTCTTCGGAACGCAGAAGGTCACGCGTACTGTCACTGCACAGTCGAAAGGCACGTACAGGCCGTCGGTCAGCGTCAAGGGTGTGAAGGCATCTGTGTCGCCGTCGTCAGTCAGGTTCACCAAGGTGGGCCAGGCCAAGACGTTCACGATCACCTTCACTCGCACGTCGGCCCCGCTGGATGAGTGGACGAGCGGCTTCATGACCTTCAGGAAGTCGAGCAGCACCACTACGGTCCGCCTCCCGATCGCCATTCACCCCACCTCGCTCCAGGCTCCGGCCGAGGTCGACGGGGTCGGCGTGCGGGGTAGTGCTCCGATTCCGCTGACGGCGGGCGCAAAGCTCACCGTTGGAGTCATTCCGTACATCGCGGGTAGCCAGGTTGAAACCCCCAAGACTGCGCCGGACGGAAGCACGTATTCCGACACTGCAGTCCAGGGTGGCCACGCCGTCTACCAGGATGTCGTTACGGGGGCAGGGCCGTGTGGCGAGGGAGGGTGCGCCAACGCGGGCTCCGAGTTCCTTCGCTGGAACGCTCAGCCGGTGCCAGCTCGTGGGGCTGACACGGACCTCGACCTCTACGTGGCTTACTACGGACCGGACGAGACCGTGCCGACCGACCCGTCAATCGACGACCTGGTCCCGAACCTGATCGGCGAGTCGGCCACCTCGGCTAACGACGAGACGGTGAGCTACTTCCCGACGGAAGCCCAGTACGAAGACGGCGGAACATACGTCGCGTACGTGGACTACTTCGCAACGCCAGAGGATGGCGCGAACTTCGCGGAGTCGTTCACCAACCTGACGGATGACTCGATCGATCCGACGAAGCTCGACACTACGCCCGACTTCTTCTCGATGGTCGCTGGCCAGAAGAAGACGCTGACGGCAAAGTGGGCTGGCCTTGAATCGAATGCCGACTACTCCGGCATCCTGTTCTTCGTCAACCCAGAGACCTTCGCCACGTACAACGCGACGTTCATGGACATCAACACGAGCGTCCCCGTCGTGAAGACGAAGCCGACCATAACGGGCACCGCGAAGGTGGGTCAGGCTCTGACCGCACACTCGGGCACGTTTGATTCGACCGGAGGCGACAAGACGTACCAGTGGCTGAGCGGCGGCACCCCCATTGGAGGTGCAACTAGCCCGACGTATGTTGTTGGGACGGCTGACGTCGGTCACGCGCTTTCGGTCGTCGAGACCTACTCGGTGGACGGCGGCACTGCGGTGACGGCGACCTCGGCCGCCACTGCTGTGGTCAAGCTCGACACGACCACTTCGTTCACGATCGTCGATTCGACGATCACGACGAAGCAGCACGCCGAGCTCAAGGTCACGGTAGCCCTGAAGGCGGGGGAGACCCTGCCACATGGCGCTTCGATCACGGGAACGCTGACCGTGAAGTCCGGTACAACAACGCTGAAGTTCACGTCCGCGCCGACCGTGCACGGCGGAGTGGCGGAATTCCTTCTTCAGAAGTTCGAGAAGGGTACCAAGTCGATCACGGTGACCTTCAACGGCAGCAGCATCCTCAACACCTCGAAGTCGGCGGCCCACTCCATCAAGGTGAGCTGACCGACTGATCAACGAGAATGGCGGTCGCACCTCGGTGCGGCCGCCATTTCGTCGTTAGATGGCCGGGCTAGCTCCGCTGGTCGAGTAGCCGCGCGAAGCCGGCGTTATCGAGACCACAGCTTCGTCGTGGGTTGGTCTCGATAACGCCGGGATCGTGCCTCGCCGCAGCTACTCGACCGACGAGTTCACTCGCAGTAGCGTGCGAGCGAGGGGGCAACGCCAGCCCGAATTTACGGCTCCGCCGAGGTCACCGCGCCGGTACTTCAGACCAGGCAGGAATCGCGTAGGACGCAACGGCCAGGTCTTCGCCGGACGTGAACGCAAGGTCGCGACCTCTGAACGCAATCCCAGCAAAGCCCTGAGTTCGGTCATCGACACCGAGATCGCCGAAATCAAAGAATTCTCTTGCGTTCCCGGAGATGACCGCTTCGACGCAGTCAATGACCAAATCTTCCTGACCCTCGTCGCCGGCGTACACTGTGGCTCTAAACGTGAAACCGGCAAAAACGTCGGCGCGGTCGCCATCAATATGGACATAGATTGGCGTGCCGGCGCCACGCGGAAAGATCCACACATCCGTGTCCTGATGGCGAAACACCAACTCCGCCGAATCGCTCAAATAGCTTTCAAGAAGAGCTCGAACGATGTGAGCAGCAAAGGTCAATGTAAATCACATCCCGTAGGTAATGAACAGCAAAAGTGCGAAGACAGCGACTACTGCAGGCTTACTGCACGGTCGAATCGAGAGCCCCGCGAGCTCTCTCGTCAGCTCGGCTGTCGGCGGAGTGTTAGTAGCCCGTGAAGTAGTCGCTGTGCACGCGGCGAACCCCGGCACGACGAAGCGCTGGCTTCAGGGAGCGCACGAGCGAAGGCGGCCCGGACACGTACGCGGTTCGTCCGCGGGCATCCGGCACCGCCGACAGCAGGAGCTCGGCGCTGAGGGGTCCGGCCCCGACATAGGTCCAGTTCGCCGGGAGCTCTGCGGGCGCGGTGGGCGCGACCAGCAGCACGCGGTGGCCCTGGGTCTCGAGGCGCTCAGCGTAGGCCAGGTCATCGGTCGACGAGCTCGCGTAGACGAGCACGGCATCCCGGTTTGTGGCGGTGCGCTGCAGGTCTTCGAGGTGGCTGACATACGGCGTGATGCCGATTCCACCGGCGACCAGCAGCACGGGCTTGCCCGGGTCGCGTGGCAGCACGAAGTCGCCGCCGATCGCCGTGGCTGCGACGGTATCGCCCGGTTCGAGCGCGAGCAGGTGCTGCTTGAACGAGCTCGACCGCGTGGCGGTCCGAATTCCGAAGCGCACGAGATCGTCACCCGGCGCCGAGGCGATGCTGAAGGTGCGACGGAGGCCGCGAACATCCTGTCTGGCGTGGGGGAGCGTGAGCTCCATGTATTGGCCGGCCCTGAAACGCACCGGCCTGCGCGGCCGGAACGACAGCTCCCAGCTGGTTGCAGAGAGCTGCTCGCGACCGACATAGACGAGCTGGATACCGCGGCGCTGCCCCACGAGGAACGCCAGCAGGTTGCCGATCACGAGCCACAGCTGATAGCTCGACCGGAGGATCCCGAGGTTGAAGGTCACGCCGAACAGGCCGCCCACGATGACCGCCTCGACGAACTGCTGCCAACGACGCGGCGGAAGGGTAAGCGGTTCGCTGAACATGAAGCCGACGAAGAAGACGATCGGATACGACACGAACGCGCTCGAGATAGCGGGGCCGAGCGCGATACCGAACGACAGCTGCTGCACGGTGACGCTCGCGACAGCGACCCCGATCGCGACGATTCCGACCAGCAGGTGCCGCGTCCTGAAGAGGATCACGAACGCTCCCAGGGCGACGAGGGGCAGGAGCCATGGGCTTGCGACCCACCACGTCGCCGGGTTCGATGGCAGCACGAGGCCCGCGATGAAAGCACCGATCGCTGCCGGGTTGAAGATGTGGCGCCCCCGGAGCGCGAGCACGTACTTCGCGGCATTGGCGAACACCGCAGCGAGGGCAACCGCGAGCAACTGCGGGCCGCTGAGCGTCGGCAGGAACAGCAGAGCAAGGATCGCGCCGGTGATGATCGACGACTCGCCGTGCGGTCGCACGCGGAAGATGAGGGCGAACAACCTGTTGCTCGCGTAGCTCACCACGATGGCGATCGCTGCCACCACGATGATCGCCAGCGGGTCGTAACCGAGCTGGCCGGTTAGCGCAATGAGCTCCGCCTCCACCAGGATCGCGATCAGGGCGAGCAGCACGAGACGGTACATGGTGACCCGCCCGGTCACCTGGTCAAGCCATCGGATCATGTGAATAACTCCCCTGCCCAAGTGCTCGAGTGCTCTACCCGGCTGTCTGGGAACATTCTGACGTACTCGAAATCGAACTCCCGGCCGAGCGTGTCGCCCGAGGTAAAGAACAGCGCGGTGGCGAGGCCATCCGCCTCGAGACCGGTCGCGGCGACAGCCCAGGTGGCGGCGACCGCGGTCGTCGGTTCGCCGGTCAGGCCGTCGAGGATGTGGTGCAGCCCCGTTCCCCAGGTGCGGCGGCCGGGCGCGGATGCGCAGAGGGCCTCGTTGCCGAGCTCGCGGACGCCGATTGCCAGGGTCGGATCGAACGGATGCTCGAGGCCGATCCGAATGGAGCCCTGCCCTCGGCGTGCCATGTCCCCGCTCCCATCCACTACGTATTCGTCGTGGCCTGCATCGCGGAGCAACCCGGCCACGATGTCGACCAGGTATCCCTTTCCGGCCGCGCCGACATCCAGGACTACGGGCTCCGCCGTGGTCAGGACGCGGCCGTCCCAGGTCATGACGTCGTCCCAGCGCGGCACGGCGGTCAGCTGTGCGCGAGGGGTGAGTCGGTAGTTGCTGTCGTAGCCGAGGTCTTCGAGGCGTCGGCCGACGAGTGGGGTAACGGCTCCGCCGGTGGCGTCGTAGAGGCGACGGTAGAACGCGAACAGTGGGGCGGCATCCTCCGGAAACTCCCACGAGCCCGCCGACGCCGCGACTCGCGTCACCAGCGAATCGGCGCGAAAGCGCGACCAGGTCGCGTCGTAGGTCTCGACGCGCTCGTGGATCGCGGAGACGAGCCCGCTCGAAAGCGGTTCGGGTGTCTCGATCTGCCACGGAGCGCCGATTGCGTCGAAGCGGAGTTCTGCGGACGTCTCACTCACCCCCCTTACCGCTCGTGTGCTCACTAACCCCTAGGCCTTGGCGTCTGCCTTGATCTTCGTCAGCGCGTCGTCGAAGCCCTGGCTGGTGAGCGATGACCCCGAGACCCGCGTGACGTTCAGCGAGTTGAGGTTCTTGCCGACCACGATCTTGCCCACCCCGGCCTCGAACATCGCCTCGTATTGGGTTGCTGTCGGATCGGCCTTGACGGTCTTGACGCTCAGCGCGGTCACGACATTGCTTTTGAGCGTCAGGGAAACGCTGATCAGCTCGGTGCCGCCGGGGGAGGCGTACGTGCCCTGTTCGCTGTAGTCGCCATCCTTGTAAGTCGCGTTCGAGGTCGTCGTTGTGCCGCTCGAAGTCGAACCCGATGAACTGGACGACGAGCCACCGGACGACCCGGCTCCGTCAGCATTCGCGGCGCCGCTGCAGCCCGCGAGTGTTCCAATGAGTCCGATGCCGGCAAGCGTCACAAGAGCGGTCTTGGTGCGCAGGGGGGTGGTCATGATTTTCCTCGTCGGTAGTGAGTGGATGTGAGTGCCGGCGACGGTGCCTGACTCCAGCATTGGGACATCGCGTGTGAGGTTCCTCGGTGCTGGCTGTGGTGTTCCCTTGACATTCCGGGGACACCTTCATAGACGTTCAACGAGTCAGGCGCCACAAAGGTTCAACGGGAATGTTTCCGTTCTGTAAATCCTCTCGCGTTCTCGGATTTCATGCTTGCGCTTAATTTGTTCGTAAGGTTTACTAACAAACATGACAACGGGGTTCGCGAGTGGAAAGGCCCTCAGGCCGACCACTAAAGTGCTGCCAGAGCACGCCCGCGGGCACAACCGTTCGCTCGTCCTGCAGACGCTGTATCGCGTCGGAAAGCAGTCGCGCGCAGACATCGCTCGTGAGACCGGTCTCACCCGGGTCACCGTCTCCGACCTGATCGCTGAGCTCATCGGCGAGGGTCTCGTGATCGAGATCGGCCAGCGCGAGGACGCCCGTCCAGGGAAGCCTGCGACGCTCCTCGACCTCGACCGCACCGCGTTCCAGATCGTGGGTCTCGACCTCAGCGCGTACTCGACATTCCGCGGGGCGCTTCTCGATCTCGATGGCAACATCCTCGAGCGCGCTGAGCTTCCGCTGGAGGCGAGCACGGGGGATGCGGCGGCCGCGAAAGTCGTTGCGCTCGCGGCGACGTTGGTGGCGGCATCCACTCGTCCGATCCTGGGGATCGGCGTCGGGTCGCCCGGCGTGGTCGACCTGGCAGGCGTCGTGCTCACCGCCCCGAACCTCGGCTGGGTCGAACGCGACCTCCAGGGCGAACTGGGTCGGCGGTTCGCCCTCCCCGTCGTTGTCATCAACGATGCCAATGCGGCAACCCTCGCAGAACACAGCTTTGGTGGAGCCACGAGCGACATGATGCTCGTGAAGGTGGGGCACGGTGTCGGCTCCGGCCTGCTCCTTGGCGGAACCCCATTGTTCGGCAGCCGGTTCGCGGCAGGCGAGATCGGCCACGTGATGGTCGGCACGAACGGCGGCGCGCTGTGCGTCTGCGGCAAGGTGGGGTGCCTCGAGACCTGGCTTGCGACGCCACGACTGGATGCGGCGCTTTCTGCTGTGACGGCATCCGATGAGCCTCGGTCGGATGCCGAGGCGGCGCGGCTCCGCGACAACATTCTTCGGGAAGCGGGCGAGCGCCTCGGCATCGCCCTCGCTCCCGTGGTCGGTGCTCTCGATCTCGCGGAGATCGTGCTGAGCGGTCCGACCCACCTGCTTGATGGCGTCCTCGCTGGGGCGACCATCGAGACACTCCGCGCACGGACCATGCCCGAGTTCCACGGGAACCTTGTGCTGCGGATGACCACCCTCGGAGAGGACATCGTCTTGCGCGGTGCAGCCGTCATGGTGCTCTCCGGGCAACTCGGGGTCTCGTGAGCAGTCTCACGCCTCCCGGCACCACCAGCACCATCCTCAATCACCTCGCATTCGTCAGTCCTTCAAACAGAAGTCCCTTAAGAAAGGAAGCACCATGAAGAGAAAGATCGGGATCGTAGCCGCCTTCGCCGTTGCAGGCGCGCTTGCTCTCACCGCATGTAGCTCAGGCAGCGGCACGACCGCAGCCGGTAGCGGTGGTGGCCCAAGCACTAACGGAAAGGGCAAGACGGTCACCCTCTGGCTGGTTGGCGCCGACACGCCCAACCCGCTTCGCGACTACCTGGTCTCGGAGTTCCACAAGGAGACCAAGGGAACGCTGAAGATCGAGCAGCAGGACTGGAGCACGATCGTCACGAAGCTCACAACCTCGCTGCCTGACGCCAACAACACGCCTGACGTGACCGAGATGGGTAATACGCAGTCTCCGACCTTCACGAACGTCGGTGCGTTCCTCGATATTTCGAGCATGTACAAGGAGCTCGGCGGATCGAACCTGCTGCAGTCGTTCGTCGACGCGGGCAAGGTCGACGGCAAGAACTACACGCTTCCGTACTACTTCGGTTCTCGCTACGTGTTCTACCGCAAGGACATCTGGGCGAAGGCCGGTATCACCACCCCGCCGACCACGCTCGACCAGTTCAACACCGATGTCGCAACGGTGAACGCCAAGAACCCGAACAACATCAAGAACTTCTCGGGCTTCTACCTCGGCGGCCAGGACTGGCGTGACGGAATCTCGTGGATCTTCGCCAACGGCGGCAACATCGCGACCGTGAAGAACGGCAAGTGGACGGCGACGCTCGACAGCCCGGCCGCCCTGAAGGGGTTGCAGCAGCTGCAGACGATCTACAAGTCTGCGGACAACGCCCCGGGCGACGCGCAGGACAGCAACCAGTACATCTACGTCAACGACAACGACTCGATTGCTGGCGCTACCACGAAGGACAAGGCGACTCCGGTCTCCCTGGCTGCCGCGACCATCATGGCTCCCGGCTGGGCACACTGGTCGATCGGCGACAAGGGCAAAGACCCGAAGACGGGCGCGGTCACCCGCACCTGGAACGACAAGACCTTCGGAACCTTCGCACTGCCTGGCAATGACGGCAAGCCTGCCCCGGTCTTCGCCGGTGGCTCGAACATCGGGATCTCGGCGAAGTCGAAGAACCCGGGCCTCGCGAAGACGCTCCTGAAGATCATCTTCTCGAAGACCTACCAGGAGATGCTCGGCAAGAACGGCCTTGGGCCGGCCAACTCGCAGTACACCTCATCGCTCGGCAACGATCAGTTCGCATCGGCGCTCGTCGCGTCGTCCTCGAACTCGAAGTTGACCCCGGCCGCACCCGGCTGGGCATCGGTCGAGGCCGCTGGCGTCATGGAGGAGTTCTTCTCGAAGATCAAGGATGCGCCGGACCTCGCAGCTCTCGCGAAGCAGTACGACGACAAGATCACACCGATGCTGAACACCAAGTAAGGCGCACTCGCTGGTCGAGCCTGCCGAAACCACGAGAGGGTCTCGACAGGCTCGACCCCGGCCGGCAGCCTTGCTGGCCGAAATACAGAGATAAGGAGGAGTCGTGACAGCACAGTCGAGCATCCGGACGTCGACGCCAGCGGCCAGCGCGCCAGCGCCGACCGCACCGCGGCAGCGGCGGCGCCCGATGGCGCCGTACGCGCTGGTCATCCCCTCCGTCGTCATCCTCGTCCTTGCCATGGGGTATCCACTCATCTGGCAACTCGTCACCTCGACGCAGCAGTTCGGCCTGGCGCAGCAGTTCGGCCAGCCGGCGCCGTTCGTCGGGTTCGGGAACTACGTGACCCTCGCCACCGATCCGTACATGTGGACGGTCATCCTCAGGTCGCTCGCCTTCTGTCTGGCCTGCGCCGCAATCACGATGGTGATCGGCACACTGCTCGCGCTCCTCATGAACGTCGTCGCTCGCTGGGTGCGCGTCGTCCTGCAGATCACGCTGTTGCTCGCCTGGGCGATGCCGGTCGTGGCGGCGATGACCGTCTGGACCTGGCTGTTCAACCTGCGCAGCGGAGTGATCAACTGGATGCTGTCGGCCGTCGGCCTTCCGTTCGAGGGTCACAACTGGTTGATCGACCCGCTCTCGTTCTTCGGTGTCGCGCTCATCATCGTCGTCTGGATGAGCGTCCCCTTCGTCTCGTTCGCTATTTATGCCGGTCTCACCCAGGTCTCCGGCGAGGTGATCGAGGCCGCACAGATGGATGGGGCGAGTGGCCGCCAGCGATTCTTCGGAATCACGGTTCCGATCATCCGGCCCGTCATCTCGATCGTGCTACTGCTCCAGGTGATCTGGGATCTTCGCGTCTTCACTCAGATCAAGCTGCTGCAGAGCGCCGGATCGGTGAAAAGCGAGACCAACCTGCTCGGCACGTATATTTACCAATTGGGCACCGGATCAAGCGACTTCGGAATGGCATCCGCCGTTTCCGTCTTCGTGCTTGTGCTGACCGTCGCCATCAGCGCGTTCTATGTGCGATCGATGCTGAAGGAGGACGAGTCGTGAGCTCTTCGACAACGTCAGCGAACCGAGGCAGAAGCCAACGCACTCGCCCGCGCACCATCGTCTACAGCGTCGTCGGCCTGGTCGTCGCCGTCATCTGGGTCTTCCCCGTCTACTGGATGCTCAACTCCTCGCTACTGCCGAACGTCGTACTCCAGGACTCGACGCCGACGTTCCTGCCATTTGGCGGCTCGTTCGCGAATTTCGGCGCGGTGTTCGCGGGCGGCACCTTCTTCCCGGCGCTCGGCATGAGCGTCGCGATCGCGGTCATCGTGGTCGTCTTCTGCTTGTTGTTCGCGTTCCTCGCAGCGCTCGCGATCAGCCGGTTCCGGTTCCGCGGGCGCCGGGGATTCGTCCTCGCGATCCTGCTCATCCAGATGCTCCCCGCTGAGGGCCTCTTCATCGCTCAGTACAAGCTGATGTCGAGCGTCAATCTGCTGAACTCGGTCATCGGAATCAGCATCCTCTATATCGCCGCCGTCGTACCCTTCACGATCTGGATGCTCCGCGGGTTCGTCGCTGGCATCCCCGTCGAACTCGAGGAAGCCGCGATGGTCGACGGCCTCAGCCGCACACAGGCGTTCCTGCGGATCACCTTCCCGCTGCTCGCCCCCGGCCTCGTCGCCAGCGGTGTCTACGCGTTCCTCCAGGTCTGGAACGAGTTCACGATCGCGCTGGTCGTGCTCCCGGACAACGGGTCTGCGACCCTCCCGCTGTGGCTCCAGGGGTTCATCCAGGCGAGCGCGAGCCGCGCGACCGACTGGGGTCAGGTGATGGCGGCATCCACCCTGGTTGCCCTGCCAGTGATCTTCTTCTTCCTGTTCGTGCAGGGCAGGATGACGTCGGGTCTCGTCAGCGGGGCGGTCAAGGGATGAGCGCTGCGGCGACCCTGCTGCCCGGGTTTGCGGGGCCTACGCTTCCCGCCTGGCTGGAGACCCGACTTCGCGACGGGCTCGCCGGAGTCTGCCTGTTCGCCACAAACATTGAGTCGCGCAGCCAGTTGCGCGGGCTCACTGATGCGATCCGAGCTGCGAATCCGTTCGCGCTCATCGCGATCGACGAGGAGGGCGGTGACGTGACACGGCTCTACAGCGACCAGGGATCGCCGTATCCGGGCAACGCCCTCCTCGGTCGAATCGATGATCTCGACTTCACGCGCGCCCTCGCCAGCACTGTCGGCTGGGAGCTTCGGCACGCGGGTGTGAACCTCAACCTGGCGCCGGATGTCGACATCAACTCCAACTCGAGCAACCCCGTCATCGGCACCCGCAGCTTCGGAACGGACCCCGAACTGGTTGCGCGGCACACCGGCGCGTGGGTCGAGGGTCTGCAGTCGACGGGGGTCGCGGCAAGCGCCAAGCACTTTCCCGGCCACGGCGACACCGCGGAGGACTCGCACCTGGCGTTGCCCGTCGTCGACCGTGACCTCGCCGAGCTGTCGTCGCGGGAGCTGCGCCCGTTCGAGGCGGCGATCGCAGCGGGCAGCCTCACGATCATGACATCGCACATCCTGCTTCCGCGGGTCGATGCCGAGAATCCGGCGACACTGTCGCGCGGCATCTTGCAGGGTATCCTCCGCGAGGATCTCGGCTACACGGGCCTGATCGTTACCGACGCTCTCGACATGAAGGGCGCCAGCGGCGCCACCGGCATCCCGGAGGCAGCGGTTCGGGCGCTCGCGGCGGGCTCCGACCTGCTCTGCATCGGACCGAATAACACGGACGACCAGCTGGAGGGGATCCAGGATGCGATTGAGCGTGCCGTTTCCGGTGGGCGCCTGGCGCAGAGCCGCGTCGATGAAGCAGCCGGGCGCAACCTCGAGCTGGCTCGTCAGCTGATCGAGGCGACAGCATCCCTGCCTGTACCGGACTGGGCGGAGGCTGGCGAAAGGCCACAATTCCCGGCGGAACTCATCCGGGCGGCGTTCGATGTTCGATCGGGAGTGACGCCGCCGCGTAATCCCATCATCCTCACCATCGAAACGACCGCTAATATCGCGGTCGGGGCCTCACCATGGGGCCTTGCAGCAGCTGGCTTCGACACCGTCCCGATTCCGGAGGGTGGCAGAGTGCCCGACCCGGGCGCGGATGCAGGCGCGGCTACCCTCGTCATCGTCGGCAAAGACAATCACCGGCGCCAATGGGTTCGCGAGCTCATCGACGCGGCGCGAGCGCGGTATCCGGCGACCCTCGTCGTCGATATGGGCTGGCCATCCGAAGATCGGCTGTACGCGGACGTCGCGACGTTCGGTTCATCACGCGTTGCGGGCCTCGTGCTCGCGGGCTGGCTCGGGCTCAGGGACCGAGCGGCGACATCCTCGAATCAAGAAAGCAGAACGGCAACGTGAGAGTCGGAGTAGATATCGGAGGCACCAAAACGGATGCCGTCGTGCTCGACGGTGCCGGATCGGTCGCGCACGCGCTCCGACTGCCCACCGGCTGGGGGGACGTCGCGGTGCTCGCGACAGCGACGGATGCCGTGTTGCGGCTCGCGGGCGAGGCCGGCATCGTCGCGTCATCCTTCGATTCCATCGGAGTCGGTATTCCCGGGGCAGTGGATGCCGAGCACGGCATCGTCACCCACGCCCGCAACCTTGGTGTCGCACAACTCGATCTCGGAGGGCTGCTCTCGCGCAATCTGGGGACGCCGGTTCGGGTCGAAAACGACGTCAACGCGGCGGCGCTCGGTGCCTTCCACCAGCTGGGGCTGCACCCGGACAGCTCGATGGCGTATCTCAACCTCGGTACGGGGCTCGCTGCCGGGATCGTGATCGGCGGCAAGCTCTGGCGCGGTTCCCGCGGCGCTGCGGGGGAGATCGGGCACATCCTGATCGACCCGGCTGGCCCGCTCGACGGTGACGGGCAGGCCGGCGGCCTCGAGGTGATGGCCTCCGGCTCCGGGATCGCGTCGCAATGGCAGAGCGGCGACGGCACCGTGCATGGGATGCTCGCAGCCGCCGAGGCTGGCGACCAGGAAGCGCAGAAGATCCGACGCGGGCTGTTCGAGGCCGTCGCGTCGGCCGTGCGCATCCTGATCCTCACGATGGATGTCGACCTGGTCGTCATCGGCGGCGGAATCAGCACGATGGGACCAGTGCTGCTCGATGCGGTGACTGAGGTTATCCACCAGTGGGAAGCCGACTCCCCATTCATCACGTCGCTGCAGCTCGTGCAGCGGATCCGGATTCTTCCGCCGAACGCCCAGACGGCGGCGACCGGCGCCGCCTGGTTGGGAGCGACGCCGTGGCAGAGGTAGTGATTGTTGGGTCGTCGGGTGTGGCGGGGGATGTTGCGGCGGACGCGGTCGAGGCTCTGGTTGCTCGGGAACCGGGTGCGGTGTTGGGGTTGGCGACGGGGTCGTCTCCGTTGTCGGCGTATGCGGCTATCGCGCGGCGGGGTCTTGACCTGTCTGGGGTGCGGGGGTTTGCCCTGGATGAGTATGTTGGCCTGCCGGTGGGTCATCCTGAAAGCTACCGGGCGGTCATCACGCGCGAGGTCGTGGTGCCGCTCGGGTTGACTCCTTCGCTGGTGCGGGTCCCGGGGGATGATGGTGGGTCTCTGGAGGGGGCTGGGGAACGTTACGAGGCCGACATTGTTGCGGCGGGGGGTGTTGACCTGCAGATTTTAGGGATTGGGCGCACCGGCCATATTGGGTTCAACGAGCCGGGGTCATCGTTTGGGTCGTTGACCCGGGTGAAAACTCTGACGGCGCAGACGCGGGCCGATAATGCCCGGTTCTTCGATTCCCCGGAGGAGGTTCCGACCCATTGTTTGACGCAGGGTTTGGGGACGATTCTTCGGGCCCGCCATCTGGTGTTGTTGGCGTTCGGGGTGGGGAAGGCTGCTGCGGTCGCGGCGGCGGT
>DASYEE010000094.1:0-26421 GCA_036499165.1 Galbitalea sp. | reverse complement strand
CCGATGCGATTACGGCCTTCGCGGGCTCGCTTAACTTCGTCTACATCCATGTCGCGATCTTTGCCGTCTGGATGCTGTTCCTCGAGAAGAGCCCCTGGCCGACCCTCACGCTCGTCGTTTCCCTCGAGGCAATCTTCCTCTCGACATTCGTCATGATCGGACAGAACCGGCAGGCCGCGTTCCAGCAGGCCAAGGCCGATCATGACTACGGGCACTCGGAGAAGGAGCTGGGCGAGAACACCGAGCTGACGCGCACCATTGCGGCGTTGACAGCCCAAATCAAGACCCTCACCGAAGAAATCCACGGGCAGCTCCTTCCGGACGGCACCGCCGGTACGAGCACCGAGAAGTAACTACCGGTCGCCACAAGTAGACGGGCAAAACAACCATGTATGCGGTGAGCATCGTCCTCCTCTATCTGGCCTGCTATTCGTTCATCGGCTGGATCGTCGAAGTCCTGTGGGTCTTCGCGAAATCGCAGCACCTGGAGAACCGGGGATTCCTGACCGGCCCATTCCTGCCCATCTACGGGATCGGGGCGATCGTTTTGATCCTGTTCGTCGAGCCGTACGTCAGCAATCCGTTCCTCGTGTTCCTCGCCAGTGTCGTCGCGACCAGCACTCTCGAGTACCTGAGCAGCCTGATCCTCGACAAGCTGTTCCACATCTCGCTCTGGGACTATCACGATCGCCGCTTCAACCTGAACGGACGAATCTGCCTGGAGAACTCGCTCGCCTTCGGAGCGCTCGGCCTACTCCTGATCTACGTGCTGCAGCCGTTGATCAGCAGGGGGCTGACGGCGCTGCCGGCGGATGCGGCGATCGCCGTCGCCTGGGCGCTGATCGGAATCCTTCTGGTCGACAGCGCCAACTCGATCAGGAGCCTCGCGAAGGTTCGACCGGTGCTCGACGAATTGCACGGCACGCTGGTCGAAGCCCACTCTCACATCGAAGCAAGGGCCGTTCGCCTGCATCAGGCGAGGCTCGAGCAGCAGTCCGGGCGTCGCTCCCTGAGCGGGGCGACGCTCACGCGACTGGGTCGGGTGTTTCCGCGCGCTCAGTCGGTGCGGCGTGCGGCTCGAATGAGCAGCACGGCGCCCGCGAGATACCAGAAGGCGCCGAACGCCGAGTAGCCGGCCAGCGTGGTCAGCCCGGTCTTCGGGGCACCGGAAGTTGCAACAAACGAGATCCCGGCCAGCACCGAGAGGCCGCCACTGATGATCATCGGCCACTGCCCCCCGATCGGCTTACGGCGCCGAAGCCCGAGGAATAGCTGCACAGCTCCGCTGACGAATGCCCAGATTCCGAAGACGATGAGGGCTGGCGTCAGCGAGTTCAGCGTCGAGACCAGGATGCCGATGCCTGCCACCACTCCGAACGCGATGTTCAGGTACTGCGGCAGGTGCGTGGCGGCCGCCGGGGTCGCGCGGATGTCGAAGACGGTTGCAGCGGCATCCCAGAGCGGATAGATCGTCAGCAGCACGATCGCCGCGCCAGAGGGTTTCGTGCCCGTCGTCACCGTTGACGCGAGCACGAAGACCAGCGCGACCCACGCAACAGAGAAGGCGGCGCGAACGAAATACAGCGCACGAAGCGACAGCGCGCTTCTGGCTGGGGCGAGTGGTGCGACGGCTGCAGGCATCCTGGAACTCCCTCTCGGGCCGCACGAAAAGCGCACCCACTACGCACAACGTTTCGTGGCCGTGAATAGTTCACCTCTGCGGCCTAAGACAGCGAAAGGCTCCGTAAGGGTGGAATAGTTGGCCCAAACAACGAAAGGTGGACGGACGTGAACAAGCGCCGGGAAGACACGGTGCGAGGGCGCGAACCTACTATCCACGACGTGGCCGAGCTTGCCGGTGTCTCGATCGGCACGGTGTCGAACTACCTCAACAGTCCCGCCAAGGTGAGTCCTGCGACGCAGGATCGCGTCCGCAGCGCAATCCAGCAGTCCGGCTTCATCCGCAATGGCAACGCCCGCAGTCTCGCCTCCGGCACCACCCCGAGCGTCGCCCTGATCGTGCCCGACATCACGAACACCCTCTTCGTCGACATCAGCAAGGGAGCCCAGTCCGTCGCACTCGAACTCGGGCTCAGCCTGGTGCTCGCGAACGCAAACAACGACCTCCTTCAGCAGGACAACTACCTCGACCTCTTCGCCGAAGCCAGAAGCGTCGGCATCCTGCTCGCACCGATGCGCAGCTCGCGCGGTGGCGTGCAGCGGGTCCGCGACCACGGTCGGCCGGTCGTCTTGCTCAACTACGAAGACCCGGAGCTCGATGCGTGCACCGTCCTCATGGACAACGAGGGCGGCGGTCGCCTCGCCGCGGCCCACGCGATCGACCGCGGCTACGAGCGCCTCGTGTTCGTGGGTGCGGACGACGTGCTTCAGCCCGTTCGAGCGCGGCGGAAGGGCATTCGTGCCGTGGCCGCCGAGCATCGCGTCTCGCTGCGGGAGATCGACGTCAACGACCTCAACGTTGCGGGGGAGGGGTACCAGCTCGGGGTGCGCCTGGCGGACGAGTGGTCACCGGACGACCCGCCGACGGTCGTGCTCGCGGTGACTGACACCCTGGCAGAAGAGGTGATCAATGGCATCCTGTCGAGGCCCGGGATGCGGATCCCCCGTGACATCGCCGTGATGGGAATGGACGGAAACAGGATGTCGTGGGGCACGCCCGTGACGATGTCGACGCTCACGCTTCCCGGGTTCGACATGGGCGCGACCGCGGTGCGGCTGCTCGTCGACGAGCGCAACCCCGGGCACGTGCACCAGCGCGCGGTGTTCCCGATGGAGCTGCGAGCCCGAGAGTCCACCGACTCTGCAGCGCATCGCGCCGAGTAGCGCTCCAGCGACCGTCGCTGCTGCGCCGTACTCCCTGGGGAGTATTTGTTTGCAGCAACGCAGAAATGCGTTGAACGCACAAATGCACTCGTGTATTGTTGCAGTGTCTGCAAAACAGCATGCCACTTGTCATCGAAGGAATTGTCTTGTCTATCGCAACCGCGCCCTCGCAGGCGCAACCCGCGGCATCCGTGCCACGCGAGTCGAAGCCGATCATGTCGCACCGGCAGATCCTGCTCGTCATCTACGGCCTCATGGCCGGAATGTTCCTGTCGTCGCTCGACCAGACGATCGTCGGCACCGCAATTCGCACCATCGGTGACGACCTGCACGGCCTCAACGACCAGGCCTGGGTCACAACGGCCTACCTCATTACCTCAACCATCGCAGTGCCGATCTACGGCAAGCTCTCCGACATCTTCGGTCGCCGTCCGCTGTACATCTTCGGCATCGTGGTCTTCCTGCTCGGGTCGCTCGCGTCGTCGTTCTCGACCTCGATGTTTATGCTCGCCGGCTTCCGCGCGCTGCAGGGTATCGGCGCTGGCGCTCTCATGTCGCTACCGCTCGCGATCATGGGCGACATCCTCGCTCCCCGTGAGCGCGCAAAGTACCAGGGCTACTTCCTGGCTGTGTTCGGCATTTCGTCGGTCGTCGGACCGCTCATCGGCGGCCTGTTCGCGGGCGCAAACCAGATCCTGTGGATCACCGGATGGCGCTGGGTCTTCCTCATCAACATCCCGATCGGTATCGTCGCGCTGCTGATGGTGCTCGCCTTCCTGCACCTGCCGAAGTTCTCGAAGGCCGCAAAGCCTCGCATCGACTGGTTCGGCGCTGCCGCCGTCATCGTCACGCTGGTTCCCGTGCTGCTCGTCGCAGAAGAAGGACGCGACTGGGGATGGGGTTCGGCCGGCTCGATCGCCTGCTACATCGTCGCCGCCGTCGGTCTGCTCGCATTCATCCTGATCGAGCGCTACATGGGCTCAGACGCGATCATCCCGCTCGGGTTGTTCAAGTCGCGCACCTTCTCGATGGCAACGATCCTCGGCGTCCTCGTCGGGTTCGGCATGTTCGGAGCGCTGCTGACGCTGCCGCTCTACCTGCAGATCGTCTTCGGCCTGAGCCCCACCAACTCCGGTCTCGCCTCGCTGCCGCTGATGGTTGGTCTGCTGATCGCCTCGATCGGCTCCGGCCAGATCATCGCTCGCACGGGTAAGTACCGGATCTTCCCGATCACCGGCACGCTCGTCCTGGCTGCTGGCTACCTCGTGCTGACCTTCCTGACCTACGACAAGCCGCTCTGGTACATCTTCATCGCGATGTTCCTCATCGGTCTCGGCCTGGGCCAGATGATGCAGACCCTCACCCTGGCGAGCCAGAACTCCGTTCTGCCGACCCAGATGGGTGTCGCGACGGGAGCCTCGACGTTCTTCCGCCAGATCGGTGGAACGCTGGGTGTCGCAGTCCTCTTGTCTGTGCTGTTCGCGGCGCTGCCTGGCAACGTCATCAATGCGAACGAGAACAAGGCGACCGTCACCGCGGGGTTGAACGCGGCCCTCACGCCGAGCATCGCTGATGCGCCGAAGAACGCGGCCATCATGAAGCAGCTGTGGAACAAGCAGGTGACACCGCTGAAGGCTGGAATCCAGAAGCAGCTCGACGCAGCTGTCGCCGGAGCCGAGGCGGGCAAGCCTGCCGCCGCCTACCCCGCCATCCTCGCCGCCGTCGCGTCGCAGGCGCACGCGGTTGTGAGCGGAGACAAGGTGCAGGTCGACTGGTCGAACAAGGCCGATCGCCAGTTCTACGTCTCCCAAGCGGTACCGACCGTGGTCAAGGAACTCAAGAAGGCGAACTCGTCCGCTGCAAGCAGCAGTAGCAGCTCCGTCAGCGACACCTCCTTCCTGAACGGCGCGACCCCGGCGCTGACGAAGGCCTTCAAGGTCGGCTTCAACGCCTCGGTCATCAACATCTACTGGATCGGGCTCGGTGTCATCCTGCTGGCGTTCATCCTCAGCCTGTTCTTCAAGGTTCCGCCGCTGCGCAAGACCTCAGCGCTGCAGCAGCGGGCCGACGAGTCCGGCACAACGGAAACCGGAAGGATCAGGACCCAGCCCCAGGAGGCATAGATCACATGGGTGGGGCGGCGGCGACACCCGCCGCCCCACGCATGGTCGGTCGATCGGACACACTATGACGACAATCAGCGAAGAGCGCGCAGACGACATCGGACTGCGCGAGCGCAAGAAGCAGCACACGCGCGCCGCCATCCACGAAGCTGCGTTCCGCCTGATCGACGAGCAGGGTCTCGAGGCAACAACCGTCGAGCAGATCTGCCAGGAGGCGGATGTCTCGACCCGCACGTTCTTCAACTACTACCCGTCGAAGGCCGCTGCGGCACTCGAGCTCCCCGGCACGGGCATCGAATCCGAGATCGCCCAGCAGTTCCGGGCGGCTGAGGGGGGCCTTGTTGCGGCGCTCTGCGACGTCGTCGGTGGCAGCGCCGAACTCGGTCCGAGTCACGTGAGAATGAAGCAGCTCGTCGGGCGCAGGCCAGAGCTCCTCACCACGATGACGACGATGATGGTCGAGGTCCGCGGCAAGTTCATTGCGTTGGCGGCTGAGCGCGCGAGTAGCCATGAGCAGGCCGAACTGGCAGTCACCCTGGTCATGGCGGCTCTTGCGCGAGTCATGCACGACGAGCGCGGGGCGGACGTTCCTCTCGCACAGCGCCTGCGCGAGACTGTCGATCAGCTTGTCGAGGTCAGCGGCGAGCAACTGCCGCCAGCGGGTGGCCTCACCCCGCAGTAGCTCCCGAGCGTCGCCCCGCGGCCGTCACGGTGCGCGCCCCGCGGAGGGTGCGTTTGCGGAAGGCGCGCGTGATCGTGTCGATGACGAAGCCCAGGACGAAGACCGAGACGAGAGCGACGCCGATTGCCAACAGCGGTGACGATGCGAGCCAGCTGCCCGCCATCAGTCCGACGGCGACGTGGAACGACGTGTAAATCGCGGAGGCGGTCAACGCGAGCCCCAGGTAGCGACGGACAGGGAACCCGGTCGCGCCGGCGGTCATCGTGACGGCCACTCGACCTACCGGAACGAACTTTGCCGTGAGCATGAGCATTGCGGGGCGGTTGACGAAGCCACGGTGTGCCCAGGCAAGGGCCTTCGCCACCCGCGGTCGATGCATCCAGTTCCATCGGCTGATGCCGACTCGTCGTCCGATCGCAAAAGCAATCGCGTCACCGAGCGTGCTTGCGACGATGGCGACGCCGAGCACGATCCAGAGATTCGGACCGTGCGCCGCGGCCGAGAGCACTGCGAGGGTGACGACCAGGGTCTCGCCTGGCACGAATGGGAAGAAGCCGTCGATGACAAGCAGGGCGGCGAGGGCGGCGTATGCCCACGGCGACCCGGCCAGTGCGAGAACGAACTGCGTGATGGCTTCCATGGCTCAACGCTAAAAGCCGAGGACCGGTCAGCACATCGGGGGTAACCCCCGAATCGCGAAGGGGGTGACTGCGGGTCATCCAGTAGGGACACCGACGGTACCAGCGACCAGGCGCCGGCCGAGCGCGTCCACAAGGACTCGAAGTTCCTGCGGTCGCTCGATTGCGAATGGCCTCCCCAGCGACGCCAGCACGCCGGGCAGCCAGTCGAGGTGTTCGGCGCGGAGCCTCACGCGCCGCCAGCCGACAGGCTCCCGCACCTCGTGAACGGTGGCCAACCCCTCGGGCAGCCAGCGCCGGATCTCGTCGTTCGTCGCGTCGACCAGGATCGACACCTCGTGCGCCCACGGAGTGCTCGCGAGCCCGGACAGCACGTGATCGGTCGGGTCGAATCCCTCCGGCGGCGAAAAGGTGCCCTGCTGCACCCGGGGGCGCCGGATCCTGTCCAGGCGAAACGTGCGAACCTCGCGGCTGATCGAATCGGCCGCGGCCACGTACCAGCGCCCGGAATGGGCAACCAGCCCATACGGCAGGATCGTGCGCTCGGTCGAGTCGGTTTCGTCACGGGCGGTGTAGCTGATCGTCACGGGGTGCTGGTCGCGGGCCGCCTCGGCAAGTGTGAGCAAGACCCGAGTCTCAGGCGAGGTGGATGCGCGCGGAGCTGCTGTGAACGTCGTCGTCTCGAGCAGGGCGTCGAGTTTCTGGCTGAGGTCGCGGGGGAGTACCCGGCGCAACTTCGCGGCCGCGGCATCCGCAGACGCAAGCGAATCGGGCACCAGCCCGGCCTGCTGCCCGGCGACCAGGCCGAGCGACAGCGCCAGTGCCTCGTCCTCGGTGAGCATGAGCGGAGGCATCCGGTACCCCGGCGCGAGCCGGTACCCGCCGAACCTGCCGCGCACCGAGTCCACCGGAACATCGAGCGTCGACAGGTGTTCGACATACCGACGGATCGTGCGCTCACCGACCCCCAATCGTTCGGAGAGTTCGGCGACCGTATGGATGCCGCCCGACTGCAGTACGTCGAGCAGCTCGAGCACCCGGGAGGTCGGTCTCGTCATGACGTCAAGTATTTACCCAATACCGGTCGGATTCTGTCCGGTATTCGATCTACCGTCGAAGCCGCGGCCGAGACGCCGCGACAAAACGAAGGAGATCAGGCCCATGAAGTTCGCATCGATACGAATTATCGCCAACGACGTACGAAACTCCGTCAATTTCTACGAGCGCGCGACTGGAGCGGAGGCCGCCTGGTCGAACGGCGACTTCGCCGAGCTGCGCTACGGGGCGTTCACGCTCGCGATCGGAAGCACCCGCACGGTCGGGTTGATCGGACCCGGGTCGGCGCGGCCCGCAGACAACCACACGGTCATCCTCGAGTTCCAGGTGGACGACGTGGATGCCGAGTACGCGGCGCTCGGCGAGTGGGCGGCCGACTTCGTGAACGAGCCGACCACCATGCCGTGGGGCAACCGATCGCTGCTATTCCGTGACCCGGACGGCAACCTGGTCAACTTCTTCACGCCCGTGACCCCCGACGCGATCGCCAAGTTCGCCGGCTGACCGGCGGATCGCCAGGTGTGGTCGAGGGGGCCGATCGGATTCGTCATGCCCACGCCCGTCGGTAGACTCCGCGAGGCTGTCGAGGAGCGCCCGCGCCTCATCGAAGCGCTCCTGGAGACCGAGGGCCCTGGCCTGCTGGGTCACGAGCTCCGCCCGCTCAGCGCTCGAGAACGACTGGTCAGCTGCGCGGGTGGCGAATCGCGCGGCCGACCCTTCGGCGTCCCCGTAATCCCACAGTTCGTCGAGCAACACCTGGTCGATCATGGCTCAGACTCTACATTTCGTGAGGGGCGTTCGGCCGCCCCTCACGCCAAAGTGACTAGAGCGCGCGGGTGTAGTAGCCGGCTTGCAGGTCTTCGAGGAGGGTCGGGTGGGCGGGCTTCCAGCCGAACTTCTGCTGCGTGATCGCGCTGGTCGCGGTGCTGTCCATGGCCAGGAACGCTCCAAGCCAGCCAAAATGCTCGGGCGCATCGGCCGCGGCGACGCTCTGCAACGGGATGTCGAGCTGGCGACCGATGGCCTCGGCGATGTCGAGCATCCGAACGCCCTCCTCGCCGATCGCATGCAGCACGGTGCCTGCCGGTGCATCCTCGAGTCCAATGCGGAACAGGTGGGCGGCATCCAGGCGGTGCACGGCTGGCCAGCGGGTGGTTCCGTCGCCGACGTAGCCGGCAGTCCCCTTCTCGCGGTCGATTCCAGCCAGCACCGCGATGAACCCATGGTCGCCCTCGCCGTGCACGGTCGGAGCGAGTCTCACGACAGACGAACGGATGCCGCGTTCGGCGAAGGCGAGCTCGGTGGCCTCGGTGAGGCCCCGCGGTGACCAGAACTTTTCGGGGTCGATCCGATCCGTCTCGACCGAGACAGCCCCGAGGATCCCCGACGCGATCACGAGGGGCTTGCCGGTGCCCTCGAGCAGGTCGCCGAACAGGTTGACCGCGGCGAAGTCCACGGCTGCGGCGTTTTCCATCGCCGAGAAGTCGTGAATGTATGCAGTGTGGATGATGCCGTCCGCACCATCGGCACCCGCCCTCAGGCTGTCGAGGTCTGTGATGTCGCCGCGCTGCACCTGCCCTCCCGCGGCGGCGATGGCTGCGGCCGACTGGTCATTCCGGGCGAGCCCGACGACCTCGTGGCCGGCCTCGATGAGCTCGGCGATGACGGCCGAGCCGATCCAGCCGGATGCTCCGGTGACGAATACGCGCATGATGAGCCTTTCGCGACATCCACACTTGGCCGCCGTGTGCGAAAAGATGGTGATGTCAGTAACTGTCATCAACGCTACACCTGATGTCAGTCACTGTCATCCTGTACGATCGGAACATGGGACGATGGGAGCCGGATTCGCGTGGGCGCCTCGCGCAGGCAGCACTCGAGCTCTACGTCGAGCGCGGTTTCGATGAGACCACCGTCGCGGAGATCGCCGAACGTGCCGGGCTGACAGAGCGCACGTTCTTCCGGCATTTCGCCGACAAGCGCGAGGTGATCTTCCCAACGCAGAACGAGTTCCAGGACATGTTCGTGAGCGTGGTGGCCGCGTCCCCCGAGGATGCGACTCCACTCGAAGCCGTCGGCCTTGCGCTGGATTCTGTCGCGGCGCAGTTCGAGCCGAGGCTGCCGTGGTCGCGCAAGCGGCAGCGCGTGATCGACGCGAATCCCGGGCTGCAGGAGCGCGAGCTGATCAAGCTGGCGGGCGTCGCAACGGCGATCGCCGCAACGCTGCGACAGCGTGGGGTAGCCGAACCTGCCGCGAGCCTGGCAGCGCAGTCGGGTATCGCGGTCTTCCACGTCGGGTTCCAGCAGTGGATCGACCCGACGAATACACGCAGCTTCCCCGACATCATCACGGAGTCGCTGGCGGCGCTGAAAGTCGTGACGGCAGCCCGGTGACCACGTGCTGAGCAACAGGATCTGGATCATGCCGCAGCGAAATCGCGCGGGCGGCGACGAGACCGCAGAAGTGCTCTATCGCTGCGGCAGCCAGCAGGGGAGGGTCGCAACTCACCTCCCGCTCGACTCCAGCGAGTCCGACCTCGAGGCGGCAACGGTCGCGTTCGTCGTTGCACAGCTCGCCGAGTACCGCGCACTTCGCCGGTCGAAACAGAAGAACCCGACTCGCAATCTCAAGAAGTATTTCGACCGCGACGACATCCGCGTGATCGAGGATGCCATCGCGTCAGGCGACGGCGATGGTGACGATGGATCGCTCGCCGGCGGCCTCGTCTAGTACGACCCTCAGGATGCCGCGTCGAGAAACTCCCTGACGATCTGGTTGACCAGCCCCGGGCGCTCCATCATCACCATGTGACTCGCGCCTGGGACGATGCAGAGCTGCGCGCCGAGTACAGCGCCCGCGATGCCAACCGTGTGCTCGATGCGGATCGAGTCGTGGTCGCCTGCCATCACCAGGGTCGGCGCGGCAATGGCCGCGAGGCTCGCGGGCGTGATCTGCGGCTCCTCACGCCAAAGTCGCGCGAGCTTTTCGAGCACGACCTCCGCGTGGTCGGTGCCATCGGGACTGAGCCGCTCGTAGTCTGCGCGGATCTGCGAGTCGATCATCGACATCCCCGCGCCTCGCGCCTGTTCGCCCGGCTTGCCCATGTCGGCAGGCTGGTCGTCGGTCAGCCCGGCCGGGTCCAGATTCGCGCCGATCGCGACGAGTGACCGCACGCGGCCAGGGTGATCCTTGGCGAGCAGCAGTCCCGCGATCGCGCCATCGCTGAAGCCCAGGATGTGCGCGCTGCCGAGACACATCGCATCGAGGTACGCGAGCGTGTCTGCGACGATCAGGTCGAACGTGATCGGTCCATCTCGGTCTGGTGTGCGACCCTGGCCGGGTCGCTCCGGCGCATAGACCCGGTACGAGTCAGACAGGGCCTCGATCTGCGGCCGGAGAGTTTCGATCGAGCAGAATCCGCCGTGCAGGAGCACCAGCGGCGGCCCGGTTCCGGTTACCTCGTGATAGGTCGGAAGCCCCGACAGCGTGATGTATGGCACGGTTCGCCTACTGTTTCCGCACTGCTGGCATGGGTAGCGCAATCGGGTGATGGCAGGCAACCTGGCGCCCGCCGATCTCGCGCTCGCCGACGGAGCGCAAGGTCGGCCGTTCCACTCGGCAAATCTCCGTGGCGGCGGGGCAGCGGGGGTGGAACGCGCATCCTGACGGCTTGTCGGCAGGGCTCGGCACGTCGCCGGTCAGCACGATCTGTTCGCGCAGCGGCAGTTCGTCGCCCTCGAGTTGCGGGATGGCAGACAGCAGCGCGGCCGTGTAGTGATGAGCGGGCGCCAGGTACAGTTCCTCAGCATCCGCCAGCTCAACGATCTCGCCGAGGTACATGACGGCGACGCGGTCCGACACATGTTCGACGACGCCGAGGTCGTGGGCGATGAACACGTAGGTGAGTCCGAATTCGGACTGGAGGTCTGCGAGCAGATTGAGGACCTGGGCCTGCACCGAGACATCCAGTGCGGAGACCGGTTCGTCGGCGACGAGCACGCTCGGATTGAGCGCGAGCGCACGCGCGATGCCGATTCGCTGGCGCTGACCACCCGAAAATTCATGTGGGTAGCGGCCGGCCATGGACGGGTCGAACCCGACCCGGTCGAGCAGGTCACCGACCTGGCGCCGGATTGCGCGGTCGCCTCCGACCTTATGGATGCGGAGCGGCTCGGCCACGATGTCGCCGACGCGCATGCGCGGGTTCAGCGAGGAGTATGGATCCTGGAAGACCATCTGCATCCGTCGCCGGATCGGCCGCATCTCGCGCCGGGACAGTTTCGAGATGTCTGTTCCCTCGAACTCGACCGTGCCCGCGGTCAGGTCGACCAGGCGGGTGATGCACTGGCCGAACGTCGACTTTCCGCACCCCGATTCACCGACGACGCCGAGCGTCTCGCCCTTTCGCACCTCAAGACTCACTCCGTCGACGGCCTTGATCGTGGCTCGACCGGCACCACGCTGGGCAAACTGCTTCACCACGCCGTCCGCGCGGAGGATCACCTCGCTTGCTGCCTCAGTCACAGGACTTCCTTCCGAATCGCTTCGCGTTCGGCCCCGCCCGGAAGCAGGCACGCGTCGAGATGATCGATGTCTGCGCCGCTCGCCTCGAGCGGCGGCAGGATCGTGCGGCACTTGTCCATCACGAACGGGCAGCGCGGCGCGAATGCGCAACCGACCGTCGTCACGGTGGGCTTTGGCGGCAGACCCGGGATGGTCGCGAGCGGCAGCTTCCGCCGCTCCGGTCGCGGGATCGCGCCGAGGAGGCCCCAGGTATACGGATGTCGCGGCCGACGCACCACCTCAGACCTGTCGCCCTCTTCGATGGCCCGACCCGCGTACATGACGATCACCCGGTCGGCGATTTCCGAGATCACTCCCATGTCGTGGGTAATGAGGATCACGGATGATCCGTACCGCGCCTGCAGCTTGCGAATCAGCTCGAGAATCTGCCGCTGCGTAGTGACGTCGAGCGCAGTCGTGGGTTCATCCGCGATCAGCAGAGCCGGATTGCAGGCCAGCGACATCGCGATCATGACGCGTTGCCGCATGCCGCCCGAGAATTCGTGCGGGTACGACCGGGCGCGACGCTGTGGATCGGGGATGCCCACCTCGTCGAGCAGCTCGACCGCGCGAGCCCACGCATCCTCTCGGCTGAGGTCGGTGTGGGTGCGAATCTGTTCTACGATCTGCCAACCGACCGTGTAGACGGGCGTCAGTGCTGTCATCGGATCCTGGAAGATCATCGCGATGTCGTTGCCGCGCAGCCTGTTGAGGCGCTTCGGCGGCATGCCGATGAGCTCCTGGCCGCGGAAGCGCGCGGAGCCCGTCACCGTGACATTGGGGTCCGCGAGCAGCCCCATCATCGAGTACATCGCCATGCTCTTGCCCGAACCGGATTCGCCGACGACGCCGAGCACCTCGCCCTTTCCCACGCTGAACGAGAGCCCGTTGACCGCGCCGACGGCACCCTGCCGCGTGCGGAATGAGACGCGCAGGTCATCCACCTCGAGCAGGGCCGCGCTGGTCTCTTCGATCTGTGGTTCAGGCATGGCGCACTCTCGGGTCGATGACGGCGTAGAGCAGGTCGACCACGGCGTTTGCTGCAACCACAAAGAACGCGGAGTAGAGCACGCACGCCATGATGACGGGCAGGTCGAGGTTCTGCAGCGAGTCCCAGGTGAGCTTGCCGATGCCGGGCAGCCCGAACACCACCTCGGTGAGGAGCGCCGATCCGCCGACCAGCGACCCGAAGTCGAGCCCGAAGAGCGAGACGACGGGCGAAAGGGAACCGCGAAGGGCGTGCCGCCAAAGGATCCGCCGCTCAGACAGGCCCTTGGCTCGTCCGGTGCGCACGTAGTCCTCAGACATGGCGGTCACGAGCTCGGCGCGGAGCACCCGCGCATAGATCCCGCCGTAGAGCAGGGCGAGCGTCAGCCACGGGAAGACGAGGTGCGCAGCCCACTGCACCGGATCGGAGATCGGCGCATAGCCGAGAGACGGCACCCACGAGAACACGGTCGAATGCAGCTTGTCCTGGGTGATGAGGTTGACCACCTCGCCTACCCAGTAGGCCGGCATCGACACTGCAGCAATGCCGACGATCATGATGAGCGGGTCAACGAACGTGCCGCGGAACCGGGTGGCGAGGAGCCCGCCGCCCAGCCCGAGCACGATCCAGATCACGGCTGCACCGAGCACCAGCGACAGCGTCACGGGCGTCGCCTGGACGATCTGCGGCACGACCTTTTCGCCGACGTTCACGTACGACGTCAGATCCTGCTTGATGAACAGGTGGTCCATCATGAGGCCGTAGCGCACGGGCAGTGGCTGGTCGAAACCGAAGGTCTTCTGCACCTGGGCGAGTACCTCGGGAGACGCGCCGCGACCGGCGATGCGGGCAGCCGGGTCGACTCCAGGGGTTGCGAAGAAGATGAGGAACACCATCACACTGATGGCGAACATGACGAGGATGGCTGAGCCGAGGCGCTTGCCGATGAACAGGATCAAATCGACCCCCGCAGCTTCGCCTTCGGGTCGAGCGCATCCCGGACGGAGTCGCCGAGCAGGTTGAACGCGACGGCCGTGATGACGAGCATGATGCCGGGCGCAAGCGCGACGGCCGGTCGGGTGTACAGCAGGTCGAGGCCGTCGTTGATGATCGTTCCCCAGCTCGCGTTCGGTGGTTGCACCCCGATGGAGAGGAACGACAGCGCCGACTCCGTGAGCATGTTGAGCGCCGTCATCAGCGGGATGAACACGATGACCGTCGGCAGGATGTTGCGCAGCACCTCTCGACGGAGGATCCGCCAGTCGCCGGCGCCGAGACCGATCGACGCCTTGATGAACTCGCGCCCCTTGAGCGAGAGCACCTGGCCGCGCAGCGGGCGGGCGACGTACGGCACGTAGATGAGCGTGATGATCATGATCGGCAGCAGCAGGTTGTCCGGTTCGATATCGATCGGGCCGATTCGCAGCCCATTGGTCAGAAGCACGACCGAGAGCGAGATCGCCAGCAGGTAGACCGGGAACGCCCAGATCAGGTCGAGCAGTCGCGAGAGGATCCAGTCGACCACTCCGCCGAAGTACCCCGCGATCAGGCCTACGATCGCCCCGAGAACGCAGCAGGCCACGGCGGAGACGAATCCGATGAGGAGCGTGGTTCGGCCGCCGTAGAGGAGTCGGGCGAAGACATCGCGCCCCTGGCTGTCTGCACCGAGGAAGTATCCGCCGAAGTTCCAGGTCGGGCCGATCGGAACGACGCCGAGACCGAGGCCCGACTTGTTCTGCTGCAGCACCGCAATCCGGTGACCATCGATCAGCGTCGTCGCGGTCACGCTGGACTGGAACGCATTGGTATGTGCGATGTCACCGGCATAGATCGGCGCGGCGAGGCACACGACGACAATAAGCAGAAGGACAACGAAAGATGTGACGGCGACGGGATTCCGGAGGAGCTGCCCCAGTCCCGCGCGCCACGGTCCGATCGACCGGGGAGCAGGGGCTGGGGAGTCCTCCGAAACCGCCTGGCTCACTTCAGCCAAACCTGGTCGACCAGCATGTAGTACTGAGCGCTGAATTGGTAGTTCTTGACCTTCGACGACGTGAAGTCGACGAGTTTCGGCGTAAACAGCGGCACGAGCGGCGACTCGGCCATGTACGCCTTGTCGATCGAACCCCAGGCGGTGTTCGCGGCCTTCTGGTCTGTGACGCCCTGCGTGTCAGCGGCGGTCATCTGGGCATCCAGGTCTTTGTTGCAGTATCCGGCGATGTTGATCGAACTGTCGCTGCCCTTATGGAACGACGCACACGACAGCAGCACCTGCAGGAAGTCGGACGCGGCCGGGTAGTCCTGGTACCACTGCGTCAGGCTCAGCTGCACGTGGTTGCCCGTGTTCTGGATGTAGTTGTACTGGATGTTGTCGGAGAGGGGCTTCAGCGTCGCCTTGTACCCGAGCTGGTTCAGGAGGCTCACCATGTACAGGCCGATTCCCTCATTGACGCTGTCGTTTTGAACGACAACGCCGATGGACTGGCCCGCCGTGCCGGATGCCGCAACCAGGGCCTTGGCCTTCGTGAGGTCCGGGGCCTTCCAGGTCGAGCCTCCGCCCTTCGTATATGCGCAGGTGTTGACATGCCCGGGGAAGTTCGGCGGCAGGATCGTACACGCGGGCTGGGCAAGGGAGGTGCCGCCGTAGAGCTTGACGATCGACGAGCGGTCGACGGCCCAGTTGATCGCCTGCCGGGCGTCCTGGTTATTGAACGGCGCGATGTTCGTGTTGAGTGCCAGGTACCACATCGCGGTGAGCGGATTGACGTGCGCCTGTGAGCTGTACTTGTTGGAGATCTCGACCAGGCGGTCGGATGGCGGGGTGTCGTACATCCAGTCGGCCTGGCCGTTCTCGACGGCCGTGACCTCCGCCTCAGCCGTCAGGCCGAACGTCTCATCGATCTCGTCAGGGTAGCCAACCGGTGCGGCGTCGGCCGACCATGACTTGAAGTACGTGTTGCGCTTCATCACGAGCGCCTTGGTTGGCGCGTAGCTCGCGAAGTAGTACGGGCCGGTGGTGGGGATCGGCGATGTTCCGAGATCCTTCGCAGCGGTGCCGGCCGGGATGATCGACGCAAACGGCATTGCCAGCTGTGCCTCGAATTCCGGATCGGGCTGGGTGAGGTTGAACGTGATCTGGTTGGTGCCAGCATCAGCGACGACGCCGCCGTCAAGGGTGCAAGATCCCGGGGTCTTCAGACACGCATCCGCCCCGACGATCACGTTGTACCAGGAGCCGGCGTTCGGGCTCGACACCTTGAACAGCCGTTGGAATGACGCGACGACGTCCGCGGTGGTGACGGTCTTGCCGCTCGAGAACTTGATGCCCTTCCGCAGCGTGAACGTGTACGTCTTGCCATCCGATGAAACCTTGGGCAGCGCGGTCGCGAGATCCGGCACGATGTCCTCAGAGTGCGAGCCGCCAACCCGGGCATAGGTGACCAGTCCGTCGTATGCGCCCTGGTAAAGCTGCCAGTACTGCAGCGTGTAGTTCACCTGCGGATCGAGCGTGCCTCCCGCCGACGCCGCCACGAGGTGCAACGTGCCCCCGGCGTGAGCAGCGCCGGCATTCGAGGTGCTGCCCCCACTCGGGGTCGAGCCAGAACTGGTGCACGCTGCCAGGGCGACGAGGGAAATCGCCGCGACGATCGGGAGCAGGAATTTCTTAGCCTTGCGCATTGCGTGCGACCTTACCTTCTGGGTGGAATGTGGGCGAGATGGTGTGGAAGAACGACGGCGCTACACCGCGAATCGCGGCGTCCAGCGGACGGCCGGCGAGACGAGAGTCGGGCCGACGGTCACCGAGGGGGATGTCTCGCCGAACGAAAGTGCTCGGCCGCCGAGATCGACGGCGACGCAGCGCCCCTTCGAGCAGGTGAGCGACTGGAGGCCGGACCCGTTGGCGTCGAGCGTGCGCAGGCCTGCTCCGGTGACCGCCCCCGTTGTCGGGTCGAAAACCACCGCGATGCCGCTGTCGTCGACAGCGGTGCAGCGCGCCGTCAGGTCGCACGAGACCGAGGTCATGACGCCGAGGCCGCCAGGCAGGTCAGCGCCCTCGAGGGGTGCAGGGCTCGCGGCGGTCGGAGTTCCGGTCGACGGATCGAACGTGATCTCGTTGCCGCTGCCGTCAACGACGACGCACTCGGTCAGCGACGGGCAGGCAACGGATGAGACGCCGTTGACGGTTGCCGCGTCCAGCGAGAGCACACCAGCAGCACCAACCGCACCCGTGACCGGGTTGAAGCTCACCTCGGTATCACCGTTGTTGCCTCCGCCACCGCCCGCCGTGCACTGGGTCGCAGACGGGCAAGCCACGGATGCGAGATACGTGTACGGATCGACCGAGCGGACACCGGCGTGGTTGATTTTTCCCGTGACCGGGCTGAAGGTGATCTCCGCGCCCTTGCCGTCCACGACGGTGCACTGCATGCCGCCGATGCAGGCTAGCGCCGTTGGCTCACCCCCGCGGTCGATGCTGTAATGCCTCAGCCCCACTCGCGATCCGTTGGTCGTCGAGAACGTGTAAGCGTCACCAGTGCGGTCGAGCGCTGTGCATTGGCCGGTGGCCGACGAACACGACACCGACACGAGAGAGCGCCCTGGGGCGATCTCGACCGTCGTCGCATCCCGCGGGTCGTTCGGGTTGAACGTCACCTCGGCGCCGAAGTTGTCGACTCCGGTGCAGAGCGAGATCCAGGTGCAGGAGACCGACACGAGATTCGCAGGGATGGATGTCGTTGCAGGCTTCTTCGACGAAGCGGTCGGCGTAGCTGCGGACGTCGACTTGGCGTGCGTCACCGTCATCTGCGCCGCATGCCCATTCCGAATCGGCGAGATGCGGTACATGACTGTCTCGGTCGGGGCAACGCTTGCGCTGATCGCCCCGGTCGTCGATGTCTGCTTCGCGCCGGTCCACAGGTCTTCGACCTGGTACTTGGATGCGGCAGGAAGCCCGAGGGCCTGCACGGTCGTTGCCATGGTCGCGGCATCCGTCGTGCTCTCGTTGAACAGCGTGACGGCCACATCGCCATTCGCGAGCGGCTTTGCCATGGTGAGGTGCGTGCCGTCGAAACTTCCGACGATGTGCGCGGGTGATCCGAGCGAGTCCTGGTCGATCGCGATCACATTCTTGTTGCCGAACACCGACACCGCGAGCGCCAGCTGGGCCTTCGTCGCGGGCGTCGTGTCGGGCCCGCAGGCCGCGGCACACAGGTTCGTCGACATCAGGAGCGGGTCAGCCATCTCCGAGAACATCGACATCTCAGAGCGGTCCTCCGCCGGGGTGATGGCACCGTTGCCGACCTCCATCGCGTCGGGGTCGATCCAATGCCCCGGGCCGGTCAGGGCGTCGTAGGTCTGCGCGTCGGAGTTGACGATCCCGACGATGCTTCCTGCCGCCTTGCGTCCGGTCGCCGTGAAGTTCGCGTTGGCGTCGCCGGTTGGGCGCACGAGATCGGCCTCGGGGAGCGCCCACACCTGGGAGTTCAGGGTGCCCGCCCCCGCCACGCTTACCGTGATCGGACGCTTTTCGGTGCGGATCGCCTTGATCAGGGCCGTGTAGTACTTCGTCTGGGTCGTCTGCTGGTCGGTGTCGTAGGCCGGGTTCGTCGCGAACGTCGGTCCGCCGAATCCCTGGTTGCCTGGCGCGGCATCCACTCCGGTGTAGCCGGCCGGAGCGCTGCTGGCCGGCGGAACCAGGGTGTCACCGCATCCCCAGTCGATCTTCACGTAGTCGGCACCGTCGGCCGCGAGGGTGTTCGCATCGGTTGCATCGAAGCCGTAGCTGCCCGGAATCTCTTCGCAGTTCCAGTTGTTGCTCGCGTCGAGGTACACGCCGAGTTTCAGGCCGAGCGAGTGCAGGTCGTCGCCGACGAGCGCAAGGCCGTCGTTGGCGCATGGAGCGCTCGGCGGGAAGTCGTATGCATTCGCGAAGAGCTCGCCGTCGGGCAGGCGGCCGTTGATCGCGCCGCACGTCTCAGGGTCTTGCGCCGTCGGTGCCGTGATGCCGTAAGTGTTCGGGCTGCCAAGGCTCTCGAGATCGTCGTAACAGCCGTCGGTGTTGACATAGCGGTATCCGTCGGCCTCGAGGCCGGAGGTGTGGATGAACTTCGCCACCGCCTCCATGTTCTCAGCGCCGTTGTCGCAGGCGTACGCGTTGTAGCTGTTCCAGCCCATCGGGGGAGCCGCGTCGGCCTTCGCGGTCGCGGTCGGCTTCGGGTACGACGCCTTCGTGCTCGACGCCTGCGTGTCCGTGAAGGTCACATGGGCGGCGGGCTGAGCGGCGCCGCTCGCGGCGGCTGGGCCGGCAACCACGCCGATCACGGCAATCGCCGCTGCGAACAAACTCCAATAGGTCTTAGCGCGCATTTCGGGTTCCCGCCTACTCATCGTCGAGGGGCGTCGAGTGGCGCCCGGTTGCAGTGGATCCAATGTGTACGTTCACACGATACACATCGACCCCGAAACCGTCTAGGCAGACAGAAGCGTTTAATTCGGTAATCTACTGGAAACAATGCGGGTTTCGCACGAGTACTTGCAATGTGTCACGCAGCGAAACGTTCACAGATAGGATTCAGGGGTGCGGTGATCCCGCACTGGCTACGATCAGTGGATGTGACGGCGAATGGCTAACCAACACGAGCGAGACGGTGCCCAGACCGATGCGGCCCCGGGAGGCAAGGCAACGCGCCCACCGTCGATCATCGATGTCGCGGCAGTCGCCAACGTCTCGTACCAGACCGTCTCCCGCGTGCTGAACGGTCACCCGAGCGTGCGTCCGGAGACGCGCCTCGCAGTGCTGGATGCCGTGGAGAAACTCGACTACCGCCCGAGCAATGCTGCGCGCACGCTGAAGACCGGCCGCTCCCGAACACTCGGTGTGCTGGTGCTCGATATCGCGGACAGCGACGGCCTGACCTCGCTCTACGGCATTGAGCACAGCGCTCGTGAGCTCGGATACTTCGTCGGCATCGGAGCGCTCGATTCGATCGACCGCGGCTCGATCCAGGCCGCGGTGGGGCGCCTCGCCGAGCAGTCGATCGCCGGTCTCCTCATCATTGCCCCGATCGAGGCCGCAAGCGACGCCCTGTCTGCCCTGCCGTCATCCTTGCCGGTCGTCGCGATTGAGGGTAGCTCGACGAGCACCGTCTCGTCGGTTGGCATCGATCAGGCCGCCGGGGCGCGTGTGGCGACCGAACACCTTCTCACGCTCGGTCACAAGACGGTCTTCCACGTCGGCGGGCCAGCCGAGTGGATGCAGACCCAGGATCGGCTCACCGGTTGGCGCGCGGCGCTCGAGGCTGCCGGCGCCGAGGTGCCGATGTCCCTGCCCGGCGACTGGACTGCGCAGTCGGGCTACGAGGCCGGTCTGCTGCTGTCGCGGATGACCGACATGACGGCGGTCTTCGCCGGCAACGACCAGATGGCGCTCGGCCTGCTGCTCGCGTTCAGCGAGCGCGGCCTCGCGGTGCCCGGTGACGTGAGCGTCGTCGGCTTCGACGATGGAGCGGATGCCCCCTACTACAACCCGCCGCTGACGACTGTTCGGCAAGACTTCCGAGAGGTCGGTCGCCGCGCGATCGAACTCCTGGTGGGCAAGGTCGAGGGCGGAGAGCGCGCTGCGCAGCACGTCGTCGTCGAGCCAGAGCTCATCGTGCGCCGCAGCTCGGCCAGCCCGCGCTAGCGACCCCGCGGCGTTATGATGCCCGCAAAGAAAGTCGCCAGCTCGCCGGTCGCGTCGAGCGGCAGAACGGTCGCGACGTACTGGTCTGGCCGCACGATGACGACGGCGCCGGCGCGATCGATGCCGCGCAGATCGAAGACGTCCTGCGCTCGGTCGAGGGCATACACGTTGTTGTAGTCGGTCAGGCCGAACGGCTGCTTCACAGGCATGAAGGCGCGCGGAACCATCCCGATCTCGAGCGCATCGTGCTGCTGCTGGTAGATCACGCGCACATCGAACCACGCGTCGGAATCCTCGCCCTCCGGCGTGAACGCGACGATGGGGGAGTCCGGCGCGGCCGCGAGCCACTCGGCGAAACGCGACGTTGGCGAAGAACCGCCGGGGGCGCCCGCGTCCGCGAAAACGTAGATGCGCCAGCGGCCGTCGGCCCTGGCCTCGTGCCCCAGGTGGACCGGGTTCGCATCGCAGACGCGCACGACGATCGCCGACTTGAAGCGCTTGCCGATGACGAATCCAGTCGCGAGTTGTTGGTGGGCGCCGTCGCCGATCAGCATCGACGGCTCGTATTTGGTCATGAAGCCGGCGGGAAACTCCGCGGTCCGCACATAAAAATCTTCGAGCTCTGATGGATCGCCGAGGTCCTCTGGCCGCGTCGCCATGAGCGTCGACCACTGCCGGTCGAAGTCGATGAGATCTTGCGCGATCACCTGTCGCTCGGCCGAGTACGTGTCGAGGAGCGACTCTGGGCTGCGGCCCTCGATCACAGACCCCAGCTTCCAGCCGAGGTTGAAGCCATCCTGCATCGACACGTTCATGCCCTGGCCGGCCTTCGCGCTGTGGGTGTGGCAGGCGTCGCCGGCGATGAAGACGCGGGGCGTGCGAGAGCCGACCTCGTCGGCGGCGACGTTGTCGAAGCGGTCGGCGATGCGGTGGCCGACCTCGTAGACGCTGTGCCACGCGACGCTCTTCACCTCGAGCGTGTACGGATGCATGATCTCGTTGGCCTTCGCGACGATCTCGTCCACCGACGTCGCGCGCACTGCGCCGTTGTCGTCCTCCGCGACTTCGCCGAGGTCGACATACATCCGGAACAGGTAGCCCCCCTCGCGCGGGATCAAGAGGATGTTGCCGCCGCCGCCGGACTGGATCGCGCACTTGGTGCGGATATCCGGAAAGTCGGTCACAGCGAGCACGTCGATGACGCCCCACGCGTGATTGGCCTGGTCGCCCGCGAGTTCGCGGCCGATCGAATCACGCACCCTGCTGCGGGCACCGTCCGCCCCGACCATGTATTTTGCGTGGATGACGCGGCTCTGGCCCGCGCGCTCGCCCGTCGTGTGCCGGAGCGTGACGGTGACGGGATGCGTGCCACCGTCGGCGATCTCGAGGGAATCGAACTCGAGACCATAGTCCGGGGTCATCCGGGTCGGCGAGTATGCCATCACCTCGGCGAAGTAGTCGAGCACCCTGGCCTGGTTGACGAGAAGGTGCGGGAACTCGCTGATGCCGGTGGGGTCATCCACGGTCCTCGCCGCTCGGACGATGCGCGAGGGGTCGCTCGGGTCTGGCTTCCAGAACGCCATCTCGGTGATCCGGTACGCCTCCGCGGCAATCCGATCCGCGAAACCGAACGCCTGGAAAGTCTCGACGCTGCGGGCCTGGATTCCATCGGCCTGGCCGATCTCGAGCCTCCCGCCGCGGCGATCCACGATGCGGGTTGTTACTCCAGGGAACTGCGAGAGCTGAGCCGCCGTGATCATCCCGGCCGGTCCCGTCCCGACGATGAGGACGTCAACCTCGTCAGGGATCTCGGCCGGTCGATCCACACCGGTGCCGCTGGCGGGAAGGATGCGCGGGTCGCCAGACACGTAGCCATGGTGATGGAACTGCACGGGCATCCTCGCTTCCTTGCGGGTACGACAACAAGATCGTATATGATCCGAAAATAGCATCCAATGAAGGAGCGGGTTGTGATTCCAAGGCCGGGCAAGATCGTCGCCGTCCATCTCAACTACCCATCGCGGGCCGCCCAGCGCGGCCGCACCCCGTCGCAGCCCGGCTACTTCCTGAAGCCCTCGACCTCGCTGAGCGAATCGGGGACGCCGATCGTGCGCCCCGCCGGATGCGAGCTGTTGGCCTTCGAGGGTGAGATTGCGCTCGTCATCGGGCGAGTCACTCGCGGCGTCTCGCCGGAAGAGGGTTGGGCGTCGGTGTCGGGCGTGACTGCAGCCAACGACTTCGGCGTCTACGACCTCCGCTACGCCGACAAGGGCTCCAACCTCCGGTCGAAGGGCGGAGACGGTTTCACGCCCGTCGGCCCGGCCGTTCTCGATGCCGCGGCGATCGATCCGGCCGGCCTCCGGGTCCGCACCTGGGTGAACGGCGAGCTGGTGCAGGAGGACACGACGGCCGATTTGCTGTTCTCCTTCGGCAGGCTGGTTGCAGACCTCTCGCAGCTGATCACGCTGGAACCGGGCGACCTGATCCTGACCGGAACGCCGGCTGGCTCCACCGTCGTCGTGCCTGGCGACGTCGTGGAGGTCGAAGTCGACACCGTCCGAGCCGGTGGGGATGACTCGCCCGCACCGGTTTCGACCGGCAGACTCGTGACGCCGGTCGCTGCCGGGACCCTCGAACTCGCCGATTACGGCGCACGGCCCGTCGTCGACGATCTCCAGCGCGGGGAGGCCTTCAACCTTGCGGCTCCCGCGGGTTCGGCCGCTCCGGCGGGTTCGGCCGCGCCGGCCGCGCCTGCCAGCGTCCTGACCGACGACCTCGTCGCTCGGATCAACAGCGTCAGCACCGCGACCCTCAGCTCGCAGTTGCGCCGGCGCGGGCTGAACAACGTCTCGATCGACGGCCTCGTCTCAACTCGGCCCGCGACTCGAATGGTCGGGCTTGCGCGCACGCTCCGGTACATCCCAAACAGGGAAGACCTGTTCGAGCAGTTCGGCGGCGGGCATAACGCGCAGAAGCGTGCATTCGACGGGCTGGGTGCGGGGGATGTGCTCGTAATGGAAGCCCGCGGCGACACGACCACGGGAACCGTCGGGGACATCCTCGCCCTTCGCGCGCAGGTGCTCGGGGCTGCCGGCATCGTCACGGACGGCGCGGTGCGCGACCTTGCGGCGATTGCGGTCCTCGACATCCCGACCTATCACGGCGGCGCCCACCCCGCGGTGCTCGGTCGACGGCACGTTCCGTGGGAGGTGGATGTCACGATCGCGTGCGGCGGGACGGCCGTACAGCCAGGGGATGTCATCGTCGGCGACGCTGACGGTCTGATCGTCGTCCCGCCGCAACTGATCGAAGAGCTCGTCGACGCCGCGATCGAGCAGGAGAGGGCAGAGAAATTCATCGCGGAAAAGGTCGCAGCGGGCGAGGCCGTCAACGGCCTCTACCCGATGAACGCGGAGTGGACGGCTGAGTACGGGCAGTGGCGCGGATGACCGGGGTCGAAGCGGCGCGGACGTCGCGACCCGTCGTGGCAAGCGGCCAACACAGCAAGGCGCGAATCGCGTACCAGTTCGTCAAGTCCAGAATCGCGGACGGCAGCTACACCCCGGGATTTCGGCTGGTGCTCGGTCAGATCGCGACGGAGCTCGATGTGAGCGTCGTGCCGGTTCGCGAGGCCATTCGGCTGCTCGAAGCCGAGGGGCTTGTGACCTTCGAGCGCAACGTCGGGGCCCAGGTCGCCATGCTCGAGACCACGGAATATCGCTACACGATGGAGACGCTCGCGCTCGTCGAGGGGGCAGCGACCGCGATGTCGGCACCGCTCATGACGATGGACGACCTCGCGCGGGCACTCGCGATCAACGACGAGATGATCTCCTGCCTCGACGACTTCGTTCCTCACCGCTTCACCCAGCTCAACCTCGACTTCCACGCCGTACTCTTCGAGCGTTGCCCGAATCCGCACATCCTCGAACTGGTGCATCGCGGCTGGAACCGGCTGCAGGTGCTCCGAGACTCCACCTTCAGCTTCGTGCCGGGGCGCGCGTACGAATCCGTGAAGGAACACGCGCGCATCCTTGAGCTGATTGCCGCAGGCGCGGCGTCGCTCGACATCGAGATCGCGGCACGAGACCACCGACTGAATACGCTCGATGCGCTCCTCCAGCACGAGAATTCCGAGAGGCAGCTGTCATGAAGTTCAGGAATGATCCGGCATCAATCGTGGGTTCGATCGCGCCGCTGATGACGCCGTTCACAGCCGACGGCGCGGTTGATCATGCGAGCCTCGCGAACCTCGTCAACTGGCAGATCGCCAACGGGTCTCACGGCATCTCGATCGGTGGCTCGACGGGCGAGCCGAGTTCGCAGACCATCGCCGAGCGCCTCGCCGCCATCGCGACCGTCGTTCACGCGGTCGGCGACCGCGTGCCGGTGATGCCGGGGACGGGCACCGAGAAACTCGAGGAAACGCTCGAGCTCACGGCGGGAGCCAGGGATGCCGGGATTGACGCAGCCCTCATCATCACGCCCTACTACGCGAGGCCGACGCAGGAGGCGCTGTACGTCTGGTACAAGACGGTTGCGCTCGAATTTCCCGACCTGCCGATCGTTGCCTATAACGTTCCGAGTCGCACCGCGGTCGATATCGCGCCGGAGACGGTTGCCCGCCTGTTCCGCGATTTCGACAACTTCGTCGGCATCAAGGAGACGACGAAGGATTTCGAGCACTTCTCCCGGGTCCTGCAACTCTGCGGGCGGGAGCTACTCGTGTGGAGCGGCATCGAGCTGTTGTGCCTGCCGCTGCTCGCGCTTGGCGGTGTCGGGTTCCTGAGCGCGACATCCAACATCGCACCGCGTGCGCATGCCGACTTGTACGAGGCGTGGGTCGCCGGCGACCTTACGCGAGCCCGCGAGCTGCACTACGGGCTGCACCCTCTCATCGACCTGCTGTTCGTCGAAACCAATCCGGCTCCCGGCAAATGGGTGCTCGAGCAGCGCGGTTTGATCGCATCCGGTCACGTGCGACCGCCGCTGATCACGCCGACCCCGCCTGGCCTCGAGAAGATCAGGATGCTGATGGCCGAGGGCGAGCGATACCTCACGCCGGTCGACGGCTACCAGTTGAAGGAGGCCTGAGCGATGACGCACTACATTCCGGAAGACCTGCCGACGCGCATCCAGCACTTCATCGACGGGGAGTTCGTCGACAGCATCGCGGGGGCGACCTTCGATGTGCTCGATCCGGTGACGAACCAGCCGTATGTGTCAGCCGCCGCCGGGCAAGAGGAAGACATCGATCGTGCGGTCGACGCGGCTACACGAGCATTTCGGGCCGGCCCGTGGCCGACGATGGCGCCGCGCGCGAGGTCGCGAATCCTGAACAGGATCGCCGACGCCGTAGAGGCACAGGATGCCCGGCTCGCCGAACTCGAGACCTTCGACACCGGCCTCCCCATCACGCAGGCACTCGGGCAGGCCAGACGCGCTGCGGAGAACTTCCGGTTCTTCGCCGACCTGGTCGTCGCGCAGGCGGACGACACATACAAAGTGCCAGGCGTCCAGTTGAACTATGTGAATCGCAAGCCGATCGGCGTCGCCGGCCTCATCACGCCGTGGAACACGCCGTTCATGCTCGAGAGCTGGAAGCTGGCGCCCGCTCTCGCATCCGGCTGCACCGTCGTCCTGAAACCGGCGGAATTCACGCCGTTATCAGCCAGCCTGTGGGCGACGATCTTCCGTGAGGCCGGGCTCCCGGACGGCGTCTTCAACCTGGTGAACGGACTCGGCGAAGAGGCGGGCGATGCCCTGGTGAAGCACCCGGGTGTGCCGCTGATCTCCTTCACCGGTGAGACGACGACCGGCCAGACGATCTACCGAAACGCAGCCG
>DASYEE010000093.1:0-15432 GCA_036499165.1 Galbitalea sp. | reverse complement strand
CAGACCAGGCAACGACCGAGCAGGCGCAGCTCACGAAGAATGGCTATGTCGGCACGGCGAAAGACCACGGCACGGTGTTCGCCAACGCCGACACGAAGGACTTCCCCGACAACTACCTGTTTATCGACGGCTACTGGTTTTACGCATCCTCGACGCCGCTCCTCGACCTGATCGTCGATAACGTGTTCGAGACACCGGAGAACTAGCGGGTTTACGCGTGCCAGGCCGGTGGGTGCCTGTGCTGCCAGCCGATTCGGCGCTCCAGCTGGGCTCCGATCGCGAGCAGGGTCGCCTCGCCGCCCGGGCGTCCGACCAGCTGCACTCCCATGGGGATCCCCTCATCGGTCGCTGCCACCGGCAGCGCGATCGCCGGAAGCCCGGTGACATTCGCGAACGATGTGAACGGCGTGTACTGGCACTGTTGCGCGAAGTTCAATTCCGGGTCATCGCTCGAGTACCAGCCGATCGGGCGCGGTGTTTGCGCGAGAGCTGGCGTCAGCACAGCGTCGTACGGCCCGAATTGGCGGATGATCGACCGCTCGAACGCGGTCAGCTGCGCCAGCGCTTCGGCGAGCGCCCGCGCGGAAAGCTCCCGTCCTCGTTCGACCAGCCAGCGTGTCAGCGGCTCGAGGAGGTCTAGCTGCGCGCCTTCGGCCGGGATGCCAGCCGCGCCCGCCTGCCAGACCGTGCGGAACGCCGGCGCATAGGTGTCGTCGGGTTCGAGGGCGAATTCCTCGACACCGTGCCCGATTGCCGACAGCTCCGCGATGGCGAAATCGAGCGCGGCGCGCGCCTCAGGCGATACACGGATGTCGTACGCCAGGTCCCACGGCGACGTCGTCATCACCGCGAGTTGGTAGCGTCCTTCCCCGCGCGTCGCCGCGCCGAGGAGGGGCCCGTCGTCGGGTTGGGGAGACCGCACGGAATACGGGTAGTCCGACCCGGCGATCATGGCGTCGAGCAGCATTGCAGCGTCGGCAACCGTTCGCGCGATCGGCCCCGTCGTCACGAGCCCGGCGAGGCTCGTGAGCCCGCTTCCTGACGGCACGAGCCCACGCCCCGGTTTCAGCCCGACCAGGCCAGTCGCGGCCGCGGGGATACGGATGCTTCCCCCGCCGTCGGATCCCGGCGCAACCGGCAGGAGGCCCGCGGCAACGGCGACAGCCGCTCCCCCGCTGCTGCCGCCCGCGCCGAGGTCGAGGTTCCAGGGGTTGCGCGCCGGAGGCGCGACAAGCGACTCCGTGTAGCTCGGCATCCCGAATTCCGGGGCGTTCGTCTTACCGAGGCTGATGCCGCCAGCGGCATCGAGCACTTCGACGATCTCGTCCGACTCGTCTGGCACGAAGTGCTCGAACAGGCGTGAGCCGAAGGTGGTTCGCACCCCGGCCCGGCGGTTGAGGTCTTTGTCGCCGAGCGGGAGCCCCCACAGGGGCGCTGACCTCGGGACGAGCTCTGCGAGGCTGGCTGCACGGTGAAGCGCCGCCTCCCGGGTGAGCGTTGTGAACGCCCCAAGCTCGGGGTTCAGCCGTTCGGTTCGATCGAGGTAGTGAGTGACGAGTTCGAGGGGGCTGATCTCGCCGCGATGCAGTTGCGACCACTGCTCCTGCGCCGAGAGATCGTGGAGTTCAGACACGTTCGCCAGCCTAGCCGCGAGGCGGACACAGAATCCGGTCTTGACATCCGCTCCCAAGGCTGGTTGGTTAGTTACATGACTAACGAACCAACTAGGGTTCCCCATCCTGGGGAGCGGCCCAGTGGATGAGTCGCGCCCGATCTTCCTGCAAATCGCGGAAGCAATCGAGAACGACATTCTCGCCGGCGTGCTGTTGGAGGAGACCCAGGTGCCATCGACCAACGAATTTGCCGCGTTCTATCGCATCAACCCGGCGACAGCGGGCAAGGGAGTCAACCTGCTCGTCGACGACGGGATTCTCTACAAGAAGAGGGGCATCGGGATGTTCGTGGCAGCGGGGTCGCGTGCTCGTCTCGTGGCAAAGCGCCGCGACCAGTTCGAGGCCGAGTACGTGCAGCCGCTGATCACGGAGGCCGAAAAACTCGGCATCACCGGGCCCCAGCTCGAAGACATGATCAACCGCAATCGCGCGAAGCAGAGCGCACACCCAGACAAGGAGCAGGCAGTATGACCACCGTCGTCGAGGCCACTGGCCTCACCAAGAAATACGGCAAGTTCGCAGCAGTGGATGACGCATCCTTCCGCATCGAGGAGAACCGCATCTACGGCCTCCTCGGGCGCAACGGCGCGGGCAAGACGACGATCATGTCGCTCCTGACTGCGCAGGTTTTCGCGTCCAGCGGCAGCATCCGCGTGTTCGGCCAGTCGCCGGTCGAGAACGCAGAGGTGCTCGGCAACATCTGCTTCATCAAGGAGAGCCAGACCTACCCCGAGGATTTCCGACCGCGTCACGTCTTTGCCAGTGCGCCGTGGTTCTTCCCGAACTGGGACCAGGATTTCGCCGATCGGCTCGTCGCCGACTTCAGGGTGCCGATGAATCGGCGCATCAAGAAGCTCTCTCGCGGCCAGCTCTCGGCCGTCGGAGTCATCGTCGGTCTCGCATCCCGCGCTCCGCTGACGTTCTTCGACGAGCCGTACCTCGGCCTCGACGCCGTCGCGCGGCAGACGTTCTACGACCGGCTCCTCGAGGACTTCGCCGAGCATCCCCGCACGGTGATCCTCTCGACTCACCTCATCGACGAGGTCAGCAACCTGCTCGAACACGTGATCGTGATCGACGACGGGCGCATCATCATCGATGAGGAGTCGGAAGACCTGCGAGGGTCGGCGACGATTGTCGCGGGGGCAAAGTCGGCTGTCGACGGGTTCGTCGCGGGTCGCGACGTGATCCATCGTGAGGCCATCGGCGGGCTCGTCACCGCGACCGTCTCGCACCTCGACGAGGCCGGGAGGTCGGCAGCCCGGGCCGCGGGCCTCGAGACCTCGCCGGTATCGCTGCAGCAACTCATCGTCCGCAGCACCAATCTCTCTGAATCGGAAGAAGGGCAGAAGTCATGACAACCATCGCAACGGCGCGCGGCGCCGTCCGTCCGAAAGCACAGAACCGCGTCCTCGCGGTCACGCGACTCCAGTTCGTGAACCGATGGACGATGTTCTACCTGCCCGCGATCATCCTCGGGGCGATCCTGCTCCTCAACATGGCGATCTGGTACATCGTCCTCGCATCGCTCCCGACCGGAACGGATGTGGCGCATGCGGAGAAAGGCTTCCAGTACACCGGTGCCGTCTTCTACATCTTCATTTACATGCTCGTCGTCGCGGTCCAGGCCATCTCACGCACGTTCCCGTTCGCACTCGGGTTCGGTGTGACACGGCGCAACTACTACCTCGGTACGGCGCTCTCGTTCACGATTCTCGCCATCGCGTTCAGCGTTCTGCTGACGGTGTTGTCGATCATCGAACTGGCGACCAACGGGTGGGGAGCAGGTGGGCACATGTTCACGCCGACCTACCTCACGAACGCATCGTGGGGCCTGCGGTTCGTGATGTACCTGTGCCTGTTCCTGTTCTTCCTGTTCGTCGGGTCAGCGATCGCGTCGGTCTACGTGCGCTGGCGCGCGATCGGTATCACGGCGTTCTTCGCGATCCTCGCGCTGCTCATCGTCGGTGGCATCGCGATCATCACTCTCGGGCACTACTGGACGGCCGTCGGCACGTGGCTCGCAACCACCGGCTCCGTCGGGCTGACAGCCTGGCTGCTACTGCCAGCCGCCATCGCGGCGATCGCCGGCTTCTTCGTCCTTCGGCGGGCGACGCCGAAGAGCTGACCGTCCGTGCCTCGAAACCATCAGCTCGAACGAACTGCGCGGCGGACTACTCCAGTTCGTCGCGCAGTTGCGCTGCGAGCTTCTCGAACTGGTCGGGCGCCTCGCGCAGGGTCCTGCGAGCAGTGAACTTGCCCGCCCAGTGAGCCCGTTGCGCGACGTTCACGATCGTGTAATCGACGTCGCTGCCGCCGGCCGGGTCGAGCGAGACCACCCATTCGCCGCGGTACCACCAGTCGCCCTGAAGGACGACCCTGCGCTCGCGCGGATCGACGAGGACCATGGATGCCCCGGACGGCACGTTGGCCACCCTGCGCACGAGCGCGTCGAACACGGCGTCTGCGTCTTCTGAGATGAAGGCGGAATACGAGCGCAGGACGGTGGATACGGCGGGGCGTTCGTGTGGTGCTGCGGGCATGCCTCAACCTTAGTGAAATAACCTTTCGAGACCGCAGAGAAAACGGGCCAGTCAACCTATGGGTTACCTGTATTTAGGCATTGCCATCGTCACAGAGGTCGTGGCGACGAGCTTCCTCAAGTTCGCGAGCGGGCCGCGCGGCACCTGGTGGGCGTATGCCATCGTGGGCGTCGGGTACGTTGCATCATTCGTCGCACTCTCGCAAACGCTCCGTGCAGCCGTGCCGCTCGGGATCGCGTATGCGATCTGGGCGGGGGTCGGCGTGGTCGCCGTCGCGATCATCAGCTGGCTCGTCTTCCACGAGACGCTCACCTGGCAGCAGCTCGTCGGCATGGCACTGGTTGCGGGCGGTGTCGCGCTGCTCGAACTGGGCGGCGCGAAGCACTGAGTCGGGGTATCGACCAGCACTTACTTGAGGGATTTCTGCAGGAGCACCGTGCCGAGCCAGCGGTCGAACTTGAAACCGACCTTGCCCATGTGACCGATCTGTTTGAACCCGAAATTCTTGTGCAGCTGGATCGACGCATCCGCGCCCTTGTCTGCGATGACAGCGATGATCTCCTTGATCCCCGCCGCCTTCGATTCGTCGATGAGCTGAGCCAGGAGGACTTTGCCGAGGCCTTTGCCTGTCGACGCCGGCCCCAGGTAGATCGAATTCTCGACCGTGTAGCGGTATGCCGCCTTCTCTTTCCACGGGTAGACGTACGCGTAGCCGAGCAGCTGGCCGCTCGGGCTCTCGGCCACGATGTACGGCATCTTGAGCTTGCGAACATGGGCGAATTTGCGCTTCAGCTCCGCCAGGGTGATCGCCTTCTCATCGAAGGTGACGGTGGAGTTGCGCACGTAGTGGTTGTAGATCTCGCGCACGGCAGGCAGGTCGGCCTCGACCGCATCCCTGATCGTGTACGCAAACGCGGGCTCCTGCTCGGGGGCAGGCCGAAGGTGCGGTGGCAACTGCCTGCGCTCCTGGTACTCCTCTTCCAGCACGGATGCGAGCCTACGCCGGGAGCGCCCAGTCGATGGGCGCAGCGCCGAGACCTGCGAGCAACTCGTTTGCGCGACTGAACGGGTGCGATCCGAAGAACCCGTTTCGCGCAGAGAGCGGGCTCGGATGTGCGGAAGAGATGATCGGGGTTGATCCGAGCAGCGGTCGCAGGTTGCCTGCGTCCCTTCCCCACAGGATGGCGACAAGCGGCCGGTTGCGGCCAACCAGTGCCCGGATCGCCAGCTCGGTCACGCCCTCCCAACCGATGCCGCGATGAGAACCCGCGACACCGGGTCGAACGGTCAATACCCTGTTGAGAAGCATGATTCCATGACTGGCCCACGGCGTCAGGTCGCCCGTCGCGGGGATCGGCAGGCCGAGATCGTCGTGCAGTTCCGCGTAGATGTTCTGGAGGCTCCGCGGCACAGGGCGCACGTGGGGATTGGCCGAGAACGACAGGCCGACAGGATGCCCGGGGGTCGGGTACGGGTCCTGGCCGACGATCAGCACCCTGACATCCTCGAACGGGTAGGTGAACGCGCGCAACACGTCGCTCCCCGCGGGCAGGTAGCCGCGCCCGGCTGCGGTTTCGGCACGAAGGAACTCGCCGATCCGAGCGATCTCGGCCGAGGCCGGCGCGAGCGCCGCAGCCCAGCCTGGATCGACCAGTTCGGTGAGTGGCTTCGGTTGCACCGTGTCGGTCACCCCTCGATTGTCACGGGCGGCAGCGCTGACCACGGGAACGCGATCCACTTCCGCGTCTCGCGCCATGTGTAGTGGGGCACGTGGACGGTGCCGGGCTTGGTGTACAGGACGACGGTGCGCACATCGTCGGCGATCGCCGCGAGGAGGTCGACGACGAGAGCGAGCGTGCGTCCGGAATCGGACACGTCGTCGACGAGAAGCACGCGCTTGCCGACGAGCGACGGCTCATCGAGAAGCGGCGGGAGCACGACGGGCTTCGGGAGCCGCGAGTTCGGACCGGTGTAGAACTCGACATTGAGACTCCCGCAGCTCTTCACATCGAGTGCGTACGCTATCGCGCCGCCGAGCAGGAGACCTCCGCGAGCGACCGCGATCACGATGTCCGGAGCGAAGCCGCTCTGGAGGACATCGGCCGCGAGCTCACGCGCAGCAACGCCGAATTCCGGCCAGGTGAGAATCTCGCGCTCATCGGTCGGGGATGCCATGTTCCAAGGTTAACGGCAGCACGTTTCTGGCGTGTTGCCTCGTCCCGCTGCACTAGCATCCGATCATGGCAAACGTCGTGAGCGGCATCCGGGGAACGACGACGTTCCGCCTGGTCGGTTTCCTGTTCCTCGTCGAGCTCGTCAGCGGGATCCTGCAGGGTTACTACGTTCCGCTCGTACCGGATCTCGTGAAGCACCTCGGCATCCACTCGGCCGATTACAACTGGTTCGAGGCGGCACAGCTGCTCTTGTCGGCGATCGTTGTGCCCCCGCTCGCGAAGCTCGGCGACATGTTCGGGCACAAGCGCATCCTGCTCGTGTCGACGATCCTGACCGCGGCCGCGACCTGGTTCCTGGCGTTCTCTGGCAGCTTCCCGACGTTCCTCATCGCCTTTGCGCTCCAGGGCTTCTACGTCGTCTGGCTCCCGCTCGAGATCGCGCTGATCTTCGACCGTGGAAGGCGCAGTGGAACGGCAGCATCACAGACCAGGCGATCGGCCGGCTTCCTGGTCGTCGCCCTCGAGGCCGGGGCGATCATCGGCGCCCTGGTTGGCGGCCGCGTGTTCACCGCGCTCGACCACAACGTGCCAGTGACGCTCATCATGCCGGCGATCGCGGTCACACTGGTGTTCTTCGCGATCCTGTTCGGCGTGCCAGAGTCGCAGCCGTTGCCGGGTCGATCGCTCGACGGCATCGGGTTCGGTATCTTCACGATCGCCCTGCTGTTCATCACCGGCGGCCTCGCCTTCCTGAGGCTCAATGGCCTGGATGCGTGGTGGGCGTGGGTCATCATGCTCGTCGGCGTCGCGCTGTTCGTGCCATGGACAAGATTCGAGTTACGGCAGAAGGATCCCGCCATAGACATCCGCGTCTTCCGACAGCCGAGCATGTGGCCGGTGCAGGTCACGACCGGACTCGTCGGCATCAGCCTGCTTGGTGCGCAGGTGCCGCTGTCGAACTTCGCGGGCGCCGACCCTCGCACGGGAATCGGGCTCGGGCTCGACGCGGATTCGCGGTCGTACGTCATCGGCATCTATCTCGTGTCTCTCATCATCGGCGCGGTGCTCCTGCCGGTGCTCTCCAGGCGCAGCACGCCGCGAATCGCGCTGATCGTTGCGACCTTCTTCGTGGCCGCGGGCTACCTGGCGTTCATCCCGTTTCACGCGAACCTTATCGAGACCCTCGTCAATGTCGTGATCGCAGGGCTCGGCTCCGGTGGTCTCGTCGGAGCGCTTCCCGCCGCAGCCGCAGCCGCGGCTCCTCGCGGCCAGACAGGGGTGGCAACGGCGCTTACCAACACGACCAAGACGATCGGTGGTTCATTCGCGTCTGCGACGTTCGCGATCGTGCTCACGCTCACGCAGATCCAGTTCCTCGGCAAAGACGTCTCGAGCGCCACGGGCTACCTGCTCGTCTTCACGATCTGCGGAGTAACCGCCATCGTCGCGGCCGTTCTGCTGTTCTTCGTGCCGAAGATCGCATTCGCGGATACCGGGGTCGCCGACCTGCCGGACGAGGATGGGTCCGATGCCGGCGAACCCGCGTCGGAAGCTACAACTTCGGCTTGAGTTCGCCGCGAATCACCTTGTACGGCGCGGCCTGGGCGACAGGCTTAATCGTGACGAGGTCGAGGTTCACGTGCGCCGGCAGCTCGACGGCGTGCACGATCGCCGCCGCGACGTCCTCGGCGACCAGCGGCGCTGGCACATTGTCATAGACCGCGTCAGCGCGGGCCTGGTCTCCCCCGAAACGCACCAGGGAGAACTCATCGGTTTTCACCATGCCGGGCGCAACCTCGAGCACCCTGATCGGCTCCCCCGCAAGTTCCAGGCGAAGAACCGCGACCATGGCGTGCTCGGCGAATTTTGCGGCGTTGTACCCGCCGCCTCCCTCATACGCCACGTGGCCGGCGATCGAGGTGATCGTCAGGATGTCGGCAACACCGCCTTCGAGCGCTCCCCGTCGGAGAAGTGGCAGCAGCGCACTCGTGACCAGCTTCGTGCCGATCACGTTGATCTCGAACATTCGGCGCCAGTCGTCGACGTCGCTCGACTCGACCGAGGCGAGGCCAAACGCGCCCCCGGCGTTGTTGACGAGCGCGTGCACGGGCCCCGACCCCTCGAGGTAGTCGCGGAGGGCAGTGACCTCCGACTCGAGAGTCAGGTCGGCGACGAACACGTCTGTTCCGGTCTCAGCGGCCAGCGCGCGAAGGCGGTCCTCGCGCCTGGCCACGCCGACGACATCCCAGCCGTGCTGCCGGAACAGGCGAACGGTCGCCGCCCCGATGCCTGAACTAGCCCCGGTCACTACTACACGCTGCGTCGCCATTTCTCTAACTTACTGCGGGCACTCGTGCCACAGATTCTCTCCTCCGCAAGGCCTGCGGCGGTGCCGCGCGCGTCGCTAGGCTGTCGGCGATGACTTCACTTGCAGCGCCCGCAGCGTCGCCCCCCGCGGTTCGCCGTGGAGGCGGTAAGCGCCTGCCGTTCTGGGACAACGCGCGCTGGGCCAGCATCACCCTCGTGGTGATCGGCCATGGTATCCAGCGGCTCACGACCGGCTCAGACCACGCCCTCGAGCTCTACATCTTCATCTATGCGTTCCACATGCCCGCGTTCGCGATCATCAGCGGGTATTTCTCGAAGGCGACCCCTCCCGGGCGCAGGCAGATGATCAAGCTGGTCACGGACATCCTCATTCCGTACCTGTTGCTGCAGGCGGTCTGGAGTCTCGTGCAGTACTTCGCGGAGGGCAAGAACTCCGGGTTCAACCCCGCCGAGCCGCACTGGACACTCTGGTTCCTGGTCGCGCTCGCGATCTTCCGTGTCGCGTTGCCATACCTCGTGTTGCTGCGATGGCCGCTGTTCTGGTCCGTCGTCTTCTCGGTTGGAGTCGGCTACCTGAACAGCGTCGACAGCACGTTCGCCCTGTCTCGAGCAATCGCCCTGCTGCCGTTCTTCCTTCTCGGCTGGCACCTGCGGCAATGGCGCATCCTCGATCGGTTGCGTGCCCTGCGCGGAAGGCTCTGGCTTTACCGGGCGATGGCCATCGCGATCTTTGCCATCTGGGCGAGCGTGGTGATCGTCTTCATCAAGCCGTTCCGGGTCTTCTCGCTGCAGGACTGGTTCATGTACGACGAGTCGTATTCGAGCCTCGGACAGGGCGAATGGTGGTCGGGCTTCGTCAGGCTCGGCGTGATCCTGCTCGCGGTGTTGCTGTCGTTCTGCTTCCTGGCACTCGTTCCGCGCAGGCACACGTGGTTCAGCTCGCTCGGCCAGGCGACAATGTACGTCTACCTGCTGCACAGCTTCATCCTCTACCCGCTCCGAGAGTCCGGGGTCCTGAAAGGCGAGCACTCGGACGCGACATGGCTCGTGAGCATGGTGCTGTGCTGCATCGGAATCTCGATCGCCCTGTCGAGCCCGTTCATCCGCCGGATCTTCAGGCCGTTGATCGAGCCGAAGCCCCTGTGGCTGTTCAAGAAAGAAGAGAAGACGGCGGTCGAGAACGAGGAAGTACGGCCACCACAGCAGGGCAGGGGGAAGGCCGAGAACAGGATGTCGCGCGTCGACCCGACAGGCTCCCGCCGAGACTCCGACGCCCGATCGGGCGACTGAGCACGCGACCGGGCACGCGACGTATTACGTCGTGTTTCTGGCGCCATTGATGCGCTCTGGGAGCATGCATATGCTCGTGGACGAGTGGGCACCCGTCCGCCCACCGCAGATTTCAGGAGGAGCCATCATGGCCGACTGGCAGTTCGAGACCAAGCAGATCCATTCTGGTGCAGCACCAGACCCGACCACCAACGCGCGCGCCACGCCGATCTACAAGACAACGGCGTACGTCTTCAACAGCGCTGAGCACGCGAAGAACCTGTTCGCGCTCGCCGAATTCGGCAACATCTACTCCCGCATCATGAACCCGACCAACGATGTCGCAGAGCAGCGCATCGCGGCGCTCGAGGGCGGAACGGCCGCCCTGGTCGTCGCATCCGGTTCGTCCGCGATCACGTACGCCGTGCTCAACATCGCGCAGTCGGGCGATCACATCGTGTCGTCGTCGTCGATCTACGGCGGTACGTACAACCTCTTCAAATACACGCTCAAGAAGCTCGGCATCGAGGTCACGTTCGTCGAAGACCAGGATGACGCAGAAGAGTGGGCGGCCGCGATCCGTCCAAACACGAAGCTGCTGTTCGCCGAGACCATCGGCAACCCGAAGATCAACGTGCTCGACATCGCGCTGGTTGCGGCGGTCGCGCACGAGAACGGCGTCCCGCTCATCGTCGACAACACGATTGCGACGCCGTACCTCATCCGCCCGTTCGAGTACGGCGCAGACATCATCGTGCACTCCGCAACCAAGTTCCTGAGCGGCCACGGCACGGTCATCGCCGGCGCGATCGTCGACGGCGGCAAGTTCGAGTGGTCGAAGAACGTCGAGAAGTTCCCCGGCCTCACCGAGCCTGACCCGTCGTACCACGGTGCGAGCTACACCACGGTGCTCGGCGATGGCATCGCCTACGTCATCAAGGCACGCGTCCAGCTGCTTCGCGACACCGGCGCATCCCTGTCGCCAGACAGCGCGTTCTCGCTCATCCAGGGTCTTGAGACGCTGAGCCTGCGCATCGAACGCCACGTGCAGAACGCGCAGGAGATTGCCGAGTGGCTCGAAAACCACCCGGATGTCGCCTCGGTCAACTACTCCGGGCTCCCGTCGAGCCCGTGGTACGCGGCAGCGAACAAGTATGCGCCGAAGGGCGTCGGTGCCGTCCTCTCGTTCGAGCTCAAGGGCGGCGTGGACGCCGGCCGTGCTCTCGTCGAGAACGTCGAGCTGTTCAGCCACCTCGCCAACATCGGCGACGTGCGCAGCCTGATCATTCACCCGGCGTCGACCACCCACTCGCAGCTCACCCCCGAGCAGCAGCTGACGACCGGTGTCACGCCCGGCCTCGTGCGCTTGTCTGTCGGGCTCGAGCACGTTGACGACCTCAAGGCAGACCTCGAGACCGGCTTTGCTGCCGCTCGTGCCGTCGCGGCGGCATCAGCGGCGAGCGCCTGAGCGCCGCTGGCAGAGCCTCGCAGCTGAGCCAGTTCGCAGGTTTGCGCGGCGGGGGAAACCGCGTCGGGCGGGGTAATTGCTCCGCCCGACCGACGGTTTGCCCCGCCGCGCTGGACCTGCCGTAACAATTCGTGGAAATTCTCGGCCGTTCGCAATACTTGACCCTGATATGGACTGGCAGACACCCGAAGATACGGTTCCTTCGGCCTTCATCACGGAGGCGAACACAAGGGCCATCACCGGCAAGCCTCCTGCCACGGGCGCCTGGCGCGAGGGCGACCCCGCCGGTGACCGCCAGTTCGTGTCGATCGGCAGTCTCGCGCTCGAGGTCGGCGTCGAACTGCCATCCGTGCGGATCGCCTATGAGACCTTCGGCACGCTGAACGCGGATCGCTCGAATGCGATTCTCATCCTGCACGCCCTGACCGGGGACAGTCACGTCGTCGGCGACTCGGGGCCCGGGCATCCGACAGCAGGATGGTGGGGCGGCATCGTCGGCCATGGCTTACCCATCGACACCGACGAGTGGTTCGTGGTCGCGCCGAACATGCTGGGCGGCTGCCAGGGCTCTACCGGCGCGGCGTCCTTCTCCCCCGCGGGGACGGAATGGGGCGCCAGCTTCCCGTTTGTCACGATTCGCGACCAGGTCGAAGCGCAGGTCGCGTTCGCGGACACCATCGGTATCGAACGCTGGGCCGCCATCGTGGGCGGTTCGATGGGCGGCATGCAGGCGCTCGAGTGGGCGGTCGGGCACCCGGATCGCCTTGAACGTGTTGGCATTCTCGCCACACCGGAGCGCAGCAGTGCCGACCAGATTGCTCTCAACTCGGTGCAGGTGGACGCGATCCAAATGGATCAGCGCTTCGCCGGCGGCAATTACTACGGAGCTTCAGACGGCGAGGGGCCGTATCGTGGGCTCGCGCTTGCGCGAAGGATGGCGCTGCTGAACTACCGCTCGCCGTCCGAGCTCAACGATCGTTTCGAGCGCAGCTGGCAAAGCGGCATCAGCCCGCTTGGCAGTGGCGGCCGCTACGCCGTCGAGAGCTACCTCGATTTTCACGGCAACAAGTTCACCCGCAGGTTCGACGCGAACAGCTACATCACGCTGGTCAACGCGATGAATTCGCACGACATCGGACGCGATCGCGGAGGGGCTGCCGCTGCGCTCGCCCGCGTGAGCGCCAAGGCGCTTGTGCTCGGGATCGACACCGACCGGCTCTTCCCGATCAACCATCAAAGGCTCATCGCCGACTTCCTCCCGGCGACGATCGACGACGGAGAAGCCGTCGTGATCGCGTCGCCCTTCGGCCACGACGGTTTTCTCATCGAAGACGAAGCCGTAGGCACACACCTCAGGCGCCTGCTCGAAGCCTGACGCCCCCCGTTCGAACGCCCCCGCTCCCGAATTGGGGCCCCAGGTGTACAAACGAGTCTGTATCAGCTTGGATATGCTGGGCCGGACAGGGGGGCAACATGGCTGCAGCGCAAGCGCCGACACCCATCCGAATTGCGATCGTCGACGATCATCGACTCGTGCTGGATGGGCTTGCCGCGCGCCTGCACGACCCCGAAAACGGAATGCTGATCGTCGCGACCGAGACCAGCTGGGCCGGCCTCATCGCGAATCCGGAGTTTCCGGTCGACGTCGTGGTGCTCGACCTGCACCTGGAGGACGGCATCCCCGTTGGCACGAAACTCCGTGCGCTCTCGACGATCGGCAGCGTCGCCGTCGTGATGAGCAGGCACGCAGACTCAGCATCGGTGACGGCCGCGATGCGGGCCGGCGCGATGGGCTTCGTGCCGAAGACCGAGTCAGCAGCGGAACTGGCTTCGGCCATCCGTTCCGCTGCATCCAGCACGCAGCACCTCTCAGCGCCCCTGGCCGAGGCGATCGCCGGATACACGACCATGCCTGACCCGGGGCTCGGGCGCCAGGAGCAGCGCGCCCTCGTCCTCTACGCGACTGGTCGTTCGATCAAGGAAGTCGCCGGCGAGATGGACACAACGGAAGAGACCGTGAAGTCATACATCAAGCGCGGTCGTCGCAAGTATCGCGAGATCGGCGTGGATGTCGGAACCAGGATCCTGCTGCGTCGCCATGCCGTGCGCGAAGGCTGGCTGACGCCGGAATAGCCGCTCGCTTTCGCGGGACCAGCGGCGGCTGTCAGGGTGCCCACCGGGGTTAGCAGGATCGCTGTGCGGTGCAGCGATCCCGTGCTAACCCCCCGGTGTAGCTGACTTCGTGTTCCCAGAAAGTCGGCCCGGCGCAAGTTTCTTCGGGTGAAACGCCGATCCGCCTGGAGTGCGGATAATGCACTCCGACGGCTATTTTGTGTGGCGGCGTATCGAGATACGCCACGCCCCTCTGTTACTCTCACGACTGTAGCGGCACTTTTGGCCCCCATTCGACCGGTGTGGCACCCCCATTTATGGTGGCAATCTGCGAGCATGTGACACGATATGGAACTCATCGCCAAGGAGCGGGATCGGCTGCTTCAGCGCACGGCGCGCTTCCTCGGCCTCGCTGGCGTCATTGTCACGCTGTTGAGCCTGAGCGTGCCCGGCGTCGTGCCCGTTGGCAGCTACATTGCGACGATCCCCCTCCTCGCTGTTCTCGCCTTCAGCCATGTCATGGTGGCCCGCAGCCTCGCGGTCATCTGGGCTTCGCTCGGCATCCTCGCCGGCGTCGGCGCCCTGCTGGTGGCTCGTCTGCCGTTCGGCCAGCCGCCGTCGCACGGGCTTGCCGCAGCGCTCACTCCGCTTGCTGCCGCCGGGATGGCGTGTTTCGCGCTGATCCTCGTCTCGAGTGTGCCGCGCATCCTGCTGTTCGCCATCGGGGGCGTCGCGAGTACGATCCTCGTGCAGTACGCGAGCACGGATGTTGGCACCCTGTCGTCAACGACACTCTCGGTCATCCTCGGCTGGGTGCTGACCGCTGTGCTCGGATACTGGCTGAGTGCCAGCGTCCCCCGCGCTGCGCGGCGGATCTATTCGATCGGTAAAGCCCACCGGGCGGAGCGGCAGGCGAGTGAGACAGAGGCGCAGCGGCGCCAGGGCGCGCGACTGCTGCACGACACCGTTCTGGCAACGCTCACGCTCCTCGCGCACTCCGGCGTTGGCGTCGCCCCGGAGGCCCTCCGCCAGCAGTCATCGGAGGATGCGCGACTGCTGCGCCAGCTGAGGCTCGGCGCGACGCCGACACCGCAGTCCTCGGGCCCGTACAACCTCACCCCCGTCGAAGAGACGCCGCTCGGCACAACGCTCGAATCCGTCAAGCAGCGGTTCGGTCGCATGGGCCTCGAGGTGAGCTGGCACGGCACAGGCCAGGTCCTGCTGCCAAGCGACGTGCTCGACGCGTTCCTGCTCTCGCTCGCCGAGTGCCTCGAAAACGTGCGAAGGCACTCCGGTGTCACCCAGGCCCACGTGACGATCACGGATGACGCCACGACCGTGCGGGCGATGGTCACCGACTCCGGTGTCGGTTTCGACCTGGAAGGCATCGACGAAGACAAGCTCGGCTTCAAGGAGTCGGTCATCGGCCGACTCCGCGAGGTCGGCGGCAACGCCCGCCTGTTCTCGAGCCCCGGCTCTGGAACCACCGTCGTGCTGGAGGTTCCGCGATGACCAGTTTCATGCGCCCGGAAGAGAACACGCTCGGCGTCATCCTCGGCCGCAGGGGGAAAGGCTCCTCCCCCGGCATCGCGAAGGCCCTTCGCCAGGCGAGCGCACGCGGTGCGACTCTCGGGACCAGCTACCTCGGAGTCGGTGCTGGCGTCCTCAGCGCAATCGAGGCGCTGTACGGCCTCAGCCTGTTCGCGACCCACTGGTCTGACTATCGCGACCCCATCCCGGTCATGTTCGCGTGGGCGCTGTACATCGCCGCGTTCGTCGCTGCGCTCGTCACGATGTCCGTGCTGGGTGATCGGCTGCCCCTCTGGCTGTTCGTCGTCTATCTCCTCGCCCTCGCGGGCACAGTG
>DASYEE010000092.1:0-1941 GCA_036499165.1 Galbitalea sp. | reverse complement strand
CCAGACCTTCGCGCGAGCTGACATCGCCGAGCGGATGGCGCGCGAGAATCCGTGGCTGGACGCGCCGGAGGGTGTCGAGCTCAACCCCGACGGTGACGTGACGGTCGAGGACTCCGACCGCATGATCGTGCCGGCCTGCACCGTCTGCGGCGGCATCCTGAAGCCGGAGGTGGTGTTCTTCGGCGAGTTCGTGCCCGTCGAGAAATTCGACGAGGCGCGGTCGCTGGTGCGCGGGGCCGACGCCTTGGTGATCGCGGGATCTTCGCTGGCGGTGAATTCCGGCATCCGGCTGCTCGATCAGGCGACCAAGCGCAAGATGCCGGTCGTCATCGTCAACCGCGGAGTAACCAAGGGAGACCCCCGGGCGAGCCTTAAGATCGACGCGGGAACCTCTGAGGTGCTCGTGGCACTGCGCGAACGCCTGGGCTGAGCAGATTCGGCAGGGGCTCCCGCGAGGAGGCCCGAGTCATGACCGATCTCTATCTCGTGCGCCACGGAGAGACCGACTGGAACCGCCAGCGCCGCATTCAGGGGCTCACCGACATCCCGTTGAACGAGACGGGTCGTGACCAAGCACGGGCGACCGGGATGCTGCTGGCGCGCCGTCGCTGGGACGGCATCTTCTCAAGCCCGCTCGACCGTGCCCGCGAGACCGCGTCGATCATCTCCGCCGAGGTCGGATTGGGCGAGCCGACCCTCGTCGACGCCCTCGTCGAGCGCAACTACGGGCAGGCGGAGGGTCTCGAGTGGCACCAGGTGGCACTTCTCTACCCGCCGGGCAAGGCTGTGCCGGGTCGCGAGTCGCGTGAAGCAGTCGGTGCGCGAGTTCTCCCGGCGATGCTCGATCTGGCGGCAAAGCACCCCGGTGAGTCGCTGCTGATCGTCAGCCATGGCGGCGCGATCCGAGCGGTTCTCAACGCAGTCGAGCCCGCCGCTAGTCACGGGATGATCACCAACGGATCGGTACACAGTTTCCGTCTCGAAGACCACGCGCTGAGCCTTATCGCGTTCGATGATCCGATCGAAGTCGAGTCGATCGGCGACGATTGCGGCGACTTGGATGAGCAGAACCGGGTCGAGGCAGACGAGGACTCCGTCGCGTGAGCGCGGTTGGCGTGGAGCGCTTCCTTGCAGCCGTCGAGGCGCTCGGGCTGAACCCAGAAATCCGCAACTTCAAGGAATCGACCCACACGGCCGCCGAGGCTGCGGCGGTGATCGGCTGCCCGCTCGAGGCGATCGTGAAGAGCCTGGTGTTCGAGGCCGGCGGAGCGCCGTTGCTGGTGCTCGTGTCTGGGCCAAACCGCGTGAATACGGACGCGCTCGGAATCTGGTTAGACGCGATGGTCTACAAAGCGGACGCCGACATGGTTAAGGCGGCAACCGGCTACAGCATCGGCGGCGTGCCCCCACTCGGGCTGTTGGCGCCGATGCGCACGTTGATCGACGAGACCCTGTTGGCCTTCCCGCTCGTCTGGGCTGCCGCGGGCAGCGCCACGACAGTCTTCTCGATCGAGCCGGTTGAACTGGTCCGGTTGACCGGAGCGACGCCCCTGCCGATCTGATTGCAACTCGACCTGCAGTCGATGCGACTGGTTCCGGCCTCACATCATCCCAACGACGGCTGACCTTAGTCCGGATGTTGTGGCAAAGAACTGGTCAAGACCTGGCACGATCGGGGTTTGGGCCTGACGAAGATCTAGCAGCCAGTTGGCGGCTCCGAGGAGTCGAGACGATTCCTCGGAGCCAACAAAGGCGATGTAAGGAAAGAGATCGCTGAAGAGGCGTGCGCGCCCTTCCTGTTCGCCCGCCTTGACTCCATGTCGAGGACAAGTGATTGTTGGCACCCCAAGAAAAGCGCTCTCGACCAGGGAGTTGTAGCCGCCGCGGCAAAAGCGAAGATCGAGGGTCGATAGGTCCCTCGAGGTAGTGGGACGAAAGGGT
>DASYEE010000091.1:0-5993 GCA_036499165.1 Galbitalea sp. | reverse complement strand
AAGCATCTCGCCTGGTACCTCATCAACGGACGGATGTCGCCCGAACGCGCACGGGCCGTCACCGCGTACCTCGACCGGCTGATCGCCCGGGTTCGCCCGCACGCGCAGGACCTCGTCGACGCGTTCGGTTACGCCCCCGAGCACCTGCGTGCGACGATCGCGACGGGCGTCGAGCTCGAGCGTCAGAACGAGGCCCGCGAGTACTTCCGCGAGCAACGTGCATCCGGTACCGCGCCGATCCCGGAGAAGTCCCTCAAGAAGTCCTGACTTCCCTGACCCGCGGATTCCGGGCGGTTTCGGCCCTCCCGGGCGTGCGCGCACGCCCGCTTGCGCCGTAGTCGCCCGGAACTCGCGCTGTGCACAGCGCTCGTCGACATCGGTGCGCGCGGCTAGCCTTGTCGCATGAGTCTGGCCCTGGATGACACGAGAGCTCCCGAGGCCCTCGAGATCCTGCACCGGGTCTTCGGATACGACTCGTTCCGCGGGCAGCAGGCGGAGATCATCCGGCAGGTTGTCGACGGCGGTGATGCCCTGGTGCTCATGCCGACGGGCGGCGGCAAGTCGCTCTGCTACCAGATTCCCGCACTCGTCCGGCCGGGAACCGGCGTCGTCATCTCGCCGCTCATCGCGCTCATGCAGGACCAGGTGGATGCCCTCACCGCGATCGGTGTGCGGGCCGCCTTCCTGAATTCGACCCAGGATGGCGCGGAGCGACTCCGAGTCGAGTCGGCGTTTCTCGGTGGCCAGCTCGATCTGCTCTACCTCGCGCCCGAACGACTGCGCATGGATTCGACCGGCGAGCTGCTCGACCGCGCCAACATCGCCCTGTTCGCGATCGACGAGGCGCACTGCGTCTCGCAGTGGGGCCACGACTTCCGTCCCGATTACCTGCAGCTGTCGGTGCTGCACGAGCGCTGGCCGGACGTTCCGCGCATCGCGCTCACCGCGACGGCAACCGAGCAGACGCACCAGGAGATCGTTCGTCGCCTCGACCTCGGCGGCTCGGCGCAGTTCGTGTCGAGCTTCGACCGTCCCAACATCCAGTACCGGATCGAACCGAAGAACCAGCCGCTTCAGCAGCTGCTGTCGCTGATCAGCACCGAGCACTCGGGTGACGCCGGCATCGTCTACTGCCTGAGTCGGGCGTCGGTCGAAAAGACGGCCGAGTTCCTGGTCGAGCACGGCATCCCCGCACTGCCGTACCACGCGGGTCTCGACGCCGCGATTCGCGCGCGCAACCAGGCTCGCTTCCTTCGCGAGGACGGCATCGTCATGGTCGCGACGATCGCGTTCGGGATGGGCATCGACAAGCCGGACGTCCGATTCGTCGCGCACCTCGATCTGCCGAAGAGCGTCGAGGGCTACTACCAGGAGACCGGCCGTGCCGGGCGCGACGGCCTTCCGTCGACGGCCTGGCTCGCCTACGGACTGCAGGATGTCGTTCAGCAGCGACGCCTGATAGACCAATCGGAGGGTGATCGAGCTCATCGGATGAAGCTCAGCCAGCACCTCGACGCCATGCTGGCGCTGTGCGAGACGCTGCAGTGCCGACGGGTCCAGCTGCTCGGATACTTCGGTGAGAGGTCCGAGCCGTGCGGCAACTGCGACACCTGCCTCAATCCACCCGAGGGCTGGGATGGCACCATTCCGGCCCAGAAACTCCTGTCGACCGTCGTGCGTCTCGCTCGCGAGCGCAATCAGAAGTTCGGCGCCCAGCACATCATCGACATCCTGCTCGGCAAACGAAACGCGCGCGTCGAGCAGCAGCGCCACGACGACCTCACCACGTTCGGCATCGGCAGCGAGCTGAGCGAACAGGAGTGGCGCGGCGTGGTTCGTCAGCTACTCGCCCAGGGGCTGGTCGGCGTGCACGCGGATGGCTACGGAACCCTGGTGCTGACGGAGTCCAGCGCGAGCGTGCTCGACGGTTCCCGTCGGGTGCACCTGCGCCGAGAACCCGAGCGTGCGGCCAGGTCCGCGAAGAAGTCCGCCGTCGCGGCGACGCTTCCCGCGGAAGCGGCTCCGCTGTTCGAGCGCCTCCGCGAGTGGCGAGCCGGCGTTGCGCGCGAGCAGTCCGTTCCCGCGTACATCGTCTTCGGCGACGCGACGCTGCGCGGCATCGCGCTGTCCGAGCCGAAGACGCTCGCGGACCTGGCGGGCATCAGCGGGATCGGCGAGAAGAAGCTCGAGTCGTACGGTCAGCAACTGCTGGATGTGGTCGCGGGTAGCGAATGACCGGGCCGTCCGCGGGCTCCGATGGGCGAGACGGGATGTCGAACTGGCCGACCGGGCGCCTGCTCTCGACGGCAGCGCGCCTGGTCGAAAACGACTGGCACGCGGCACTCGAGCGACAGGGTCTCACCCATGCCGGACTCGTCGTGCTCCACCTGCTGGAGGGCGGTGCGCTCAGCCAGGGTGAGCTGGCCGCTCGCGCGAGAGTACAGGCGCAGACGATGTCGCGCACGATCGAGCGACTGGAGCGCGTCGGGTATGTCGCTCGCAAAACCGATCCGAGCGACGGACGTCGGCGCGTCGTCACGCTCACCGAGAGCGGCGCGGCGACCTGGGAGCGAACCCGCACACTCGAATCGGAGATTTTTCCCCGCACCGGCGATCGGGATGCGCTCCGCAAGCTGCTGCTGGAAATCATCCGTTCGTCGCGTTCCTGACCGCCGAGGAATCCTCCCCTCCGCTGTCTATCTTGACATCTGCGAATGTTGTATACAGAATACAAAACTACACGCACCAACGTGACCCCCAACAGGAATGAGGCAGTTATGTCCCGCGTCAACTCAAGGGCGAGATTGGCAATCGCGATCGGAAGTGCGCTCGCACTCGCGATCACCATGACCGGATGTTCCGGCTCCGGCGGCGGAGGCGGCAAGACGACCGTTGTCTGGTCGACCTGGGGAACGCCGCAGGAACTCACCCGGTACAAGGAATTCGACACCCGGTTCATGAAGCAGCACCCGGACATCAACGTGGTCCTGCAGCCGGTCGCCGACTACGACGACTACCACACCAAGCTTCTCGCCGAACTGGCCTCGGGCACAGCACCCGACGTCTTCTACATCGGCGACGACAAGATCGGGCAGTTCGTTCACTCGAAGGATCTGATGCCGCTCACCTCGCTCATGAATTCGAGCGCGAGCAAGACCAAGCCGAGTGACTTCTCGCAGGGCCTGTTCGGGGTCACGAAGAAGGGCAGCGAGATCTACGCGGCCCCGAACGACTCCAACCCGGATGCGCTCTGGTACGACAAGGTTGCGCTGAAGAAGGCGGGCATCACCGAGGACCCGGCGACGCTCGCCTCCGAGGGCAAGTGGACGACCGCCACATACCTGGCGATGAACGCCAAGCTCAAGGCCGCCGGTCTGACCGGTTCGCTGTTCTGGAACTACTGGTCGACGCACTACAGCTGGATTTCGTCCCAGGGCGGAACGGCGTTCGACTCGAACGGTGACTTCGTCGCCAATACCGACCCGACGTCGGTTGCCGCTGTCAAGGTTCTGGCCAAGGAGTTCCAGAGCAAGACCTTCGTCGTGGCGGACACCCTGCCAGAAGGCGATGGCTCGGACGCGCTGTTCGCCTCGCACAAGGCCGGCTTCTACATCCAGGGTCGCTACACGATCGGCACCGTGAAGGCGGCGGGCGATCCGCAGAACTACGACGTCGCGCCATGGCCGACCCCGTCGGGTAAGCCGGCGCCGACCGGTGTTGCGGTGAGCTACCTCGCCATCAACGCGAAGACCAAGGTCAAGGCGGCCGCATTCACCTTCTGGACCAACTTCCTGAGCGCGGCCGGCCAGACCTTCCGTCTGAAGGGCGGCGGAAACGCCGTCCCGTCGATCAAGGGTGCAGACTCGGTCGTCCTCGACGGATACCCGGACCACGCGCAGACCATGCTCGACATGCGGGCAACGGGATTCGAGGACCCGTCGACCGAGGCCGGGGTTCCCGGGCTGTCGAGCGACATCAGCGCGAAGATGCTCCTGCTCTACCAGGGCAAGGCCACAGCGCAGGCGACGCTCGACGAGATCGCCTCGATGATCAAAGCGAAAACGGGAAAGTAAGCTTTTCTCGTGACTACGATCCGTGGTTCTGTGAGCGCCGCGCCGCGGGCCACGGGCAGCGTGCCGGGCGGGCTCCATAAGGAGTCCGCCTGGCGGCGCCGGGACCGTCGATGGGGTTACCTGTTCGTCGGTCCCCAGCTGATCGGCATGGCTCTGTTCGTGATCGTGCCGTTCGTCGCCAGCCTCGTCCTGTCGTTCGCGCACTGGGATGGGCTGAACGCGCTCAGCTGGGTCGGCTTCGACAACTTCCGTTATGAGCTGGCCGATCCGCTGCTCGGTCGTGCGATTCTCAACACGCTTCTCATCGCGCTGATCACCGTGCCGATCGGTCTCGCGCTTGCGGTCATCGTCGCCGTCGCGCTCGAGAAGCTGAAGACCCGCACGCTCTACCTGATGCTGTTCTTCGCTCCGGTCGTCACCTCGAGCGTCGCGGTTGCGATGATCTGGCAGCAGCTCTTTCGCAAGGACAGCCCACTCGACACCCTCATCGGCAAGATCTTTCACGTAACGCCGCCCGACTGGCTGCAGGACCCGCACCTCGCTCTCATCGCGGTGTGCATCGTGACGATCTGGTCGTCGATGGGTCTGAACGTCATCATCTTCCTGGCCGGTCTGCAGAACATCTCGCCATCGATCATCGAGGCGGCGCGCATCGACGGGGCGGGCGCGATCTCGCTGTTCTTCCGCATCCGACTGCCCCTGCTCTCCCCGATCATGTTCTTCTCGACCGTGATCGCGTTCATCAGTTCGCTACAGACCTTCGACACCGTCTTCATCCTGACCTCGGATGCCGGACCGGACAATGCGACGCGCACCATCGTCTATCACATCTACGATCTCGGCTTCGGGAAGTTCCAGTTCGGTCCCGCGAGCGCCGCGTCGGTCATCCTGCTCGTGTTGACCCTCGTCATCACTGCCATTCAATTCGGCGCGCAGAAGCGCTTCGTCCACTACGAGGATGGTGCGGCATGACCGCGGTTCGAGAGGGAAGAATTGGCGCGGTATCGCGCCGAGTGATCTTGCACGTTGTGCTGTCGATCGCGGGGCTCGCGATGGTCTTCCCGTTCATCTGGATGATCCTGGAATCGCTCAAGGCGCTTCCCCAGCAGCTCAACCATCCGCTGAGTTTCTGGCCGGCCCCGGCAACGCTGAACAACTACGTCGACGCGTGGAACGACGCGCCGTTCGCGCAGGCGTACTTCAACAGCATCTACATCGCCGTGCTGGTGGTCATCGGCACCCTCATCACGGCGGCGATGGCCGGATACGGCTTCGCCCGGATTCGGTTCCGCGGCAGCCGCGGCCTGTTCGTGGTGTTCCTGGCCACACAGATGATCCCGATGCAGGTCACGCTCATCCCGTTCTACTTCCTGATGGCGAAGCTCGGCTGGGTCGATTCCCACCTGTCGCTGATCATCCCGGCCGCACTCGCGAACCCGTTCGCCGTGTTCCTGATGCGACAGTTCGTGCTCTCGCTGCCGAAGGAGCTCGAGGAGGCGGCGATCGTTGACGGGGCCGGGCGCTGGCGGGTGTTCTGGAGCATCGTGCTGCCGAACCTGCGCCCGGGACTCGGAGCGCTCGCGATCATCGTCGCGCTCAGCACCTGGAACAACTTCCTGCTCCCGCTCGTCCTGCTCAACAGCCAGAACCTGTTCACGGTGCCGCTCCTGCTGCAGAGCTTCGTCGGACAGTTCGGTTCGATCAACTTCGGCCTGGTCATGGCGGCGTCCGCTGTTGCCACCATCCCCATGCTCATCGCGTTCGTGATCGGGCAGCGCCGCATCCTGAACAGCATGGCGGCCTCGGGGCTCGGCGGACGGTGAGCGACCTCGGCGACCTGGTCGCTCCGTACCTCGTTCTGACGAGCGCGCCGTTCAGCCTGCCCGGATCCCGTCTGCTCGTGCTGCGCGCGGGGGACGG
>DASYEE010000090.1:0-36374 GCA_036499165.1 Galbitalea sp. | reverse complement strand
GGTGTCGTGCGCCAGGTGTCGAGGACGTCGTCCGCCTCGTCGACGATCGCCTCGTCGACGCCGGAGATCGCGCGCACGATCTCGAGTCGCTCGTGCAGGGGAACCACGGGGGTCAGCCGCTTGGTGCGAGCAAGGACATCGTCCGAGACGACACCGACGATCAGTCGATCGCAGTACTCGCGTGCCTGCCTGATGATGTTCAGGTGGCCGACGTGGAACAGGTCGAAAGCGCCCCTGGCGTATCCGACTTCGACTCTAGGCATGGCTAACCTCCGGGATAAGGCGTGGCGCCGCCAGTGCGCCGGGTGGGCTCTGGCCGCGCGCGGGCGCAAGGGCAATGCGCGAGATGGGTTCTACGAGCACCGAGATGCTGAAAAAGAAAACGAAAAACGTACTCGAGTCCACGAGGCCGCTCTCGAGCACGCTCCGCGGTACAACGAAGATCATGATCGGGAGCGCGAGTGCGCGAATCGTGCTGCGCCTGAGCGAGGACACCATGGTCGCGGTGACCCACAGCAAGAGCAGCACCGTGCCAATCACACCGACCTGAGCGAGCGCGGATACCCAACTGCTGTCGAGCACCTGGGTCTCCCAGTATTGGCCGGTGACGGCCACCTGTGTTGTCGAATAACCGGTGCCCCACCAGCGCGCCCAGTCGTTCCAGGGCGTGGCGAGCACGACGTTCCAGGCGATGGTGCGCGAGTTGAGCGTCACGATCTGGCTGATCGGATGATTGCGGGTCACGAGAGCCGCGAGTACTCCGGTTTGGGTTAGCAATAGCGCACAGATCGGCACGGCTGCGATGAGGGCGATCGATGCCCTGGTCGAGATGTGGTGCGTCGTGAGCAGCAGGGTGAGGATCGCGACGACCAGAGCCGCGAGGGCGGTGCGCGAATCACAGGCGAGGAGGACGACGGCTAGTGCGACCGCCGCGAGCAGATGCCAGCCGTGCCCGTGACCGATCGCCAGCATCCGAATGAGCGCGATGAGCGGCAGCGCAGCCAGAAGCGCGAGTTCGTTCGAGTGCAGGGGCGGGATCACACCTTCGAGACGTCCCTGGGAGAAGAAGGTCGCCGCCCCGCTTGCACCGGCGATCACCGCAATGGTGCCGGATGCCGCGAGCAACGTCGACAGGACGATCATCGGTGTCCACCTGCGTGCGATGAGGATGATCGTGACCGCGACCAGCAGGAGGCGCACGGTCAGCGTCGCACTAGCGGCCAGGTCGGCCGTGCGCAGCGCCCCCAGCATGCCCACCACGCTGATCACGATGACGAAGCCGATCGAGCGGATTCCCACCTTCAACTCGAAGCGCCGGGGGACGAGGGCGACCGACACAAGAGCCGCAACGCTGACGGCCGCCTTCCCGATCACGACCGGATCGATCGATCCCGTGTAGAGACTGCCCTGGCGCCACGGCACAACGCTTGCGAAAACGAGAATCCAGAGCACGAACAGCGTGCGCGGGCTGTGCCGACGCGATCGGGTGAGCGAGGGCTCGAGAGCCGAGTCGCTCATGAGTCGCTCACGAGCACGACGCCGTCCGGCTTCAGGCGATGAGCGGCCAATTCTGCCGCAGCGAGCGCGAGTTCGGACTCTCCGGCGCTCGCATCGACGACGAGCAGTGTGAGGTCGGCGTAAGGCGAGACCAGGGAGACGTCGAGGGGTTCGGAGCGCTCGGTCGCCACGACAATGCTGACGTCGGCCATTGTCCTGATCTGGGTGACCATGGCACCTGCTCGCGACTTCAGCGTTCGTCGGCTCAGCTCGAGTGCCTGCCCGCCACCTGCGATCGTCAGCAGGCCATCCTTCTCGACCTGGGCGGCCGAGCCGAGAGCCGATCCGTTGCTGAGGACGTCTCCGAGGTGCACAGCGCCTCCGTTGCCCGCGACCTGCACGAGGGCGGCGCGCCTCCCGCCGTCGACGATGGTGCGCGCGACCACTCCGATCACGCTGCGCATTCGCGGGGTGTCGGGGACGGGGACCATGACGATGACCCCGGGCAGCTCGCCCGAGCCGGCCTCGAGGAGCGCGACCCGCAACATCCTGTACGCATCCGTGGCGGCGGCGCTGCGGCCTCGTGGGATGCGGGTGATGAGCTTCGCGCGCGTGATCGATTCGACCTGGTCGCCGGCCAGTTCTCCGTGCCGCCTGCGATTGCGCAGGATCGCGCCGCTGAAGCCGAGGGCGAGACCGACGAGGAGCCCGAGCAGCGTGATGATCAGGTGCGACGGCGAGGAGGGGGTCGTTGGCGCTGTCGCCGTCGACGCCACCCGGAGTGTCACCTGGTTTGCGGGGTCGCCGGAGTTGCTTTCCAGCTCCGCGACGGCGCCGGCAAGGGAGGTTGCCACATGATTTGCGATGCGAGCCGCAGCCTTGGGCGTGGCCGCCTGCGCGTCGATCTCGACGAAGACTGTTCCCGTCGGGTTCGTGACGGAGACCTTCGAGCGCAGCGAGTCGACAGACTCATCGAGGCCGAGCTGGTCGATGACGGGTTGCAGCACTGTCCGGCTCCAGGCGAGCTGAGGGTACGACGCCGCCCTCGCGATGCTGAACTGCGAACTCTCGAACAGCGAGGTGGTCGTCGACCTCACCGAGACGTACGTCGAGGACTCCGCCGTGTAACTTGCTGGCAGCACGAGGTAGATCGCCCACCCCGCGAGCGCGCCAACGATGGCTGCAGCGGCAATGCTGGTCCAGTACCGGCGAAATACTCGCAGGTAGTCAGATATATCCATGTGGTCCTCCGAGCGGGATCGGATGAACGAGCGGGCGCCCGTTACAAAGTTGAAAGTTCCTTAAACCATTTACGAAGCGCGAGCAACAGGAACAGCAGGTTGGCAATCATGAGAAGGGAATACAGGGTCACGAACGCGGGTGGCCACCAGAGGAACGCGAAGACCAGGCACAGCAGTCCGTAGTCGGTCGGGGCGACTGCGATCGAGTAGAGCGGTGAGCTGGTGCGCGTGCTGGGTGCGGGGCGGTCGGGAGCACGCCTGCGCAACTGCTCGGTGAGGATCATTGCGAAGAACAGGACGGCAGCAATCGCCTCGTACGCGAGGGGCACGGCATCCAGAAGGATGCTGTGGGGCAGAAACCGCACGAAGCTGATGAAGACGGCCAGGTGAAGCAGCGACACCTTGATGGCATCGACGATGTGATCGAGCCACTCGCCCGCGAGGGTTCCGCCACCGCGAAGGCGGGCGATCTGGCCGTCCGCCGAGTCGAGCGCGTAGCCGATGACGAGAAGCAGCGGAATCAGGATCGCCGAAAGCAGGGATGGCCGCAGCAGCGCGATGCCGACGATTCCGAGCCCGGTGACGCTCGCACTCAGCGCTGTCACGGCGTTCGGCGTCAGGTGCAGGGTGTGCAGTGTGGCGGCGAGGTACCTGCCGAGTCGGCGGTTGACGAAACGGGAGTATGCGGGGGCACCGCTGACCGTCTTCTGGGTCGAGGTCATCCCAGCCAGCGTCGTGCGGATCGCGTTAGACAATGGGTGCCTCCGTAACGACATCGGTGGTCGCGGTCGACACGGTGACGGCACCGACGTCGCTGGACGCGGTGGCCGCCCACGCCGACGCACGGTTGCGCCGACCGCGGCGCGGGCTGTACCGGTAACCTCCGGCAAGTCGGGCGGCGAGCGATGAGTACCCTGCGGCGACGTCATCCCAGTTGTATGTGGTTGCCGCGCGCTCCCGGAGTGCGAGTCCTCGAGCCTCGGACGACTCCGGGTCGGCTTCTGCCGACTCGATGATGCCCGCAAGCGCACCCGGGTCGGCGAAGAACTGTCCGGCCGAGCCGAGCACCTCCCGGTTGAACACGACGTCGAACGCGATCGTCGGCGTTGCGGCGCCCATCGCCCGCAGGAGCGACGGGTTGGTGCCGCCGACCGAGTGGCCGTGCAGGTAGCTGGCAGCGTTCGCATAGAGCTGGTCGAGCTGCGCCTGGTCCCAGAGCCCTCCGAGCATCCGGATGCGAGGGTCGGTCGCCGCTGCCCGCTCGAGCCTCGAGATGTATTCCTCGCCATATGGCGCCGTGCCAACAACGATCAGGGGCAACTTCGCCGCGCTGGCACTGTAGCCATCGACGATGGTGTGGACATTGTTCTCTGGCTCCAGCCGAGCAACGGCCAGGTGATAGCCGCCGGGCACGAGATCGAGTTCTGCAAGGCGGTCATATCCCGGGGCCAACTGGATGGGCGCGCCGTAGGCCAGCAACTCGGTCTGCACATCGAATTCGTGGCGGTAATAGTCCGCGATTCCTGCCGCATCGGCGATGAGCGCATCGGCGAAGCGCACGGATGCAGACTCGGCGCCACGGTAGTAACGCCTCCCGCCGCCACCCCACTTGGAGCGCTGCCACTCGAGGCCGTCGACGTGCACGGCCACCGGGATGCCGCGAAGGTGAAGGAGGGGCACGAATGGTGCATTGGCCGCATTGAAGACAAATGCGACATCCGCACCGCCGTGAGTCGCGAGGTGGGCGACGGAGGCCGCGGTGTGGCTCAGGGTCTCGAGAGAGCGGGATCGCACGGCTCCGAGGTGAACGAGTTCCATCCCGCGGTGACTCACATGCCGCGGCTTATCGAACCCGCGGCAGTACACGATGACACGGTGACCGCGCTTCACGAGCCGCGCACCGATCTCCTCGACAGCGGTCTCGAAGCCACCATAACTCGCTGGCACGCCTCGCGTGCCGATCATCGCGATCGTGAGCGCGGAATGGGCCTTCATCGACGTCGTCCGTTCGCCGCGAAAGCGGGGGCAACCACCGTTTCCATGCGCAGGCGGAACAGCTCTTCTGTGAACTGGTTTTCGTACTGTGTGCGGGCCGCTCGCCCGGCACGGGCCAGGTCGCCGCGGGTCAGACGGGCGAATAAACCGCCGAGCTGCACAGCATTGCCTGGCTCGAACAGCCATCCGGACAGGCCGTCGGAAACGACTTCCTCCGGGCCGCCGGTGCGGCTCGCGATGCTGGGGATGCCGGCGCTCGCCGCCTCCACCAGCACGAGCCCAAGACCCTCCGGGTCGTCGGAGGGGAGCACGACCGCGTCCGCCTGGACGAAGTATGAGATCGCATCCGAGACCTCGCCGATCACCGTGACTGTCTTAGGGTTCGAGACATGTGCGGCGATCATTGCCGCGACATCCACGGGTCGTCCGAGTGCGGGAGGCCCTCCCAGGATCACGAGTTCACCAGGGCAGCCCGCGAGCTCCCAGGCGGAGAGCAGCGTTGCGTGACCCTTGCCCTCAGCCCACCGGCTGGCGACGACGTACCGCGGGAGTCCGCGGGCGGTCGACGCCATCCGGGCGGCTGCGGCCGGTCGGAACCCCGACAGGTCGGGGGTCGCATTCGGCACGACGCTCGTACGCGAAGGCCGTGAGGCCCCCGCGGCGCTTCGAGCGGCCTCCGACACGGCGACGATCTGTGTGCACCAGGAGCTCATCATCCCGAGGACGACGCGCTCGGCCGGTCTCCACTGCTCCTGGATATGCGCAATCACGTGGTGTGCGCGAGCCAGGCGGGCAAGCGGTGCGATCGGCAGGCAGGCACTGGTCGTCAAGTAGACGAGGTCGAACCGTTCGTGCACGAGGGCGTCGCGAACCGAGCGTGCGGCACTCGCCATCTGGCGCAGCCCGCGCAGGTTCAGGTTGCGCCGTCTCAGGATGGGAAGCGGACGTGCCACGACGCGAATTCCCCTGGCACGCAACCTGGCCGACAGCGGACCGGAGCCGGCGTTTCCGTCGTCGGGCAGCCATACCTCGACGTCGGCGTGCTGTGCGAGCACGGCCGCTACATCGAGCGCGACTCGATCTGAGCCGTACAGCTCATCTGAAGAGTGCACGAGGAGGGCCCGCGGCCGACGGCGTACCGTCGACCGCGAGGCAATCCCTGACTCGGATCCTTGACTCATACCGCTACCGGAGCCGCCCGAAGGTTGTCCCAGCTCATCACCCGCGGCGACTCGGTCGCCGAGGTCGAGAGGTAGGAGTAGAGGCCGATGCGGCCGGGCGCCTGGAGCGCTGCAGTCGTGTCGGTCGTCGACTTCTGCCAACCGGTCGGCTCGGTGGTGCCCGCCGTCCAGACGTTCGCCCTGATGGTCGTCGGCGCTGTGCCGAAGACCTGCAAGTGAACGCTGAGCGGCACGCCGGCCGTGTACGTGAGCCCTGAGACGATCGTCTCCGTTCCGAACACCGTCGACGAGCCGTCCGGCAGCTGGTGCAGCAAGGCGACCGACACTGTGCCGTTCGCCTTGAATATCACCTTCGCGCGGTAGTCACCGACGCCACTGATGGAGCGGCCGATGATGGATGCATACGAGCCTGAACCCGTCGGCATCTTATCGATCGAGACGTCCACAGTCATGTCGGTGTTCGACGACGAGACCGAGTTCAGGTAGGCGGTCGATCCAGACGCCGGGGCCGGCATCGTGATCTTTCCGACTCCGTTGTTCACCGCGAAGTTCGACGCGGCGCCGGAGAGCGACCACGCGCCGCCGAGGTCCGATGTGCCGAACCCGTTCGCCACGGTGCGACCGAACGCATCCTTCGCGAATGCGTTGTCCACCGGAGGCACCGTCACCGAGACGGAATGCGAGACCGTGTTGGTTGCGCCGGAGTTGTCGGTCACGATGAGCTGAACATTGTACGAGCCGGTCGCCCCGTAGGTGTGGGACGGTTTCGAGCCCGAACCACTGGACGAGTCACCGAAGTCCCACGAGTAGCTGGCGATGGTTCCATCGCTGTCGCTCGAGGCCGTCGCGTCGAATGCCACTGACGCGCCGGTCGGCGTTGCGGTGAAGCTCGCCGTCGGGGGCTGGTTGACCGGCACAGTCACGGACACCGGGTTCGTGACGGTTCCTGTGGCACCATCGTTGTCTGTCACCGTCAGCTTGACCTGGTACGTACCGGTCGTGCTGTAGGTGTGCGACGGCGAGGCACCGGTTCCGCTTGACGAGTCACCGAAGTCCCACGAGTAGCTGGCGATGGTTCCATCGCTGTCGCTCGAGCCCGATGCGTCGAATGCTACTGACGCGCCGGTGACGGTCGAACCGAATGATGCAGTCGGCGCCTGGTTCGGCGGCGGAACGGTCACGTTCACCTGATGGGTGATCGAGTCGGTCGCGCCACTGTTATCAGTGACTGTGAGCACCACGTTGTATGTGCCGCTCGTCGTGTACGTGTGGGTAGGCGAAGAACCTGTGCCGTTGGCCAGGTCTCCGAAGTCCCACGCGTAGCTGGCTACCGTGCCGTCGCTGTCAGTTGAGCCCGTTGCATCGAAGGATGCCGTTGCTCCGCTCACGGTCGACGAGAACGCTGCCGTCGGAGGCTGGTTCGCGACCGTTCCGCCACCCGCCTTGTAGTGCGCGAGAACGCGGGCCGGGGTCAGCTCGGTGGAGTAGAACGAGGCCTCGTCCAGGCTGCCTGCGAAATACGGGCTCGACGAGTTCCAGGTGTTGTCTCCGCCGATCCTCCAGTAGCCGGTGTACGCCTGCGCCTGCGTCTGCGGGTTGGTCGCCACGGCCACGCCATCGACGTAGAGGATGAGGCCATCCGAGCCCTGTGTTGCTACGGCCTGGTGCCACTGCCCGTCGTTGTACGAGTTCTGGCTGATCGCCAGGTTCGTCTGGCCCGTCCACGTGCCGAACGCGAGCGTGCCATCGTTCTGCATATACACGTGACGGTCGTAGTTGCTCGACAGCCCCGTGTTCTGGTCGCCGAAGCCCATGAGCTTTCCGCCCTGGGTGGTCGTCGTCTTGAACCAGACCTCCTCGGAGAACGCTCCGGGGCTCGAGACCGAGTTGGTTGCAGCGACCACGGCATTGCTGCCGTTGAAGGCCCACGAGGTGCCGTGGTTGATCGCGCCGGGCTGACCCTTCGTCACGCCACCCGTGATGACACCCGGGTTCGGGTTCGGGCCGGCGTCCGCAGCGGTGGTTCCTGACGTGTCATCCAGGCGCCAGAAGATGTCCGGGTTGTCCTGGTAGACAGCCTGTCCATATGCGTCGCTCGGCGCGGTCGGCACGTTCGCCGTCCGTCCGCTGGCGTTGTAGTGCGAGACGACGGTGGCTGATGCGAGCGCGGTCGGGTAGATCGCGACATCGTCGATGGAGCCGACGAAGTCCTCATTGCTGCCCGTGTTCGGCCATCCGCCGATGTTGTCGCCGCCGATCCGCCAGTAGCCGCTGTAGGCCTGTGCGCTCGTCACAGACGTGTTGCGGGCAACCCGCACTCCGTCGACGAAGAGCGTCATGCCACCGGAGCCGAGGCTCGCGGTGATCAGGTGCCAGTTGCCGTCGTTCAGGCCGGGTGCGCTCTGTACTGTCTGGACGCCACCGGGGTAGACGCCGAACGTCACTCGCCCGGAACCATCCATGTAGATGTGACGGTCATAGCTGCCAGAGTCGCCGGTGTTCGCCGAACCGAAGCCGACGATCTTGCCGCCGGTCGTCGACGTCGTCTTGATCCAGGCCTCGATAGTGAACACATTCGGTCCATCGATCGGTGTCTTGGTCGCGACGATTCCGGTTCCCGTTCCGGGGAAACTGGATGCGCTGTCGCCCGGGATTGCCCCGGCGACGTTGCGAGTTACGTCCGCACCAGCGACGCCGTCCGCGAAGCCCGCGTGATCGTAGACGGTGGTGCCGGATGCCTCATCGAGCGGGTAATAAGCGCTCGCCCCATCGGCGATCACGGTCTGCGAGTACGCGCTGACAGCTGCGTTCGAGATGGTGACGGCGGCCGACTTCGGCCCGAGTGTGTTGTTACCGTACGAGTCGAGAACCTTCACCTTGTAGGTGTGCGAGCTGCCGGGCGTCAGCCCCGTATCGATAAAGCCGAGTGCGGGTGGCGCCCAGAACGGCGAGTACGCGTCCGTCGTGTAGACCGGAGTCGTGGAACTGTCGCGCAGCACCTGGTAGGTGAGCGTCGGGTCGTCGGCGTCGTTCGTGCCGGTCCAGGCGACTCGCGCTGTACCACCAGCGAACGAGGTCACGGTCGGTGTCAAGGCCGTGGTGTAGACAGGACCGATCTTGTCTGGGGCTATCGCCTTCGATGCGAACACGGCAAGGCCCTGTTGGGCTTTTCCGTTGACGGTGGTGAACTCTCCACCCATGACGAGGTAGTTGGAATTGCTCCCCAGCGACCATCCGCCCTGGACCTGGCCCGTGTACGTGCCGGTGTTGACGATCGGGTACCAACCCAGCTGGGTCGGGATCGGCTGGTTGGAGATCAGGCTGTTTGACGACGGCGGAGTCTGGTCGGTGCCGGTCGCGAAGGTCGTCTCCGCAATCGCGCGGTGCCATTCACCGGGGTTGCCGTCCGGGAACGTGTTGACCGACGAGCAGTCATGCGCGTGACCGACGGAGTAGTCGACCTGGCCCATGAGGGCGAGGCCATAGCTGGCTCCATAGCAGTTGTCGAGCCAGATGAGGTTTCCGGTCGCGAAGTCGACGGCCCAACGACCGTCGAACCAGTGGCCGCCCTCGCCGTCGTTTGCTCCGTACAGGACACCATCCTTCAGCACCATGTACGTGACCCACGAGCGGTTGCTGCCCTGCTGGGCTGGCACGATCGGGGTTGCGAACGGAAGGGTTGCGCCGGTGTGGCCATCGGTGGCGCCGACGCCGACGATGGGCGACCCGTTCAGGGTCTGGAAACGGCCACCGACAACGACGCGTGAGTCGTCAGGCGCTGCGACCGCCTCGACGATATCCGGCGTCTGCGGCGCCCATGCGGTGATGGAACCGTTCGTGCGCAGGAATGCCGCCGTGTTCATGCGGGCCACGCCGTTCGCCGAGGCGAAGGACCCACCCGCGTACACGGTGTCGCTCGTGATCGCGATGCCGACGACCTGGCCGGGGATGGTCGGGGCGAAGGCGGGGATGAATGCGCCCGTCGAGACGTTGAACGCGGCGATCTTGCTGCGGGCGGCGCCGTTCACCGTCGTGAAGTCACCGCCGAAGTAGACGGTGCCCTGGTCGGGGGAGACCTGCACCGTGCGGGCCTGTGCGTTCAGGTTCGGGTTGAACGGCAGGATGGCGCCCGTGGTGATGTCGAATGCCATCGCGTTGTTGCGAACGACTTCGCCCGCGCCACCCGCGGCGACTCCCGCCGGGCGCGCCTTCGTGAAGCTGCCCGCTGCGTATGCGGTGTTGCCGACGACTACGACGCCCCACACAACGCCATTGATCTGTGGGGTCGGCAACACGTCGGCTGCGACGGTCGCAGGCGAGGTCGGCGGTGCGACGGATGCCGCGGAGGCGGCAGCCGGCACCGAGATGCCTGCGATGGCGAGCGCCAGGGTGGCGATCGCCACCACAGGCGGGAGAATGTGACGCTTCTTAGCTGGTGTGAACACGGGGGACGGCTCCTTCGCTGGGCGGGTAAAGCAGGATCGCTGGTGCGGTGATTCGTGATTGTCGGGATGGGGAGAGGATGGCAAAACGGATAACAATGCCGCCGGCAAGGGAACCGATGGCAAGGAGGGCTGGCGCAAAGACCGCCGAACCAGACAGCGCAAAAAGTACGAGCACCGTGACAAGAGACAACAGGGAATCGCCGAGACGGGCTGCGAACACCCAGCGCTGGCTCCCGCGCACGGAGGCGAGTGAGCCGTACGGCGTCACGGCTGCGACCGTTGCGGAGTATGCCAGCCAGCCGATAACGGCGATCAGTCCGATGGTGTGGCCGACGAGGAGCGGGCCGGCAACCGGCAGGGCAGCAACGGCGACCAATCCGGCGGCGACCGTCAGCCCGGCGAGGATCAGCACGCTACGGTCTGCTCTTCGCACCAGCTTGGCGAGCGGAGTGCTTGTCCTGCGCGAGTAGTCCGCGAACAGGTAGGAAGACACACCACCGATGACGAGCATGGTTGGCGCGACGTAGATTCGCGCCGCCTCGATCCCGCCGGCAGCTGCATACCCGGCGGCGAGGATGACCGTGTAGCGCAGCGCCGTCAGCAGCGACGGACGAATGGCCTGCTGCGCCGCACGCCACGCTCCGAACGATGCGACGTGTCCGAGGGCGCCGCGGTGGAGCGGGGCGAGCCAACGCTGCCGGCGCGGGAGCAGCACGATTCCGACGATGAGGCCGGCCGCCTGCCCGATCGCGACTGCGGCGAGGAGTGTGGTCAGCGAGATCGCCGCTGCGCCCACGGCGACGACGGTGATGGCTGAGGCCGCGGCGACCAGGTCGACGATGCAGATCCGCCAGAACGTGAACTCCGCCATGAGCAGTCGACGAATCAGATCCTCAGAGGTGTACGCGGCGGCGGCAAGTCCAAAGACGAGACCCTCGAGGGGAGTGGTCAGTCCGAGCAGTGTCGTCACGATGGCGGCGAGGATGCTTGCGCCAGCCACGATGCCGCCGGCCCAAACCTGCAGTGCGGAACGCACAACAGGATGGCTCCGGTCGAGCACTGTGAGCGAGTCACCGACGAAGCCCGATGTGAGAGCGGTGATCACGATGAGGGATCCGTACAGGAGTGCAAATCGCCCGAGTCCGGACAAGCCGAGTAGGTGGGCGGCCAACGCTTGCAATGCCAGGCTTCCCGCCGCCTGAGTCACTTGGGCGCTGACCGCCCCCGCTGCCCCGCGCGAGGCAGCGATCCGTTGCCAGGCTTTGCCCGGCAGTCCCTGGGTGCTCATTGGGGGATTGCCCCGGTGAGCTCGGCAGCGAGCCTGCTGCCATCCGTGTCGACGTAGACGGTCGCCGACGAGGTCTTCTTTGGCAGGGCGAACGCGTATCGCGCGGTCGCGGTCTTGCCTGGTGCGACATCCGAATCGAAGTCATGCACCTTCACGCTGTCGTACACGGGGGCCACGGCCTGCTGGTGTGCACCGGCGAGCATGGTCACGACGACGCTCGTGAGATTCAGCTTCTTTGAGCTGTGGTTGTCGATCGTCAGGGTGAACACCACGTAGTCGGACTTGATGATGCCTGCACCCGTTCCACTCACCGTGCCGCGGCTGAATTGGCTGGCCTTGATCGTGACGCCGTCGCTCCAGGTGGCCGCGCTCGCCAGCGACGCCTTCTTGGCGACAGCACGCTCGGCCACCGGCGGTGCGCCCTTGCGCTCCACTACTGGTGCGCCCTTGACCGGGTCGACGAATGCGGGATGCGGTGCGGTCGTTGCCGACGGCGTCGAAACGGGCGTCGATCCCGGGTCGGCAGCCGTATGTTCGGTCGGCGCTGCGACGCAGCCTGCCGTACCGAGCACGACTGCCGCGGCGGCGAGAAGCACTATCGCGTTCCTGGACAGTTTCATTAGTAGGCCCCCACCGGTCGGATGAGCACCTTGACGGTGCGCCACAGGATGACGAGGTCGCCGGCGAGCGACCAGTTCTCGACGTAGTACAGGTCGAGTCGGACACTCTCGTCCCAGCTGAGGTTCGAGCGACCATTGATTTGCCACATGCCGGTCAGGCCCGGCTTGATGTAGAGGCGACGGTGCACGGAGCCCGCATATTCGGCGACTTCACGCGGGAGCGGGGGCCGTGGACCGACGAGACTCATGTGGCCGGCGACGACGTTGAGCAGCTGCGGGAGCTCGTCCATCGAGTACTTTCGCAGCACGCGTCCCAGTCGGGTGACCCGTGGGTCCTCACGGAGCTTGAACAGTGGGCCGGCAGCATCGTTCTCGGTGGCGAGTTCGTCGACCAGAGTGTCTGCCTCGACTCTCATCGAGCGCAGTTTCCACATCGTGAACGTACGCCCGTCCCGGCCGACCCGCTCCGAGCGGTAGAACGGCGCCCCGGGGCTGTCGATCCTGATGAGCACGCAGAGGACGGCGATGAGTGGCGAGATGACGAGAACGCCGGCAGAGGCCGCAACGATGTCGAAGATGCGCTTCAGGTAGTGCTTGCCACCCTCGAACTGCGGCAGCTCAACGTGCATGAGCGGAAGACCCTCGACGGGTCGGAAGTGGATGCGCGGGCCGGCGACATCCGTCAGGCGTGCGGCGAGGACCAGCTCGGTTGCCGTGCCCTCGAGCGACCACGCGAGATCGCGGATGACGTCGCTCGAGCCGTGTGGCTGTCCTGCGACAATGACGACATCCGCCCTCGAGCGCTGCGCCATGCTGGCGACATCGTCCGCGTGGTCTGGGAACACGGTCTCGACGACGTTGTAGCTCGCCCCGGATTTTTCGATCTGGTGCAGCACATATTCGATGTCCTCGGGCGCGCCGAGAACGACGGCTCGGGAAAGGTAGTGACCGAACTGGCGCTGGCGTCCCAGCCACTGGCGCCAGATCCACCGGTCGAACGCGAGGCCGGTGAGCCCGAGGGGAAGCGCGAACAGGAAGTAAAGGCGGGAACCGGGGACGCCCGTCACGACCAGGAAGACGGCGAGGGTACCGAACCCGAACGCCGTGGCAGAGACCACGCGGCGGTATTCGGTTGCGCCCGTGCCGAGGACACGAAGGTCGCGAGTGCGGTGGGCGGCCAGGAAGGCCAGCCAGACACCGCCGGTCGACGCGGCTGTCAGCAGCGGCAGCAGACCGTGTCCTTCGCGCCAGGCGCGCGGAAGGTCGTCAAGCATGGCTGTGCAACTCAGTGCGACCAGGATGACGGCAACATCAGTGACACGCAGGCGAGAACGGTAACGCTGCGACCAGGTGTATTCGGGTGACCTGGAAGCTCTGCTTCGGCGTGCATGTGTTCGTGGTGCCGTCTGGGCAACGGTAACCAAGGGGTGGACCTGCGATTCGAGTCGGGGGATTCGAGGTTCGCGAAAGTCCGTTAATGGCGGGAACCAACGGGCAAATCGGGAAAGGCGACTCGTATGTCAGCGGGAATTGACGTCAGAGTCAGAAATCGGCCGGGGAGCCAATTCCGTGTCGGGAAAAACGAGCCTCAGATGCGGGTAGGGAACCTGAGAGGATGCTTCACGTATGGGGAGTAAAGCACGTACCCCTAGTGGGGGGCAAACCCCCCTTTTGGGGGACACCCATTCGGGGGGTAGGCAGGCCCGTTAGCCAGCGATCGCCAGTTCTGTCTTCCACGCGACGAGTCGACGGACGGTCTCGCTGGGATCCGACGCAAGCGCCTCCATCACGTCGGACGGCACGGAGTAGTTGATCGCGAGCCAGCCCCGAACCATCTCGGACTCGTCGTTCGTGAGGGAACGGAGGATGTCGCACGGCGTCGACTCGTTGCGCGCGACACAGCCGCGGACCGACGCATCGGTGTCTCGCGACAGCTCGATCATGACGTCCTCCGGGGCGTGGTAGCTGCTCGCAACACTCTCGCGGATCTTGGGGTTGGGATCGACGGCGAGGATCCGCAGACGAGCGATCTTCGATGCGGTCACGGGGGGAGCCGGATGTGCCGTTGCGGCGAGAAGCGCGGCTTCTTCGGGGGTCAGCATGGACGGCGCGGCATCGCGCATCGCCTGCCGCTGCGCTGGGGTGTTGAACCGGATGCACGACATGGCTAAACGCTACTGGAGACGCACGATCAGGCGGTCGCAGACTCGCGCGTGCGGCGGGGAAACCACGGGATTATTGCCGAGGTCGTCGACTGGTACGTGGCGTACTCGGGATACTTCGACTTGCTGATCGCCTCGGTGAAGGACGTTGACCCGACGAACAGGATCGTGAGCAGGAACGCTCCGATGACCGTCCACTGCGCGATCGAGCCTGCGGCGACCACACCGAAGAAGAACAAGGTCCACCACTGCGCCTGCTCGAAGAAGAAATTCGGATGACGGCTGAAACGCCAGAGCCCGGTCTGCACGAACCGGGGGTGCGGATCGTGGCCAGCATCCGCTTCGCGCCGCTTCCAGCCCTGGAAGCTCCACTGCTGCTGGTCTGCGATCGTCTCGCCGAGGGTCAGCGCAACGAACACGACGGCCACGACGACATCCCACGGTCCAAACGGCGTGGTGCGATTGTTCCATGCCGTCAGCGCTGGCAGCGTGATCAAGACGAGGATCGCGTTCTGGTAGAGCACGATGAAGAAGAAGTTGAACAGCTCGAACTGCCAGCGGCTCATGCGACCTCGAAGCACGGCCCAGCGGTAGTCCTCGACGCCCGTGTAGCCGCCTTTGCGTGCGAAGTTGAATGTCAGCCTGGCGCCCCAGATCGTCACGACGACGGCCATCACGTCGAGCCGTGCATTGGCGAGACCCGCAAATCCCGCGAAGATCCAGACGTACGCGACCGGAACGATCGACCAGATTCGATCGACCCAGGAATGATCGTGCGTGATGAGGGATGCGACCCACACGAACAGGCAGACGCCGGCTGCCGTGCAGAGGACGACGAAAAGAGGATTCACTTCGTAGAGCCTATCTCGGAGTCGTCTATAGACTCGGGTGTATGGGTGCTTCAGGCCACGGCGAGGTCAGCTCCCGAATTCTCACGGTTCCAAACCTTCTGAGCTTCATCAGGCTTGCGCTCGTGCCGGTGTTCCTCGTGCTAATCATCCTCGACGCGGATTTCGCGGCGCTGATGGTGCTGGTCATTTCGAGCGTCACCGACTATTTCGACGGCGTGATCGCCCGCAGGTTCGGCCAGATCACGCGTCTCGGGCAGCTGCTCGATCCCGCTGCGGACAGGTTGTTCATCCTCGCGGCTCTGATCGGTCTATCGGTTCGGGAGGTCATCCCGTGGTGGCTCGTCGTCGTCATCGTCGGCCGGGATGTCATGCTCGCCGTGCTCGGGATCGTCCTCGCTAACCACGGGTTCGGCCCGTTGCCTGTGCATCACCTAGGCAAGATCGGCACATTCTCGCTCCTGTATGCCCTGCCGATCCTCATGCTCGGCGCTGCTTTCCACGAGATCAGCTGGATCACGAACCCCATCGGCTGGGCCTTCGGATTGTGGGGCGCATTTGTGTACTGGTGGGCCGGTGTCATCTACATTCGAGAGACCGCGCGAGTAGTTCGACTTCCGCAGGTGCCGAGCGGAATTCCTTCCGATACGCTGGGGGGCTAAATGGAGGTTCACGATGGTTGATTCCCGCGACGTGGGTCCGGAGGACCCTGCGAGCACCCATTCGTCGCATACGGACACGACTCTGACCTTCACTGCCGGGTTCGCCGCGCAGCTCGCGTCGCTCGACGGCGACGTCACGGCAGAAGAGCACGGTGCGATTGCGGCACTTCCGTCCGGTTCGGCACTCCTCGTGGTTCGCCGAGGCCCGAACGTCGGCGCACGGTTCCTGCTCGATGCAGACGTCACGACGGTGGGTCGGCACCCCGACGCAGACATTTTTCTCGATGACGTTACGGTGTCGCGGCGCCATGCGGAGTTCCTTCGCAACGGCAAGACCTTCCAGGTCAAAGACCTTGGCTCCATGAACGGCACATACTTCGACGGCAATCGCATCGATGGTGCGGCTTCCCTGAGCGACGGTTCGATCGTCCAGGTCGGCAAGTTCCGACTGACTTTCTACGCATCGCGGGTCGATCTCGCGCACGTGGCAAGTCGCTAGTGGCACGCGCATCATCGCAGCCCGTTCATCGCGAACCGTCTGCGGCACTCCTCAGCATCGGCCAGGTGCTCGCGCGACTGAGTCCGGAGTTCCCCGACCTGACTCCCTCCAAGCTCCGCTTCCTGGAAGAACGGCAGCTGATCTCGCCCGCCCGCACAGAGTCCGGCTACCGCAAGTTCGGCGCGGTCGATCTCGATCGGCTTCGTTTCGTGCTCACGATGCAGCGCGACCACTACTTGCCGTTGAAGGTGATCCGTGGCTATCTCGATGAGCTCGACGCCGGACGACAGCCTGTGCTTCCCGGTGGAGCGACGCAGGCGCCATCGATGCTCTCGAGCGAGCGCCGATACACCCGCGAGGAGCTCATTCGGGAGGCGGGAGCCAACTCGATGCTGCTCGGCGATGCGATAACGGCGTCGTTGATCCTCCCGTCCGATGTCTTCGGGGATGAGTCGCTTTCGGTGCTCAGAGCGCTGGTTGAGCTGCAGCGCTCCGGCATCGAACCGCGGCATCTTCGCGGTTTCCGGGCTGCGGCGGAGCGGGAACTCGGGCTGATCGAGAGCGCACTCATTCCGGTTGCCAGACGCAAGGATGCCTCGAGTCGAGCCAAGGCGGCCGAGCTCGCGCGAGAGATCGCTGGGCAGCTCGAAGTCGTGCGCGGCAGCATCATCCGATCGGCGCTGTCGAAGTTGTGATGCCCCATTTCGACACGCCGCCACGTTTTGGGCGAATGTCGTTGATCGGGGGTCGCCCCATGGGTAGCGTTGGGTTATCCAAACCGTCATCGTCAACTTCAGGTTGAAGGTTAGGCGGGTGAATGTCTGGCCAAGGGATTTTGGGCTGCGGCGACTAAAGTCGCAGTACCGGCACAGCTCCAGGTCGGTCATGTTTTTAGAGGGGTCGAGTTTTATGAGAGGCGTGTGCCATGAGTGAACTCAGCCGTAACGAGGAATCCCGTTACGACCTCGGCCTGCTCTTCACGGACGGCATGCCTGAGCTGGATGACACCGCCGGCTACCGCGGCGCGATCGCGGCTCGTGCGGCTGGCATCAGCTACCGCCAGCTCGACTACTGGGCCCGCACGCAGCTGGTTGAGCCAACTGTTCGCGGCGCGGCAGGCTCCGGATCGCAGCGGCTGTACGGCTTCCGCGACATTCTCGTTCTGAAACTCGTCAAGCGCCTGCTTGACACCGGTATCTCCCTGCAGCAGATTCGCACGGCCGTGAACCAGCTGCGTGAGGCGGGCGTCAACGACCTGGCCCAGACGACGCTGATGAGCGATGGGGCGAGTGTGTACCTGTGCACGTCGAACGACGAGGTCATCGACCTGGTCAGTCGTGGCCAGGGCGTGTTCGGCATCGCCGTGGGCAAGGTACTGCGCGAGGTTGAGACCAGCCTCGTCGAACTCGACTCGATCAAGGGCGAAGACCCCGCCGACGAGCTTGCCGCCCGCAGAGCGACCCGCGCTTCCTGACGCCCACCCGGCGTTCCCTCCCAAAGCCCCGGAAGAAACTACATCAGAACCGCCGCTATAGCCGCGGCTCTGATGTAGTTTCTTCCGGGGCTTTGGAGAGGGGGGCGCCGTGCAGGACGGTTTAGGCGAACTCGCCGAGTTTTGCCGTGCGCATTACGCGCTCGAGAAGCTGGTCGAAGTTGCGAGCCATCTCCTGGGCGCTTTCGCCTGGCCAGACGTGAAGTGGCTTCGCGGCACCCTGCGCCTGCTGCAGCGACGTTCGCTCGGGGAGCTGGGGTGAGAGCACCAGCGGACCGAACATATCGCGCAGCTCTTTGATCCTGAACTGGTGCTCGAGCGACTGGACCCTCGCGCGGTTGACGATGATGCCAAGCGGCTGGAGTCGCGGAGACAGCCCACGCCTGATCTCTTCGATCGCCCGAAGCGCGCGGTCTGCCGCGGCGACGGAGAAGAGACCCGGCTCGGTGACGACCGTAACCCGGTCGCTCGCTGCCCACGCGGTGCGGGTCAGTGCATTCAGCGACGGAGCGCAGTCGACGAGGACGAGGTCGTAGTCTGCCTCGACATTGGCCAGCGCTTCTTCGAGCTTCCAAATGTCACGGATGCTCGGGTGCGGCCCGTCGAAATTGATCGCGGAGGGTGATCCGATGAGGACGTCGATCTTGCCTGAGCGCCCTTTGGTCCATCCGCTCGGAGCGATCGCCGCGCGCACGATCTTCTCCTTGGGTGAGGCCAGGACGTCCGCAACATTCAGGTGACCAGCGACATTGATGTCCATGCCGGTCGAGACATCCGACTGCGGGTCGAGGTCGACAACCAGGGTGCGGAGGCCTCGAGCGAATGCGGCCGAGGCCAGCCCCAGCGTCACGGTGGTCTTTCCCACGCCCCCCTTGAGGGAGCTGACGCTAAGTACATGCACGAGTAACGACGATACCTTCACTAGTCTTAAAGAACCTAAATCATGACCCCGTGCGAGGCGTTGCCGGGCGAGTCGTCCGATTTAGGCTTGGCCCCGTTGTGAAAGGACCACATGTTCAAGAAGATCCTCGTTGCGAACCGCGGCGAAATTGCGATTCGCGCGTTCCGCGCCGCCTATGAGCTTGGCGCGGCCACCGTTGCCGTATTCCCGTACGAGGATCGCAATTCGATGCACCGGCTGAAGGCAGACGAGGCATATCAGATCGGCGAAAAGGGGCATCCCGTCCGCGCCTACCTGGATGTGGACGAGATCATTCGCGTCGCCAGGGAGTCCGGCGCAGACGCGATCTACCCCGGCTACGGCTTCCTTTCCGAGAACCCCGATCTCGCGCAGGCCGCTGCCGATGCCGGCATCACCTTCATCGGGCCGCCAACTCGTGTGCTCGAGATGGCAGGAAACAAGGTCACAGCCAAGGAGCACGCGATCGCGGCGGGCGTGCCCGTTCTTGCGTCGACCCCAGCCTCCCGCGACATCGAAGAGCTGCTCGCAGGAGCGGAAAGCATCGGGTTCCCCATCTTTGCGAAGGCGGTCGCGGGAGGTGGCGGTCGCGGGATGCGCCGGGTCGAAAAGAAGGAAGACCTGCGCGAGGCTCTCGAGGCCGCGATGCGCGAGGCCGACAGCGCTTTCGGCGACCCGACGATGTTCCTCGAGCAGGCGGTCGTACGCCCGAGGCACATCGAGGTGCAGATCCTCGCAGACGCGACGGGCGAGACGGTGCACCTGTTCGAGCGCGACTGCTCGATCCAGCGCAGGCACCAGAAGGTCGTGGAGATCGCGCCGGCGCCGAACCTCGACGAGAGCATCCGTCAGGCCATGTACCGCGACGCAATCGCGTTCGCCCGGTCGATCCACTACGAGAATGCCGGCACCGTCGAGTTCCTGCTCGACACCGTAGGGGAGCGCAAGGGGAAGCATTTCTTCATCGAAATGAACCCGCGGATCCAGGTCGAGCACACGGTGACGGAAGAGGTCACCGATGTCGATCTCGTTCAATCGCAAATGCGGATCGCCGCGGGTCAAACGCTGGCGGAACTCGGGCTTCAGCAGCAGGACCTGCACCTGCGCGGTGCCGCACTCCAGTGCCGCATCACGACGGAGGACCCCGCTGCGGGATTCCGACCGGACACAGGCAAGATCACGACCTACCGTTCCCCCGGTGGTGCTGGAATTCGACTCGACGGCGGCACCGTCAGTTCCGGTGCGCAGATTTCGCCGCACTTCGACTCGATGCTCGTGAAGATGACCTGCCGCGGTCGCGACTTCACCGCCGCGGTCACTCGCGCCAAGCGCGGGCTCGCCGAATTCCGCCTGCGCGGCGTCACCACGAACATCCCATTCCTGCAGGCGGTCCTTGAAGACCCGGACTTCGCGGCGGGCGACCTGAGCACCTCCTTCATCGAGGAACGTCCGTGGCTTGTGCGTGGGCACCAGTCGAAGGACCGCGGCACGAAGGTCCTCAACTGGCTCGCCGACATCACCGTCAACCAGCCGAACGGTAGCGGCGACGGGCTCATCGACCCCGCGCTGAAGCTCCCCGTGATCGACCTGGATGCGCCAGCTCCAGAGGGCTCACGGCAGCGACTCCTCGAGCTCGGTCCGGTCGGATTCGCGGCGGCCCTGCGCGCACAAACCGCGCTGGCCGTCACCGAGACGACTATGCGAGACGCGCACCAGTCGCTGCTCGCGACGCGCGTACGCACGCGTGACCTCGTCGCAGTGGCACCGTACGTCGCGCGCCTGACCCCCCAACTGCTTTCGGTCGAAGCGTGGGGAGGTGCGACCTACGACGTTGCGCTGCGCTTCCTCGCGGAGGATCCATGGGACCGGCTCGCAGCCCTTCGCGAAGCGCTGCCGAACATCAACATCCAGATGCTCCTGCGCGGCCGCAACACGGTCGGCTACACGCCGTACCCGACCGAGGTGACCGACGCGTTCGTGCGGGAGGCCGCAGCCACCGGGGTCGATATCTTCCGGATCTTCGACGCGCTCAATGATGTATCGCAGATGAAGCCCGCGATCGACTCTGTGCTCGCAACCGGCACCACCGTCGCCGAAGTCGCACTCTGCTACACGGCAGACCTCCTCGACCCTGCTGAGACGCTGTACACGCTCGATTACTACCTGCGGCTCGCCGAGCAGATTGTCGATACCGGCGCCCACATCATCGCGATCAAAGACATGGCGGGGCTGTTGCGAGCCGAGGCAGCAGAGGTTTTGGTGTCTGCGCTTCGCGAACGGTTCGACCTTCCGGTACACGTCCACACCCACGACACCGCGGGTGGACAGCTGGCGACCTTGCTCGCCGCGTCGCGGGCCGGGGCGGACGCCGTGGATGTCGCGAGCGCGCCGATGGCGGGAACGACCAGCCAGCCTTCCGCGTCCGCGCTGGTTGCTGCCCTCGCACACACCAGTCGCGACACCGGAATCTCGCTCCAGGCCGTCTCAGACCTCGAGCCGTACTGGGAGGCAGTGCGCCACGTCTACAAGCCGTTCGAGTCAGGGCTTCCTGGGCCGACCGGCCGGGTCTACAAGCACGAGATTCCGGGCGGCCAACTCTCGAACCTCCGCCAGCAGGCCATCGCGCTGGGGCTGGCTGACCAGTTCGAGACGATCGAAGACCTGTATGCGGCGGCCAGCCGGATCCTCGGACGCCCCCCGAAAGTGACGCCGTCGTCGAAGGTCGTCGGCGACCTGGCGCTGGCTCTTGCCGCAGCCGGGGCCGACCCGGACGACTTCGAGCAGAACCCGCAGAAGTACGACATCCCCGACTCTGTCATCGGCTTCATGGCCGGCGAGCTCGGCGACCTTCCTGGCGGATGGCCGGAGCCGTTCAGGAGCAAAGTTCTCGAGGGCAGGACGGTGAAGATCGGCGTCGAGGCGGTCACGGCGGAGGATCTCGCGGCCCTCGACGGCGACTCGGCCACGCGCAGGCGCACGCTCAACCGCCTGCTGTTCGCCGGGCCGACGAAGATCTTCGAGCAGAACCGGGAAATGTTCGGTGACCTATCGGTACTCGACACGACGGACTACCTCTACGGGCTCAGGCAGGGCAGTGAACACGTCGTCGAGATGGCGCGGGGCGTCAGTCTCTACGTCGGTCTCGAGGCCATCGGCGAGGCGGACGACAAGGGCATGCGAACGGTCATGGCTACACTGAACGGCCAGCTGCGCCCGGTATTTGTGCGTGATCGAAGCGTCGAAGTGCAGTCGAAGGCTGCAGAGAAGGCCGATCCGTCAAAGCCCGGGCAGATCGCGGCTCCCTTCTCCGGCGTGGTCACGCTCCAGGTCGAGGAGGGTACAGCCGTTGCGGCGGGCCAGCCGATCGCATCGATCGAGGCCATGAAGATGGAGGCCGCGATAACGTCGCCGGTCGCTGGAACCGTGCGTCGCGTCGCCATTCCGAAGACCCAACAGGTGGATGCGGGCGATCTCATCATCGAGGTTGGTTGAGGACGACTCGGATGATCTGCACGCCTCGTTGCTAAGCTTGGCAATCGATCACCGAAAAGGACAACCGTTTTGGTTACACAGCGCAATGAGGATCCAACCCCCGAGGATCCGGACCGGCGTCAGCCGCGCGCCGAACTCGCGCACCGTGGTCGCCGCGACGCGACAACGCAGCTGCTCGACCCGGAGGCCGTGAGGAAGATCAACGTCGACCTCCCAGCCACGGTGCACGCGGCCCCGGACGACGAGGTTGCCGTAGCCATCCATGACGTTCCGGTAAATCCCGGGGGAGTCGACGACGGCCAGGCCGGCACGACCTCCATCACCGTTGTGGCTGTTCCGATGTCACCTGCCGACGAAGCCGAGCGTAAGAGCCAGCCGGTCGTTCCAGAACTGCCAGGACATGACACCCCCGTTACGCGCCGTGATCGCCTGCGCGGCGAGACTGCGCATTCGCCTGAGTCTGCGGCGATGCTGACTGCTGACCGACTCATCGACATCCGCAAAAAGGGTCGAACGCCACCGGAGGGGCGCTGGGCGCGATTCGTCTACGGAATCACCTTCCAAGGCGTGAACCTTGGCGACTCCGCAAAGGTTCGAGCGCGCAAGCTGGTGGATGTCCGGATCACCAAACAGTTCGAGGGTGGAACACGGTTCGTGCCTGTGCTCACGCGCAAGGGTGGTGTGGGCAAGACAACGGTGACGGCTCTGCTGGGGATGGCCCTCGCCGACGTGCGTGACGATCGCGTCATCGCGATCGACGCCAACCCCGACCGCGGGACCCTCGCTGAGCGCGTCAACAAGCAGACAAGAGCCACCGTTCGAGATGTGGTCACAAAAGCGGCCTCGATCAGCACTTTCAACGATTTCAGCGAGCTCGTCTCCCGCGATGAGACGCGGCTCGACATCCTCGCCTCCGACACCGATCCTTTGCTGTCGGAGGCCTTCGACGAAGACGACTACAACGTCGTAGCGGACCTCACCGCGCGCTACTACTCGATCGCACTGACCGACTGCGGAACAGGCATCGTGCACTCCGTCATGCATGCGACGCTGCAGCGCGCGGACTCCGTCGTGATCGTCTCCGGCGGCAGCGTCGACGAGGCGCGCCTCGCATCTGAGACGCTTACCTGGCTCGAGGCGAACGGGTACGGCGAGCTCGTGCGTAATGCCATCGTGGCGCTCAACACGGCGACCCAGGGCACCAACCTGGTCAAGCTCGACGAGATCGAGGCACACTTCGCGTCGCGGGTCCGCGATGTCGTCAAGATTCCGTACGACCCGCAGCTTGCTGCTGGATCGGTGGTCAGCTACCGCGATCTGAAGCCCCTGACGAAAAACTCCGCGCGAGAGCTTGCCGCTCTCGTTGTCGATGGACTGCCTGCACGGCGAGAGGTCTGACAGGCATCCATGACAGAACGACAGATCAGGCTCTTCGGCGACCCCGTTCTCCGATCGACCTGCGATCCGATCGTGCCCGGCGACAAGCGCGTCCGTGGCCTGGTCGATGACCTCCTCGAGACGGTAAAGATTCCCGGGCGAGCTGGGCTTGCCGCCAATCAGATCGGGGTCGGTCTCAGGGCCTTCAGCTACAACGTCGACGGCAAGGTCGGATACATCCTGAACCCGGTCATCACCGAACTATCGGGTGAACCGGAGTTGGTCGAGGAGGGCTGTCTCAGTGTCCCCGGCTTCTATTTCCCCCGCAGGCGCTATCCGCGGGCGACGGTCACCGGCATCGATATCTCAGGCAAGCCAATCGAGATCTCTGGCGACGGCGTTCTTGCGCAAGCGCTGCAGCACGAGACAGACCACCTGGACGGGCATCTCTACATCGAGGGACTCGACCCGGAGGTCAAGCGCGAGGCGATGCGCGCGATCCGCTCTGCCCCCTGGTACTAGGCCGAAACGGGAGCGCCGGCGTACATCTCGTCGATGATGTCGGAGAAGTCCTTCAGGATCACGGTTCGCTTGATGCTCAGCTTCGGCGTGAGGTGTCCGCTGTCTTCCGTGAGGTCCGCGTCGAGGATCTGGAACTTCCGAATCGACTCTGCCCGTGAGACACCCTTGTTGGCGGCGTCCACCGCCTTCTGGACCTCGGCGATCACGACGGGATTAACCGACGCCTCGGCGAGGGTGAGCTTCGGGTCCTGGCCACAGTTCTTCAGCCACGCCGGCAGCATCTCGGTGTCCAGCGTGACGAGAGCCGCGATGAACGGCTTCTGTTCGCCGACGACGACGACCTGGCTGATGATCGGATTCGCCCTGATCGGATCCTCGAGCGCTGCGGGAGCAACGTTCTTGCCGCCAGCCGTCACGATGATTTCTTTCTTGCGTCCCGTGATGGTCAGGTAGCCTTCGTCATCGAGTTCGCCGATGTCCCCCGTGCGGAACCACTCGCCGTCGAAGGTGTCTTTCGTCGCCTGTTCGTTGTTCCAGTAACCGGCAAAGATGTCGATTCCCTTGCCCTGGATCTCGCCGTCATCCGCGATTCGCACAGAGACGCCGGGCAGCGGTGGCCCGACCTTTCCGATCTTGAAGTTCGACGGAAGGTTCACGGTGAGCGGCGCCGTTGTCTCGGTCAGACCGTAGCCCTCGAGGATCGTGATTCCGAGGCTGCGGTAGAAGTGACCGAGCCGAAGGCCGAGAGGCGCTGAACCTGAGACCGCGTACTTGACGTTGCCGCCGAGCGCCGCACGGATCTTCGAGAGCACGAGACGGTCGAACAGGGCGAACTGGAGCTTCAGCCCCAGCGGCACCGAACCCGCATCAAGGGCCTTCGAGTGCGCGATCGCCACATCCGCCGCCTTGCGGAAGATCTTGCCGCGGCCATCGCCCTCCGCTTTCTGCTCCGACGAGTTGTAGACCTTCTCGAAGACGCGGGGCACAGCGAGCAGGAAGTTTGGCTTGAACGACGCCATGGCCGGCAGCAGCTGGCTGGTGTCGGCCTGATGGCCGACCTTCACTCCGCCGTGCACGGCCATGACGGCGATGAATCGCGCGAACACGTGCGCCATCGTGACGAACAGCAGCGTGCTGGATCCGGGGTGGACGACCTCCGGGATCGCGGCCATCGCATTGCGCGAGAGCTCGACGAAGTTCGAGTGGGTGAGCACGCAGCCTTTCGGTCGGCCCGTCGTGCCCGCGGTGTAGATGAGGGTTGCGATGTCGGATCCCTTGGCGAGAACGCGCCTGCGGTCGATCTCCGCATCCTCGACGCCGACGCCGGATGCAGTCAGCTTCGAGACCATTCCGGTGTCGAGGCGCCAGACGGTTGCAACGTTCGGCAGGTCGGCGTGGACCTCATCAAATCGGTTGAAGTGGTCGGCGTTCTCGGTGATCATCGCGATCGAACCGGAGTCGGAGAGATCCCAGTGGATCTGGCTGGGCGACGAGGTCTCGTAGACGGGAACAAGCACCGCACCAGCGAACCACACCGCGAAATCGATGAGGCTCCACTCGTAACGAGTCCGGCACATCATGCCGATCTTGTCGCCTGGCTGGATTCCTGCGGCCACGAAGCCCTTGGCCAGCGCTCGAACCTGCTCGAGAAACTCGCTCGCGCTCACGTCTTTCCACGTGCCGTCGCTCTCGGGCAGGGAGAAAAGAGCGAGGTCCGGTGTCTCGTTCACCCGGTTCACGAGGAGGTCCGTCGCGTTGGCCTCCGGATCGGCCGGAACGGCTGCTGGCATATCAAATTGCTTCACGGTAACTCCCTCGGCACCGGTAGATCATTCATCACACTCTATCCGGAGCCAGGGGGCAGTCGGTTGGGCGCGGGTGCGCCCCGCCATCTTTGCTTCACTAAACTCGACTCTCGTGCATGCCATCGGAATCGACATCGGCGGAACCAAGATTGCCGGAGCCCTGGTGACCGACGAGGGGGAGATTGTCGCGGAAGAGCGCAATCCGACGCCCGCGGGCGACGCGACGGCGATCGTCGACACTGTCGCAGGAATGATCGAACGCCTCGCCGCTGGAAGTGAGGTAACCGCGGCAGGAGTCGCTGCGGCCGGCTTCATCGACGCCGCCCAGTCGACCGTCTACTACGCACCGAACATCAGCTGGCGCAACGAGCCGTTTCGAGCTCGACTCCAGGAGCGTGTCGACCTCGACATCACCATCGACAACGACGCCAATGCGGCAGGGTGGGCCGAGTTCCGATTCGGCGCTGGCCGCCTCTACAGCGACATGACGATGCTGACGATCGGCACAGGCGTCGGCGGCGCCATCGTCACGGAAGATCGCCTGTTCCGTGGCGGGTTCGGTGCGGGAGCCGAAATCGGGCACCTGCGCGTTGTGCCCGACGGTCTTCCGTGCGGCTGTGGCGCTCGCGGCTGCATCGAACAGTACGGGTCCGGTCGGGCGCTCCTCAGGATGGCGAACGCGATCGCCGATGTCGGCGGCATCGGACTCGCGCTGGCCGAGGCCCGCAGCGAAACGGGCACACTAACGGGCGAGCAGGTTGGTGCGCTGATCTCTGACGACGATCCTGGCGCGCTGCAGGCGCTTCGAGAGCTCGGAAGCTGGCTTGGAGCCGCGTGCGCGAGCCTCTCCGCTGTCCTCGATCCGCAGGTCTTCGTGTTCGGCGGCGGCGTGGCCGTCGCGGGGGAGCGCCTGCTCGAGCCCATCCGCGAGTCGTTCCTCTCGCACCTGCCTGCGCGGGGGTATCACCCGGAGCCGAAATTCGCGACCGCCGAACTCGTCAACAACGCCGGGGTCGTCGGCGCGGCCGATCTCGCTCGCATTCACGCACAATCCCGCTAAGAATCACACGTGGCAAGTTAGGCTGGGATACCGCCGTCCGAAAGGTCTACCCCTCATGGTGTACTGGTTCTTCAAGAACCTGATCTTCGGACCCCTCCTTCTCACGGTCTTCAGGCCATGGGTCATCGGGCGTGACAATATTCCGAAGCACGGCGCAGTGATCTTTGCGGGCAATCACCTCTCGTTCATCGACTCCGTCTTCCTGCCTCTCGTGCTGGACCGGCGCATCTACTTCCTCGCGAAGAGCGACTACTGGCACATGAAGGGCTTCAAGGGCTTCGTATCGAAGACCTTCTTCAAGGGCACGGGGATGCTGCCGATCGACCGGTCCGGCGGGAAGGCCTCCGAGGCGTCGCTGAACACCGGCCTCGCCGCACTGGCTCGCGGCGAACAGTTGGGTATCTATCCGGAGGGCACCAGGAGCCCGGACGGTCGGATGTACCGTGGGCGCACGGGCGTCGCGCGCATGATCCTCGAGGGTGGGGTGCCTGTCGTGCCCGTTGTCATGATCGACACCGAAAAGATCATGCCTGCAGGAACGAAGATTCCGAAGGTGCGCCGGGTGGGCACCATCTTCGGCGAGCCCCTCGATTTCTCTCGCTTCCACGGACTCGAGGGCGATCGATTCGTGCTTCGCTCGATCACGGACGAGATCATGTACGAACTCACCAGGCTGAGCGGCCAGGAGTACGTGGACGTGTACGCATCGTCGGTCAAAGAGAAGGCTGCGGCGCTCCGGTAGGCTCGTGGTCGGGCCTTTTTCGCCCCGCACCCCGTCTCAACACAGCTCCCAAGGACTCCCGTGCCAGATTCGTCCGAGACCATCGTCGCCGCCGATCCTGCCGTGATCGCTGGTCTCGACCACTGGCGCACATTGCCGATCAGCCAGCAGCCGGCGTGGCCAGACAAGGATGCCGTGGCCGCGGCCAGCGCCGAGATCGCGACATTGCCCCCGCTGGTCTTCGCGGGTGAGGTCGATATCCTTCGTGAACGTCTTGCGAAGGCGGCACGCGGTGAGGCATTCCTGCTGCAGGGTGGAGACTGCGCTGAGACCTTCGCCGGGGCAACTGCCGAGGCCATCCGCAATCGCGTCAAGACCATCCTGCAGATGGCCGTGGTGCTCACCTACGGCGCATCGATGCCCATCGTGAAGATGGGTCGCATGGCGGGGCAGTTCGCGAAGCCCCGCTCGAGCGACACGGAAACTCGCGGCGACGTGACCCTGCCCGCATACCGCGGCGACATCGTGAATGGCTATGACTTCACACCGGAGTCGCGCGAGGCCGACCCGCGAAGACTGGTACAGGGCTACCACACCGCGGCGTCGACGCTGAACCTCATCCGGGCGTTCACACAGGGCGGGTTCGCAGACCTCCGCCAGGTCCACAGCTGGAACCGAGGTTTCGCCTCGAACCCGGCCAACCACCGCTACGAGAAGCTCGCGGGCGAGATCGATAAGGCGATCCGCTTCATGGAGGCGGCAGGTGCCGACTTCGATGAGCTCAAGCGAGTCGAGTTCTACTCGAGCCACGAGGGCCTCCTGATGGACTATGAGCGCCCGATGACGAGAATCGATTCTCGCAACGGCACCCCGGTCAACACCTCAGCCCACTTCGTCTGGATCGGCGAACGAACCAGGGCCCTCGACGGCGCGCACGTCGATTACTTCAGCCGGATCCGCAATCCCATCGGCGTGAAGCTTGGCCCATCGACGACTCCCGAGGTGATGGAAGAACTGATCGACAAGCTCGACCCTGACCGCGAACCCGGCCGCCTCACCTTCGTCGCGCGCATGGGGGCAGGCAAGGTTCGGGATGCCCTGCCGCCGCTCCTCGACGCGGTCAAGGCGCTGGACGCTAACCCCCTGTGGATCACGGATCCCATGCACGGCAACGGCCTGACCACTCCGACCGGCTACAAGACTCGCCGTTTCGATGACATCGTCGACGAGGTCAAGGGATTCTTCGAGGCACACCGCGCCGCGGGAACCTACCCGGGCGGCATCCACATCGAGCTGACCGGCGACGACGTGACGGAGTGCCTCGGCGGTTCAGAGCAGATTGATGAGGCAGACCTCGCGACCAGGTACGAGTCGCTGTGCGATCCGCGCCTCAACCACATGCAGTCGCTTGAACTCGCGTTCCTTGTGGCGGAAGAGCTGAGTGCGCTCGACGAGTTCAGTTAGAAACCGTTGAACTTTACTTTGAGCGTTGTCCCCTTGGGAACGGACTGGTCCGAGCCGGGCGTGACGCTTCGTACCGTCGCAACCTGGCCCGCATCGAAGTCGGCCAGAATGTTGTAGCTCAGCTTGAAGCCGGCATCTGTGAGAAGCCGCTTCGCGACATCCCAGGTGTCGCCGATGACGTTGGGGACATCGACCAGCTGGGGTCCGCGCGAGATCAGGAGCTGCACATCGTTGTCGCCAACCCGGAAGATCCGGGATTTGCCCGCGGAATTCTTCTGCATGTCGATCCCGACGACGCTGTCTTGCTGCACCGTTGAGCTGTAGACGTGGCTGCCCGGAGTCGCTCTCAGACCCGCGTCCAGCAGCGCGTTTTCCGCGTCGGACTGCGACATCCCGGTCACGTTCGGCAGGGCTCCGGCTGACAGCACCAGTCTGATGCTGCGCTTTTCCGCGTACCGGGTGTGCGCAGCGAGGCTCGTACCGTTGGCGTCGAGATCGTCGAGAACGAGGCCAGCATCGGTCTTCGCGTCGAACTGCTTGATCGGGTTCGCTGCGACCACGAATCCCGCCGCCACGATCTTCGCTTTGGCCAGGTCTTCCGGAAGCCCGACGATCGATGGCAGCGGCAGCAGCCGTGGGCCGTCCGACTGAACAAGCTGCACGGTCGAGCCCTTTGCGACGGCGGTACCCGCCGCCGGTTTCGTGCCGAGCGCGTCCCCCTTCGCGATGGTCGGGTCGGTCGTGTGTGCGATGGTTGGGTTTACGCGGAAGCCCTGGCTCTGGAGCTCGTTCCGCGCCGCCGTGAGCGACAGCCCGCGGATGTCGGAGGGAATGGACACGCGTGCCCCCGGGCCGGTGCCGTAATACCACGCGGTCCCGCCAACGAGCGCGGCGACCACAAGGACCGCGGCAAATAGCCACCAACCCCTGCCACGCCTGCGCTTGGCCCGTGCCGACAACTGCTCGATGCTGTCGGCCATCGGCGGAGCCTGCCTGCGGGCCTGGGGCGTGAGCACCTGCGTCTCGCCGGTGATGCCACGGGGCATCACGCGGGTCTGTTGGAGCGATTGGAGCACCTTCGTGCGCTGGGTGGGGAGAGCGGCTGTCGGTGGTTCAACCGATTGCAGAACGGACTGGGTCGCCATGACCTCGTCGAGCATGGCCCTCGCGTCCCTTGGCCGCTCATCGGGCTCCCGTGCGGTCGCCCAGAGCACCAGCTCGTCGAGTTCGACCGGAATGCGGGAATTCTTGTCGCTCGGCGTCGGCACGGAGTCGTTGGCGTGCTGGTAGGCGATTTGCATCGGTTGCTCGCCCTTGAATGGCTGCTCCCCGGTGAGCATCTCGTACGTCATGATCCCGACTGCGTAGATGTCGCTGCGGGTATCTGCCACACCGCGCGTGACCAGCTCGGGCGAGAGATAGGCGATCGTTCCGAGGAGCGCTGCCCCCGTGGCGGTATTCGCGCTCGCGGCACGGGCGAGCCCGAAGTCACCGATCTTGATGCGCCCATCGTCGGCCAGGAGCACGTTCTCCGGCTTCAGGTCGCGATGCACGATTCCGGCCTTGTGTGCGGCGCTCAGGCCCGAGAGCACCGCCTCGAGGATATCGAGCGTCTGGTCGGTTGTGAGCCTGCCATGCTCCTGCAACAGGTCACGCAGGGTGATGCCGGGCAGGTATTCCATCACCAGGTAGGCCATGTCGCTGTCCTGGCCCTGATCGAAGACGTTCACGACGTTCGGGTGCGCGAGACGTGCCGCGCTCCGCGCCTCCTGGATGAAACGTTCCTTGAACTTGCTGTCGTCGGAGAGATGACCGTGCATGATCTTGATCGCGACACGCCGCTCGAGGCGAAGGTCGGTGGCAAGGTAGACGGTTGCCATTCCGCCCCGCGCGATGCGGGAACGAACCTGGTATCGGCCGTCGATGAGACGACCGATCATGGGGTCCGTGGAGTTGACAGTCACCCGATGATTGTAGGTTCGGGGTCATCGTCGACCATCGTCGGACACGGCTCCCAGCCGGATTGCCAGCCTTCGTTGTGCGCTTAGCCGAGTTGGGCGAACCACGCGCGCGCTGAGGTTTCCCACTTCGCGTACGCGTTCGGCTGCGCAGATACCTGGACGGCTTGGGCGGCCTGCGTGAGCGTCATCGACTGCCAGCCCTTGATGTCGAGCAGCCCGCGCGTCTTGCCCTTGTTCGGGTTACTCGGGCCTCCGTAGAAGAGCTCTGAGGCATGTGTCGTGTTCTCCAGCTGGGCAACCGTGCCCCAGCCGGTGCTGGGGCGCTGCTGGAACAGGCCGACTGAGTCGAGGTCGCCATAGGCGAGATTGCGAAGCCCGGATTCCTGTGCAGCGGCCGCAAGCGCCACGATGATCCCGTAGTCGGGCACGCCGAGGCGTCGACCGACCTGGATCACCACGGTCGCATTCGCCTTCATCTCGGGGCTGAGGGGAGTGACCGTGCCTCCGACCTGCGCCGGCGCCGTCCCGGGCGCCGAAGTTGCCGGGGGAGTCGTCACGACCGGCGAGGACACGGGAGGGAGCGCCGCGCGCTTGCCCGGGATGACGAGTTTGCGGCCCGCATAGATGATGCTGGTCGCGGTGAGGTGGTTCGCGGTGAGGATCGCCTGCACCGACACACCGAAATGCTTTGCGATCGACGTCACTGTGTCGCCGGATTTGATGGTGTACGAGGCTGACCCCGTCGAGGTCACAGGGGCGCTTTTGGCCGGCGGCGTCGCAGCTTTGATGGGGGCGGTCGCTCCGGTCTTCGTGAGCTTCAGTACCTGGCCAGGGAAGATGACAGACTTCCAGCTGAGGCCGTTGAGGGCCAGAACGCTCGCGGTCGAGAGGCCGTAGCGGCCGGCTATCTCGCTCACGGTGTCACCGTGTCGAACCGTGTAGTGCGCGGGCGCCGCGACGGCGGCCGTGCTGATTGTCGAATCGACCGCGCTCGTCCCCGTCGACACAGTCGCCCCGCTCGTTGACCGTGCCGCCGCTAGTGCGGCACCGACCGATCTGCTGAGATCTGACGTGTTGGAGTCAGGTCGCGGAGTGCGGCGCGCCTGGGCGGCGCCGACATCCAGGGCGCCCGTCAGATTGAGGGTTGCCAGGGCGAGGGATCCGACGAGGACGATGGGCACGGTGTTCAGCACGTGCCGGGTCGAACGCGACGGGGCTCTCAGCACAGGATCGACATCGCCATGCTCAGCCGCGCGAAGTCGACTCGGAACCAGGCCGACAAACGGGGACACGGCGGCCTCCGAGTTCCCTCGAAAATCAGCTTCTGGTGCGTTGGACATGTGATTCCCGTCTTGCCGTGCTCGCCAAAAGTGCTCGAACACGGCAGATGTGCGTGGCAGTACCCCCACGGTTGCCTTCCACAAAGCTGACATAGAACCGTACCCCTGTCAATCATTGTGACTTGTGTGATTAGAGTAAATTCACGAAAAATGGGCGGGAATCCGCCTCACCGGTGCGCTCCGCGTGTCGCGAAGCCCGGCATGGAAGGATTGCTACGTGCCCGATTTACCTGACATCAAGTGGCTGACGATCCCCGACCTGACCGAGACTCTCGGCCTGAAGGTCAGCCAGGTGCGCCGTCTCATCGAAGATCGTGCGCTGCTCGCACAACGTATTGACGGCGTCTGGCGGGTACCAGCGGATTTCATTGTCGGCACAGAGCCCCTCAGCGAGCTCAAGGGAACGCTTGTTGTGCTCGGCGACAGCGGATTCAGCGACGACGAGGCGATGACCTGGCTGCTCTCGCCGGAAGACAGCCTCGGGGTGAGTCCCATCGCGGCTTTGCGTGCCGGCCGCAAGGCCGAGGTTCGCCGGGTCGCCCAGGCCCTCGGCTTCTAGCCATTTGCCCGACAGCGCATCGACGAGAGAAGAGGTCCGCGTTCAGGCAGTGCGGTTGGTGACCGTCTCGACCAGGGTGCCGAGTTGTGCGCGTGCCTCGTGGGCGATCGGTGCGGTCTCGAGCGCGGTGCGTGCAAGGCCGACGTTATGGCCAATCATCCGCTCGACCTTCTCGATCGCACCAGAATCCCGGATAGTGTTCTGCAGCATCAGGATCTGCTCCCGATCGAGATCGGGGTCGCCGAGCAGCTCGTCGAGGGTGTTCCTTGCGTTGCCGGGCAGGGATGCGCGGGCGAGCGCAATCAATACAGTGCGTTTGCCCTCGCGCAGGTCGTCCCCGGCCGGCTTGCCGGTGACCTCCGGATCACCGAAGACGCCGAGCAGGTCGTCGCGCAACTGGAAGGCGATGCCGAGTGGGAGCCCGAAGGCCCTGAGCGAATCGAGCTGCTCTCGCGTCGCTCCGCCCATTGCTGCACCGATGGCCAGAGGCGCCTCGACGCTGTAGCGAGCCGCCTTGTGCACGATCACGCGATGCGCGCGTGCCAGTTGCTCGCTGTCCGGCTTGCTGCGCCACGAGCGTTCCTCGAGGATGTCGAGGTACTGCCCGACCGTCACCTCTGTTCGCATCTGGTTGAATTCATCGCGCGCAGCAAGGGCAGCAGCATGGTCGGCCAGGCGCCCGAGGCCGTCGTCGACGAGCTCGTCGCTCCAGCCGAGAAGCAGGTCGCCGAGAAGCAGTCCGCCGGAGAGCCCAAACCCAGCGGCTTCTCCAGTCCACCCGTTGACGGTGTGCAGGCTCTCGAATCGCTTGTGGGCGGCGGCGATGCCGCGCCGGGTGTCGGAGTTGTCCATGATGTCGTCGTGAACCAACGCAGCCGCGTGGAAGAACTCAAGTCCGGTCGCCACGGGCACGATGCTCGCGAGATCTGGCGCGGAGCCGGCCTCGTGCAGGGGATCGAAGTCGTCGTGATGCAGCTGGACCGCGATCCAGCCCCAGTAACAAAAGAGCGACCTGAACCTTTTGCCTCCCCGCAGCAGATCGCTGGAGTACTCGAGGAAGACATCCAGTTCCGGCGCGATTCCGAGAATTCCGGGTGCGCGCTTCGCCAGGAAATCGTCGATCTGAAGCTGGACCAAATCAACTAACCGGGTACTCACAGGCACACTCCTAGCCTAGCTAGGCGGGCGGGGATACTATTGATCATTAGTTAACGCGTCATTCCCGAGCCTGAAGGGATGAAGGATGCCACTATCCGAGCAGGAGCAACGTCTCCTGGAGGAGATGGAGCGCAGTCTCTATCACAACGACGCCGATTTCGTTGCGGCAGTTTCGGCACGCCACGGCAAGCCGACGTACTCGGTGGTCGTCGCCGGCATCCTCGTCGGGGTCGTTGGACTCGCTGTCCTCGTCACCGGCGTCGCCATCCGCCTTCCCATCATCGGCGTCCTGGGATTCGTGATCATGTTCGCTGGCGTCCTGATCGCCGTGACGCCGCCACGGGGTGGTCGTGTTTCGGCCAACGCTCCGGATGCGCAGACCGGCGGGACCGGCGCACACGACTCGAGCGGCAAGGCTCCCGGAGCGAAAGAGACGCACCGCGGCACCTTCATGCAGAACCTCAGCGATCGCTGGGACAACCGCCAGGACGACCGCGAGGAGTAGTCCCCGCCGGAGGCCACGCTTCCAGAGGCTCCACCAGCTGCGAGATCGACCCGAAAGGGCCGGTCTCGTTTTGCTGTTAAAGGCATTGATTCGGCACGGACCTGGCCCTCGCCTCCCCAAAGCGCTGAAACCGGTCCAAAATTGGCAGAGTTTCCTCCACCGCCCTCCACCAAGAAAAACGGGGTGTTCTAGGGGGTGTCTCGACACGCGTGCCCCCATTTCGGGTGAATTCCCAGGATTCGTGGAGTGATGTGGAGTAAAGTGGAGTAAACCTGCAATTGAAGGCCGGATCGTTGAGGGGGTGGGCATGTTCCTAGGCACATACGCGCCCAAGCTCGACGACAAGGGGCGCCTGATCCTTCCCGCGAAGTTCTGGGACGAGTTGGCGTCCGGTGTCGTGATCACCCGTGGCCAGGAGCACTGCCTGTACGTGTACAGCCAGCGCGAGTTCGAGACGGTGCACGAGAAGATCCGCCAGGCACCCGTCTCCAGCAAGCAGGCCCGCGACTACACCCGCATGTTTCTCTCCGGAGCAAGCCAGGAGCTCCCCGATAAGCAGCGCAGGGTCACCATTCCGGTCGGGCTTCGCGAATACGCGGGGCTTGACCGTGATCTCACCGTCATTGGGGCGGGCAGCCACGCAGAGATCTGGGCAACCGATGCCTGGAACACCTATTACGACGAAACCGAATCCGACTACGCCAACACCGCCGAGGAGGTGATCCCAGGGCTCTTTTAGCGCCCAGTCGCTGACTCCCAGCCGTTCAGCGCCCTGGCATCACTTCCCCGGTGCCAGGTCAAGGAATGGATGGGGATCTGCGATTGGGGGCATATCGCCTCCACAATCCCATGGCAGACAACACCCTCCACACCCCCGTCATGCTCGAGCGCACCGTCGAGCTGCTCGCACCTGCGCTGGTCAAGCCCGGCGCGATCCTCGTCGATGCGACCCTCGGCCTCGGTGGTCACTCCGACGCGTTTCTCTCTCGGTTTCCGGCGCTGACCGTGGTCGGCGTGGACCGTGACACGGAGGCCCTGCGGCTTGCGGGGGAGCGGCTCGCTCCATTCGGCGAGCGAGTGAAGCTCGTGCACGCCGTGTACGACGAGATGCCGACCGCGCTGGCGGCGCTCGGAATTTCTGCTGTCTCGGCAATCCTGTTCGACCTCGGGGTCTCGTCGCTGCAGCTCGATCGGGTCGATCGCGGGTTCTCGTACTCGCAGGATGCACCGCTGGATATGCGCATGGACGCGACTTCCCCGCTGACGGCCGAGCACATCATCGCCGAATACAGCGAATTCGACCTCCGCCGAATCTTCTACGAATTCGGAGAAGAGAAGCTGGCTCCTCGCTATGCGAGCAAGATCGTCCAGGCTCGCGAGAAATCCCCCATCTCGCGGTCTGGCCAACTCGTCGACGTAATCGTCGCAGCCACGCCCGCCGCAGCCAAACGCGCCGGTCACCCGGCTAAGCGGGTGTTCCAGGCGCTGCGGATCGAAGTGAACCAGGAACTCGCGGTGCTCGGCCGTGCGATTCCCGCAGCGATCGACCTGCTTGAGGTAG